>DNPP01000345.1:1420-7737 GCA_003501365.1 Bacillota bacterium
ATCCATGAATTGAGAGCGCTTGGTGTCAAGAAACTGGTAATGCTCACCGGAGATAACCGGCTAGTCAGCGAGGCTGTGGGAAAAGAACTTGGATTGAACCAGATTCATGCCGAATTATTACCGGATCAAAAAGTGGAAAAACTGGAACTACTGGCAAGGGAAAAATCCCCCAAAGGAAAACTGGTATTTGTGGGTGACGGTATCAACGATGCCCCGGTTTTGGCCCGCGCCGACATTGGCGTAGCCATGGGCGGCCTTGGCTCCGACGCAGCGATTGAAGCCGCCGACGTTGTATTGATGACTGATGAGCCCTCTAAACTGGCGGGTGCGATTAAAATCGCCAAACGGACCCGGATGATAGTCACTCAAAATATTTATCTGGCCTTAGGCGTTAAAGGAATTGTTCTGTTGATGGGAGCCGCTGGAATAGCCACCATGTGGGAGGCGGTATTTGCTGATGTGGGTGTGGCGCTGTTAGCTGTCTTAAATGCCATGCGGGTAATGAAGTTCAAGAGCAAAGATAGTATTTTATCTTGCGAAGATCATCTTTAGCGCAATCAAGAGCATCACCACGCCAAAAATCTTCTCCAATAAAATATCGGATATACCGGCCACCAATTTGGCGCCGACAAGGCCCCCTATCAGAAAGCCTAAAGCAACTAAAGCGGCAATCCTAAAGTCTACCGCACCCTGTTTATAATAAGACCAAACTGCTAATATCCCAATCGGGGGAATCATCAAAGCCAATGTCGTTCCTTGGGCCTGGTGCTGGGAGAGTTTGAATAAAAAGACCAGTGCCGGAACGATGATGACTCCCCCGCCGATCCCAATCAATCCGCTCATGACGCCGGCCACTAAGCCTAATAGTATAAGTAATATACTGTCCATATCTCTGCCTATTCAAAATTTGAAATTTTCAATCATTTAAATTTGCCCGCTGCCATATTGACCAATTAGACTGATATCCCAAAGACAATCATTTGGCTCAACTTTTTGCTTAAAATTGCTCATTTAAAATCCTTCTTTTTTGAGATAGTTTTGCCCTGCCCAAAATAAATATAATCTTATTGGATAAAATCAAACGTTCCCGGGTTTAAACCTTGATCCGGTTTGAGAAAATAACGATTGATCACTCGAATGGCCAATCGCTCCGCCAGTCGCATCCCGGTGTTACCATTAGTCATGATAATAATGCCTTGTTTAGATTCTTTGCCGGCAATCAGGAGGTTGCAATAATAATAATTATTACCCCAATGCCATAAGAAATCTTCATTGGGAGATTTGAGAATCCCAAATCCCAATCCCCAGTAAATATTTTCCCGCCATTTAACCGTAGGTTCCAGCATTCCGGCAACGGTTTCGGGCTTCAAAAGGGTTGGGCGAAGCACCTCTTTCATAAAACTCGCCATATCGGTAGGGGTTGTCAACAAACTATAAGCGGCATTGACAGCTTTGGGGGAAATGGGAAAAGCCACCCCCGCTTCATGCCCATTCGCCATTAAAGGAAGCAGTTTTTCTTTAAATCGGAAAGAGCTCGAGTCCATTGCTAAAGGCATAAATAATGTTTGTTTCATAAATTTTGCAAACGGGACTCCGGTTACATCTTCCATCACTTGTTGAAGGTAACGAAATCCGGCCCCGGAATACGAAAACTGGCTTCCAGGGGTAAAATATACCTGGCGGTCGTTGCCGTCGGAATCATTGGAAAGACCGGACGTATGATTAAGGATCATCCGGAGGGTTATGTGATTGGCATCATCGGGATCGGGAAGGTAGGGCTTTTTTAAATAATGACTGAGCGGTACATCCAAAGCCAGCTTTCCGTTTTCCACCAATATCATTGCGGCATAGGCCGTTAACATCTTACTAAATGACGCGGCCTGAAAAATAGTATCCGCATCAACAGGTTCTGCCGTTTCGGCATTTTTAACTCCATATTCCCTACGATATACCGTTTCTTGATCGTTCAGGATCACCATGGAAAGGCCGGGGACCCGGTGTTGCTTCATTTTAGCATTGATAAATGAGTCTAACCCCGAATAATCTTGTCTCGGTTTTTCAACTACGGCTAATTTTACGGAACAAAAAAAGATTAGGCCAATAAAGACCGGTGCACAAAAAAGGAGACGTAAAGGTTTTTGCAATACAAATCGCCGCTGCAATATTTTCATCTTGTCTATTCCTGTTGATTGTTGCCTTTTTGTACTATATTATACTATGATATATTATGATGTCAAATATGGCTTTGTATTCTTGCATATATTGTAATATCGTAATATAATAATATTACGATTAAAAGGGGGCCCCATTTATGAAACGCCCGAATGATATGGAAATGCTTGCCGCCAAAGCCGAAATCCTAAAAGCTGTTGCCCACCCCATCAGGCTCTGTATTGTGCGCGGCCTTTTGGAACAAGGAGAATGCAATGTTAATAAGATGCAGGACTGTTTGCAGATTCCTCAGTCCACCATCTCCCAGCACCTCAGTAAATTGCGGGATACCGGAATCATTAAGGGCAACCGTCAAGGTGTGGAAATCTTTTACCAAGTAGTGAACGAGGATGTCAAAAAAATAGTGCAGGCTTTATTTAAGGAGTGAATGATATGAATCAGAAAATTGTAATTATCGGCGGAGTCGCCGGAGGGGCCAGTACCGCCGCCCGACTGCGGCGTTTGGATGAACAACTGGAGATCGTGATCTTGGAAAAAGGTGATGCCATCTCCTATGCCAATTGCGGCCTCCCCTATTACATCGGCGGGGTGATCAGCGACCGGGATGAACTCTTCCTGCAAACCCCCGAGGGCATGAAGAAACGTTTCAATATCGATGTCCGGGTCAGGCATGAAGCGCTAAAAATCGACGCCGCCAAACGGGAATTAGTAATCAAGGATCTACAACAAGGGCGCACGTATATTGAAACATACGATAAACTGGTCCTTTCACCGGGTTCTACTCCCATTATCCCCAAGATTCCGGGAACCGAGTCCACCAAGGTATTTACGTTACGCAATATCCCCGATACTGACCGCATCAAGCAATACCTCACCGAACATCCGATCAATTCTGCGGTAGTGGTCGGCGGCGGATTTATAGGTCTCGAGATGGCTGAAAACCTTACCGAATCTCATATCAAAGTGACCCTGGTCGAGGCAGCCACCCAAGTATTAAATAATCTTGACTATGAAATGGCGGCAATGGTTCATCAGGAGCTGCGCGGTAACGGTGTGGATTTAATCTTAGGTAATGGGCTGGCTGCAATCGGTGAAACCGGCAAGTCGGTTGAGATTATCTTAAACAATGGTCAAAAGATTGTTAGCGATATGGTGATTATGGCAGTCGGAGTAAGACCCGAGACCAGACTGGCCGCTGATGCCGGCATACAGCTAGGCGCCACCGGAGCGATCCAAGTCAACGAACGGATGCTGACCTCCGATCCTAATATTTATGCAGTGGGAGATGCGGTGGAGATCCGGGAGATCGTCTCCGGAAAACAAAGCTGGCTGCCGTTGGCAGGTCCTGCCAACCACCAGGGCCGGATGCTGGCGGATATCATTGTCGGTCGGGATGAAAGCTATCACGGCGCTCAAGGCACCGCTATCGTCAAGGTATTTAATTTAACAGCCGGTTCTACCGGATTGAATGAAAAATCTTTAAAGAAATGGGGTATCTCCTATTTAACCTCTATCACCCATCCGAACTCTCACGCCTCGTACTACCCCGGGGCGTCGCCGCTCACCATCAAGTTGTTATTTGCTCCGGAGAGCGGGCGTATATTGGGGGCCCAGATCATCGGATATGAAGGAGTTGATAAACGGTTGGATGTGATCGCCACCGCCTTACGTTTTGGGAAAACCGTTTTAGACTTGACCGAATTGGAGTTAGCCTATGCCCCACCTTTCTCTTCGGCTAAAGATCCGGTAAATATCGCCGGTTATACAGCTTCCAACGTTATCCGCCAAGACATGGCCGTAGTCACGTGGGATCAGGTGCTCATGTCCACCGAAGATCAGGGAAACCGTTTCTTCTTGGATGTGCGGGAACCCGTTGAAGTCCAACTGGGTACCCTCCCCGGCGCTGTAAACATTCCACTTCATGAACTACGGGGCCGTCTGATGGAACTCCCCAAAGATCGCGAGATTGTCGTCAACTGTCAAGTGGGGTTGCGGGCCTATATCGCAGCCCGGATCCTGACTCAAAACGGTTTCCCGTTGGTTAAAAATCTAAGCGGCGGCTATAAAACCTTGCAGATCGTCCGTAAAGAAATGGAATTACTGTCCCAATCTCAGGATCCAACCCATCCGGGAACCCTTGATACTGCTTTCACCCGCAATGAAGCCGAGGAGGTAAAGTCGGAGATGAGTGATATTATTAAAGTCAATGCCTGTGGTTTGCAATGCCCGGGGCCAATTTTACAGCTTTTTAATCGAATGCAGCAACTGGGTGAAGGAGAAGTCCTGGAGATTGCCGCCTCCGATCCCGGCTTCGCCAATGACGTCGAAGCCTGGTGTTCAAGAACCGGTAATACTCTGCTTAAATTGGAACGCAACCCCGGCCGTATCGTTGCCCGGATTCGCAAAGGCTCTTCCATACCAACGGAGGCTACAGCTCAGAGTCTACCTCAAGATAAAACCATCGTGGTTTTCAGCGGCGATTTGGATAAAGCCATTGCTTCTTTCATTATTGCAACCGGGGCAGCTTCCATGGGACGCAAAGTGACGATGTTCTTTACCTTCTGGGGATTGAACATCTTGCGCAGACCCAAACGGGTTAAGGTTAAAAAAGGCTTATTGGATAAGATGTTTGGGATGATGATGCCGCGTGGTTCAACTAAGTTAGGGTTGTCGCGAATGAATATGGTCGGTATCGGCCCTCAAATGATCCGGATGGTTATGAAGAAAAAAAATGTCGCGGCACTGGAGAGTATGATCGCCCAAGCCAAGATGATGGGGATCAAGCTGGTAGCTTGCCAGATGTCAATGGATGTAATGGGAATCAAACCCGAAGAGTTGGTGGAGGGAGTCGAGATTGGCGGCGTGGCTTCCTATCTGGCCGCAGCCGAAACAGGGAACGTCAATCTCTTTATTTAAGACAAATGGGAACACAGCAGCTGAGAGAAGACTCTCAGCTGCTTTTGTTTTCCAAACCATACCTAACAGGATCGCTATGCGACATCCACCAACTTTTAGCTAGTGTTTATAAAAAAATATCATGATCGGCTAATTTATGCCGATAATATTTCGTAGAAACACTTAACTTATGAAGGGATAAAAAACATGAAATCACATACAGAAAAATCCCCCCATCAAAACTCAAAAATCAAACTGGATATCCAGACCTTTAGCCTGCGCAAATTAAACGACATCAGTATTAAGAAAAAATTACCGTTATTTGTGATGTTCGTCATCATCCTGGCAGTTGTGACTACCGTCGGTACTACTCTTTTATTCTTCTTCAATTACAGCAGAAATATTGCAGAGCGAAACTCTAACAACGCTTTATATGGCCTTCAGGAGTCGCTCGACCGTTATAAAAGCGGCGCCTTAAACTACGCTAAAATATTTGCAGTACAACCGAATGTAGTTTCAGCAATCTCTGAGCATAACACCGGAGCAGTTTTAAGTTCACTTTCTCATCTAGTAAAACTATCGGATATCGACTTTGTAACTGTCACCGATGCGAATGGAATTGTAATCGCCAGAACTCATGAGCCTTCCAACTATGGCGATAGCGTAACCAATCAAACTAACGTGGCAAAAGCCCTTCAAGGGACGCCTTTTGCGGCTATCGAAAAAGGAACCGCCGTCAAGTTATCTGCTCGGGCAGGAGTGCCGGTCAAAAACGGCGCCGGACAAATTGTCGGGGTGATATCCGCAGGTTACCGTCTTGATCGACCGGAGTTGGTGGATGCGATTAAAAGAACATTTAAAACCGATGCCACCATCTTTTTAAAGGATATCCGACTTGACACCACAATTAAAGCGAATGGCAAGCGTGCCGTAGGTACCAAGTTAAATCCCCAGATTGTACAGCTCGTTCTGAAACAAAATCGCAAATATGTAGGTAATGCTATGATTCTTGGTAGGCCCTACCTCGCCACGTATATGCCGTTATTGGGGCCGGATAATAAACCGCTAGGAATCTTATTTGCCGGGGAATCAATGGATGAAGTCATTAAAACCAATGTTTTCATCTTTACAAGCGTATTGATTATAACCGTAATATTGATTCTTTTAATTTATTTAGTGGCTGTGAAATTTCTTACCATTAGTTTCATTATTCCTCTTCAAACCGCTGTTGATGTTCTAAAAAAAGTGGC
>DNPP01000049.1 GCA_003501365.1 Bacillota bacterium
AATATTATGTTTCTTATGGAGATGATGATATGAAACGAAAATTAGCGATTGTCGCAATCGTATTCGTTTTTTGTTCCGTGGTCGCTTATGGCGCTGTGCTAACTAAGGACATGCGGTTGAAGCTGGAGAATATCAGCATGGCTTCGGCAGTTTATGACCGTAACAACCAACTCATTGGGAATCTTTATTATTATAACCGGATTTGGGCTCCCATCAATAAGATTCCCAAGAATCTGCAGAACGCGGCGGTAGCAATTGAAGATTCCCGGTTTTATCAGCATAATGGGATTGATCTGCGCGGAATAGCCAGAGCCGTAGTCAAGGATTTGATTCCGGGAGGACCGGTTGAGGGGGGTAGTACCATTACCCAGCAATTGGCCAAGATTGTTCTGCTATCCCAGGAAAGAACTATTTCCCGTAAGATCGAGGATATCACGTATGCCTTAGAGATCGAGAAGGTCTATACCAAAAAAGAGATTTTGGAACTTTACTTGAACAGCGTATATCTGGCCCACGGCAATGTTGGGGTAGAAGCAGCCTCGCGCTATTATTTCGGGAAATCGGTTAGCGGTTTGAATTTAGAGGAATCGGCGTTACTTGCGGGGATCATTCAAAGCCCGGAAAATTACTCGCCGATCCGCAATCCTCAAGCTTGCAAGGGACGGCGAAATGTGGTTCTTAAGCGAATGGCCGATTTGAAATATATATCGGAAGCTCAGTATAAAGCGGCAGCCGCCCGTGGGTTGCATGTGGTTAACCGCCAGGAGGTGGCCTCAGTCGGGGCATATTTCCTTGACTATATACGCCAGTATCTGTTGAGTAATGAAAAGTTTACTGAGGAACAGTTACGTTACGGTGGCTATAAGATTTATACTACTTTAGATCTAAACTATCAACGGCAGGCCGAAGCGGCCATGCTTTCAATACCAACAGTAGCCGCTAAAGTGCAGCCTCAGGCGGCGTTGATTACATTAGACCCGCGAACTGGAGCAATACTCGCCATGATGGGCGGCCGCAATTACGGTAAAAGTCAGTATAATCGCAGTATCAGGGCGTACCGTCAGCCGGGTTCGGCGATTAAGCCCTTCGTTTACGCCACGGCAATCGGGCAAGGTTATACGGCAGCTACTATTTTTGAGGATAAACCGCTCTCGATTACAATGGCGGACGGTACGGAATGGAAGCCCGAAAACTATGATCATACATTTAAGGGCCGGATGACGTTGCGGGAAGCGTTGAAACAGTCGATCAACAGTGTAGCAGTGCAATTATTGCAGCAGGTTGGAGTAGATCGGGTTGCTGAGCAAATGGCAAAAATGGGGATTAACTTAGTCAAGAGCGGATCGGTGAACGATTATGGTTTGGCTCCGTTGGCTTTGGGAGGATTGACGAAAGGAGTTACCCCTCTCGAGTTGGCAGCGGCATATACGCCATTTGCCAATGGCGGGATTTATAGTAAGCCGCTGGCATTACGAAAAGTGGTTGACAGACAAGGTAATCTGGTGAAAGAGTATTCGTCCGGAAGTTCCGGTGAACAGGCACTTTCGCCGCAGGACGCGTATATTATGACTTCTTTGATGGAGAGCGTAGTAAACGGAGGCACCGGTGTCCAGGCGAAATTAGGGGATCGTCCGGTTGCGGGTAAAACCGGGACTACCAGTGATTATACCAATGCCTGGTTTATAGGCTATACACCGGATCTTCTAACTGCGGTCTGGATCGGCAATGACAGTCAGAAGCAGCCGATGATTTATAAAAAATGGGGAAATATCGGTAGTTCCAGCGCGGCTCAAGTCTGGGGGACATATATGCGACGGGTTACGGATGGACGGCCGGTACTGGATTTTCCGGAACCGCCGGGGATTATCTGGGCCGATGTCAATCCGGAGAATGGTCAGGCGGTGCCGGGTTGGATGGGTAACGGCGCGTATAAAGAAGTGTTCAAAGAGAATACGGTGCCGCAGAGTACCGCGTATAGGCTTTGGAACTGGTTTTTCCCTGATAAAAAGAGTACAGCGGATGGGGCTGACTCCGGAGGAGCCGATCAATCGAAATCGCAAGACGGTGTAGCTGCAGGTGCAGGTCCAGGGGCACAGAATGCTACCGGAAAAGAAACGCCCGATAAGAAGGGAGCTCCGGCAGTAAATCCTACGGCGCAGGATCAGTATCAGGATCAAACAGTTCCGCCAGCCGATGAGCAAAATAATAATTAATGGGTTTGGTAAAATACCGGGGTATTCCAGTTAATTGGGTGCCCTGGTTTTTTGTTATTCCGGGCGATTGTCCGTTTCTTTAAATTTCTCCGGATGATCCATGGCAGCCCAAATATTGTATAATACATTTAAAGATCGAATGAAGGTTGGTGTCTACTTGCGTCTCGATCGTTACTTAGCCAATATGGGTTGCGGCAGCCGGAGCGCGGTGAAGAAATTGCTCCGGGCCGGCCAAGTTACCGTCAATGATCAAATCATTCGTGATGATGGCTATCGGGTGGCAGAGTTACAAGATAAAGTAACCTGTTGGGGTGAAGTGATCCGCTACCGGGAATTTATCTATCTGATGCTTAACAAACCGGCCGGAGTGATCTCGGCTACTGATGATGACCGGGAGCGGACGGTATTGGACTTGCTTGACCCCAAATACCGGAATAAAGGAATCTTTCCAGTCGGCCGTCTGGATAAGGATACCGAAGGGTTGCTGGTATTGACCAATAACGGAGAGTTAGGTCATCAATTGCTTACGCCTAGGAAGCATGTTCCCAAATATTATCTGGCGCGGGTTACCGGAGCGGTTGGACCCGATGATTTTGCGGCATTCCGGGACGGTGTTTTACTTGATGACGGCTACCGGACTCTACCCGCAGAGTTGGAACTGCTTCAATCCGGCGAGTTGAGTGAGGTTAGGGTAATAATCCACGAAGGGAAGTTTCATCAAATCAAACGAATGTTTCAAGCGCTTGATAAGAAAGTGGTCTATTTAAAGAGAATTGCAATGGGCGAGCTCTGCCTTGATCCGGCACTGGAGTTGGGAGAGTACCGGGAGCTCAGTGACGAGGAGATTGCGATTCTTATGAGAAAAGATTTCTCGGATAACGGATAATTAGTAAGATGATGAAACCGAGAGAGATGACTGCTCCCAATCCCAGACTAACCGGGGCGTTCCAGATATGAGCGGCCCAGCCGCTGAAAAAATTGCCGATGGGACTCAGTCCCATGAATACTAAGGTATAAATGCTCATGACCCTGCCGCGTATGTTATCCAGTGTCTGTACTTGGATTAGTGAATTTACCGATGTGGTAAAGGCGATCATGGAAAAGCCGACCAGGGCTAATAACAGGATTGCCAGTAGTTGACTATGGACCGGTACCATCAATAATTCAAAAATACACATACAGCCTGCGGCCAAAACAATTCTTTTAGGTTGCTGCCGCTTATCTCCACTATGGGCAGCCAGAATAATGGAGCCAAGAACTGCGCCGATTCCATTGGTCGCCATGAGCACGCCGAAGCCTTGCGCCCCAATTTTAAAAACACTACGGGCATAGAGCGGTATTAACACGTTGAAGTTGAAGGCGAAGATGTTGACTACCGCTAATAAAGCCATGACTATTAAGATTACCGGAGTTTTGACTACATAAAGCAG
>DNPP01000221.1:0-1438 GCA_003501365.1 Bacillota bacterium
GAGAAGTTGATGGGCATGTGTGTGAGCAGTTTCAATCTGGTATTATATGTGCCGCCGTTGGCCGAAAGTAGTGAGGATTGGAGCGGGTTCCCGGCGGTGGTGCGGATCGTGGACCGGGGCGATCCGAATAATAAGACCGCGGACATTGGGGCGATGGAGTTGTATGCGGCCAGTGTAGTTAGCAGTGATCCGTTTAGAGTGGCGGAAGAAATGAAAAGTTGAATTTAGCGGCTTTGAGGGTCTAAAATCATCACCTAACCCGCGGCCCAATGTCATAAAGTTAAGCTTCCATAAAATGGGATATGTTCGAGATGTCTATTTAACCTAACTCTTGCTCTTCCCCAAAGATGTTGTTCAAAGTGGTTGTTTCAGTGGAAGAGTAACCCCAGCCGTTGATCTCTAAAAGCTTTTAGACTACGAAGACATCGGTTACTCTCCCACTGAATCCACTTCATTAAAATACTTCATTGGGGGGAGAGCAAGAGAGAGGTCTACGCCCTAATTTTCAGTTTTATTTCTTCCAGAAAATGTAGCTATAGCTTTATGACATTGACCCCCGGCCCCTTCCCTCGGCTTGAAGGATTGCATAAATTTGGAGGGAAGGGGTGTCTTTTTGGTTTTCCTGGAGCAGATGTATTTTATTTTTATCTGTTTTTTATTTTCCAAGAAAGTCTGAAAGCGATTAAAAAATGCAAGGAAAAGACTCTCCTTTTTTTGTTTTTCCGCTCTCTCGATGCTGAAAGAAAGGAAAAAAAGGTTCTGTTAGGATTCAATATTTGCTTTTTCTCTGCGCCTTGGCAGGAGATTATTTGTTTAGACGCAGTTTCCACTTTATCCCGAGGGCTTGAAAACTGTCGGCATCTGTGGTATTATATTTTATGCTTTCGAGTATTTGCCGGCGTAGCTCAGTTGGTAGAGCAGCGCACTTGTAATGCGCAGGTCATCGGTTCAATTCCGATTGCCGGCTCCAGATTTTGAGCGATTTACTGTACGAAATACAGTTTAAACAGTAACCTTCTTAATCCTCTTTGAGAATAAGGAGGTTATTTTTATGTCTAAACAAACCCTCGTTCCGGCAAGGCGAATTAAAGCAATTTTGAAAGTTACGCGCCGGATTCATGGTAAATATAAACAAAATTCGCTGCTAGTATTATAGTAAGATATTTCCAGCTATTTTACGAAAATTGTAATTATAAATTCACTCAGGTAATAATGGACAACTGTTAAAAATTGGATTCGTAACTCATGTGAAATTTGGGCTGGAAATTGATTCCATGCCTAAATAAAGTCCTCCGATGGGGAAAGGTTTAAAGGGGGTTTTAAGAAACTTTTTATACTAGGGCAGATGGATTTCCTTGTGGGACGCACCGACCATCTTCCTGGCCCGGTTTGGCATCGTATAGGAGATGCCCGATATTGTGGAACAAAATAAGTTGAT
>DNPP01000221.1:1802-3855 GCA_003501365.1 Bacillota bacterium
CCACAATTATGGCGGGAATCTTGTTTTATGGCAATTTATTTAGCAATTTATCAAAAGCAGCTCTTCTTTCAATTCCGAGTGGCAATTAAATACATAACCATTGATGTTGCAAATTGATATTCAATATTAAGATACTTGATAAATAATTATTTAATTGAAAACAACTTAGTATAACAATAGGGTGCAAAAATGGTAACGGTAGTTTTTGTTCTTTGCCAAGTTATGGAAGGGTTTTCTGTTAATTTAAAGAACTATTTATTATAATTTAAGCGCTTTGTTTTACACCTTGCCATCCTTTCCAAAAAGCCGGTTAATTTAAAATTCATTCACTTCTTATAATCAATAGAGACTGCCCTTCTCAATACTTCCTAAAATACCCATCATTGAAATAGTTATTGATTCTACATGGGAGATAGTTCATGCAGACTACCAACCGAAAACAATCGAAAAAGCAAAATAAAGCGATTACTCCAAAAACCCGTCGGAAATTTGCTGATTCTCAAGAGAATCTTGAAAAACTGATCGCAGAGAGGACTGCCGCTCTGAAGCGGGAGATCGATCACCTTCGTACAGAACTCGCCGAATATAAACGCCATGAAATTGTGAACTGTGTAGGTGCAGGTGCAAGAGCAAAGAAAATAAAAGATGAGGCTCAGCTTTCGGCCCGGCAATATCTTCAGAAAGCGTTGACGGAATTGGAATTAAGTCATTCCCAGCTTGAGGCATTGTTTGCCGCCCAAAATGATGTCGTTATCCTTTATGATACCGAAATGAATGTATACAAGGCGAATCCTTCATTTCTTGCTAATTACGGATTTGATCCAACTGGACTTAATGTGAAAGAAATTATTCAGCGGGTTTCCAGCCAATGCTTAGATGGAAGAACACTTGTCTTTGAAAAGCAACCAACACCACGAGCACTTGGTGGTGAAAAAGTAAGCGGTTTACAATTTAGGGTTAAAAAAGCCGACGGCAGCGAGGTGATCGTCGAAACTTCTTCCGGACCGGTGCGAATTGGCAAAAAAATTGTCGGTACAGTCACGGTCTGGCACGACATTACCGAAGCCAAAAAGGTCGAGAAAGAATTACTGACCCATAAAGCGTGTTTGGAGACTGCACGGCAAGAGAGTGAAGAACGCTATCAGGATTTATTTAAAAAATCACCGGAGCCGATTATTCTTCATGACGGAGTCCGTATTTTGGAGGCCAACCCGGCAATTGGAGAACTGCTGGGATATCAAAAACCCGAGGATTTAATTGGAACAAACATTTTAAATATTGTGGCGCCCGAATACCGTGAGTTGGCATCATCGCGAATTCGCTTAATCCTGGACAAGGAAGTTTCGACTCCATCCAAGGAGATCAATCTTTTACGGAAAGATGGCAGTTTGGTTATTGTGGAATCCATAGGAGGGATCTGTCATTATCTTGGACATCGGGTTATTCAGGGCGTCTTCCATGATATAAGCGAGCGTAAGCAGCTGGAAATCATGCTTACTAATCGTTCAATCGAATTGTCCCATGCTTTGGCTACGCTCGAAGCGATGTTGAATACAATTCCAATCGGAGTAATGGTCGCCGAAGCGGGGAGCGAAAGAGTTACTTACAGCAGTTTGGCGACGCAAGAAATCTTGGGGGTTCCGCTGAGAGGTACCGCCTCCGGTCCGGAGCCGGGGGAATTAAGAAGAATCAAGATGTTGCGTGCGGATCGCTCCGAAATACCTCCGGATGATTGGCCGCTGGTCTTGGCTTTGCGTGATGGCTGGAATACTGAAAACGAGGAAATAATCGTTCAACGTGACGATGGCCGGGAAGTGACAACAGTGATGAACTGCACTCCGGTAAGAAATGATAATGATCAGATTTTAAGAGCGATTGCCAGTATTGTTAATATAACAAAACGCAAACAAATGGAGAATGCTTTACGGGAGAGCGAAGAACGTTTCCGTATTCTTACGGAGGCCTTGCCGCAGTTAGTTTGGATGATGGATACCTCCGGTAATTTTAAATATCTTAACAGTCAATTTTATCATTATACCGGTATCAGACTTAA
>DNPP01000497.1 GCA_003501365.1 Bacillota bacterium
AGTTATTTATTTCAACTTATATAGACTAAAATAAATCATTTTCATCCAAGAAGGCGGTTTGATAAGTTATCGCGCCAATGAACACCCGGCAGGCGCCGTTGGCAATACGGAGACCATACCCTCTTATTCAAACTCCCGGGCAATCGTCTTCATATTTTCGATGATTCCGATATGCTGAGGACAGACCCGCTCACAGTTTCCGCAGGCAACGCAGTCGGAGGCTTTACCGTACATTCTGTTTTCAAGTCCGTAACGGCTCTTCGCGCCGACTAAATCGTTATAAATCAACCTGCGATTATACGTCGCAAAAACATTGGGAATGAATATATTCTGCGGGCAACCTTTTACGCAATATTGGCACGCTGTACAAGGAATACTAGGAATTTCACTGAGCGCTTGCCGGGCCTTCTCAATCACAGCGAGTTCATTTTGATTAAGCGGCTGAAAGTTTTCCA
Source organism: Bacillota bacterium (assembly GCA_003501365.1). Classification (GTDB taxonomy): domain Bacteria; phylum Bacillota; class UBA4882; order UBA8346; family UBA8346; genus UBA8346. The sequence goes on from DNPP01000497.1 coordinate 456, forward strand.
TGAAAGATACGTTATCCCGTACCTGGTCGATAGTGGACATTCCGGAGAGCACTGTAATGATATTGTCCAGGGAAGCCGCATAGCGGATAGCCCATGAGGCCAGTGAAACATGAGGATTGGCGTCTGCAAATATTTTGCGGATGCTTTCCGGGGGCTGCGCTAAGAGGCCGCCCTTCACCGGTTCCATCACGACGATGGGTTTGTGGTGCTTTTTTGCCACTTCATAGCATTTTCGCGCCTGAATGGTGGGGCTCTCCCAGTCGTCGTAGTTCAGCTGGAATTGGACAAACTCCATCTCCGGGTGCTCGGTCAAAATTTTATCTAAAGCATCGGCTTTGTCATGGATTGAAAAACCGATATGTCGCACCAAACCTTTTTCTTTCAGTTCATGGACATAATCCCACATCCCGAATTCATCAAAACTTTGGGTACGGCTATCTCCCAGATTGTGGAGCAGATAAAAATCGAAATAACCCGCACCGGTGCGCGCGAGTGAAGTTTGGAACATATTCTTGGCTTCTGCCGCGGTTTTGACAATCCAAACAGGGCATTTGGTCGCAATTTGAAAGCTTTCCCGGGGATAACGGTCCACGATTGCCGTTTTCATGGCTTCTTCTGATTTTCCACCGATATAAGCCCATGAAGAGTCAAAATAACTGAACCCTTTGGACATGAACAGATCAACCATTGCTTTAGTCTGTTCGATATCAATTTCTGCGCCGATCATCGGCAGCCGCATAAACCCAAATCCAAGCTTCGGTATATTTTCACCTAAATATGACATATTGTCCTCCTTAATGTAGGTAATTATTTTGCTCAAATCGATTTCAATGAAGTTACTGTGCCTGTTCGATGTCCGCGATCAGTGTCGGCCCATCCGGCCTCCATCCCAGCCGTTCCTGGGTTAACGCGCTCGACGTCGGATTGTCGGTTGAGACGACCTGCGCGAACCAACCGAAATGCTTATCTGCCTCTTCACGGGAAATACTGACCACCGCCAGGTTCAGGTGGCTGCCGATGGCCGCGGCAATGTCCCGGAATCGTATGCCTTCTTCACCGACGCCATGTAGTCGCGAACCTGCCGGGGCGGATTCCACGGCTAGCCGGAACAAGTGTGCCGCATCAAGCCGGTGCACGGCAGGCCAGCGGTTAGACCCATCACCGATGTAGGCCGATACACCTTTATCACGAGCAAGGCCGATCAGGAGTGAGGCAAAGCCTTGCCGATCGGCATCGTGCACGCACGGGGCCAGCCGCACTACCGCTGAACGTACCCCGCATTTAGCCAGTTCGAGGGCCGCGTTTTCCGCCTCAACCCGTGGCAATCCGGCCAACCCCGGGTCCTCTTCCGTTGCCATGCGCCCTGGCATGACCATCAATGTTCCGGAGGTAATCACGAAAGGCTTGCCGGAGCCGACGAGAGCGGCTCCCATTGCTTCAACGGCGCGCAGATCGGCTGCGACCGCGCTGGCGTAGTCGATAAAATCGTTATTGAACGCTAGGTGAATGACGCCGTCGGCGGCGGTCGCTCCACTGTGCAGGCTGTCAAGATCATCGAGAGAGCCGCGATGCACCTCAGCCCCAGCAGCGGTCAACGCTGCGGCGGAATTGTCTGAGCGGGCAAGGCCGACGACTTGATGCCCGGCTTCGATGAGTTCACGGACCACCGCCGAACCAATGCCTCCTGTCGCACCAGTAACAAAAATACGCATTATAAATTCCTCCTCAACAATTTAAATGTACATATAAGCAGGCTTAAGCATTATCCTACTCAATGTGCTTCTTTTCAGCCGAGATGTCGGATGCTGAGATAAAGGGGTTGCTACCCGTACCAGGAGAAGCAAGTGGATTCCAATAATCCCGGAGGAGATGGATATGTCCGTTCTTGGTGTGGCACACCTCAACATAGCGCCTTTCATATGCATCACCGGTTGCCAACACAGTTCCATGCCCTGTCATTTCTACTACGACGCAGTCAGGATCAATCATGCGATGGATCTCGACATCTGTAAAACTTGTGACAGTGATACTTCCCTGAATTGCTTGGAGGTACTTCAGGATATTGTTCTTTCCTTCGATCCGCCGTGGTCGACTAGGTGGAGCGAATGGAAATTCCATCACTGTATCTTCAGCCAATAGATCGATTAAAGGTTGCGGATTTCCTGTTCGGTACACTTCAAGTACTTGTTCGAAGACTTCGGCGGCTCCCATGGAATTGTGCTGCACAGACGAAGTCTGGCTGGCCGTTGATTTAAGATTTTGCAAATCAGACATGTATGTTTTCCTCCTATTTACTATATTTAAACAAAGGAATCAAGGCAAAAGCGTGATAATTTTATCTAAACCCGCTTGATGGGGTGCACATCGAAATGAGCTGAGAGGCGTTGCTACAAAGGCACAATTATTAACCATTCAACTTTTCCAGTTCCTGCCACGGAATATCAGGATGTCTGTACCGCTTCCGGTTTTGTGTTTTATCCTTGTAGTTGATGGCTTTCGCTGGGCAATGCTGAATACAGGCTAAGCATTGTTCACAATGATGTTTAAAATATGGCTTTTTGTCCTGACCTAAATCAATGTTGTTGACCGGGCAGACTTTTCGACAGATACCGCAATGCGCACACGCGTCGGATACATTGAAATACTTATCCATATGAGGGGTAAAGTGCATAATCCCCTTATACATAAGCTGCTGGAACGGTTTGATTCTCGATGCAGTCAGATCAACAGTCCTTTTTTTTATGTTATCGATAATTGGCTTCAAATCGCGGGCCGATTGCTGGGTTTCCTCTGCAACGGTATCACGCATGTTATACATGATGATATAGTTTGAAAACATATCGAGTTTTTCAGCGTAACTGAGCGTGATCCCTTTTCGCTTCAGCAAATTGCGCAGCTGAACTGTCGCATTGCCGGCGTGGTCAATACTTCCACAGGTAGCAACGGCAAAAAAATAGGCGTTCTTGTTATTTTGAAAATCAAATTGCGAAACGAAATCCTGGACTCTTGCAGGTACCCCCCGGTAATAAGTCGGATAGACAAAACCAATGACATCGTATTCATCCGTTAAGGTATATTCACTATGGCAGCCCATGGATACAATTTCGCAGTTTTCCAGTTTTTCTGAGATTTTCTTGGCGGCCCATAAGCTGTTGCCTGTTCCTGAAAAGACAAAAATGATGTTTTTTCTCATTATATTACCCCTTTCCTTTATAGCATGTATCGTGTGCACATTTGCAAAAATCTCCTCCTTAGAAATTAAATTTTATAAGTGGAATAATCATTCCGTTTATAAATCATATTATACGGAATCATCGTTCCGTTTGTCAATGTCTAATTTTTAATGTAAAATAACAAAAGAAAGGGGATTATCTCCATGTCAGAGAAAGAAAAGTCTTTGAACCAGACGGCCGATATTCCACAGCCGGGTGAGGACAATTTTGGCGATTATTCAAAATCCTTACGGGCGGATGCCAAACAAAATAGAGAGCAGATACTGGAAGCGGCCCGGAAGATTTTTGCCGAAAAAGGGCTATCCATACCGATAAGTGAAATCGCTAGCGAGGCCGGGGTAGGCATCGGTACAATTTATCGTCATTTTCCGACTAAAGAAGCATTGTTTGAGGCAGTCAACATCAGTTATAAGCAGCGGCTTACCGCAGAGGCTAAGTCTCTGCTGAATCATCCCGATCCGGGTAAGGCATTTTTTGGTTTCTTTTCACGTGTTTTGGAAGAAGGTTTTAAGAACAGGGCTTTAAAAGATGCTTTTAAAAGCGGTACCTTTAATCCCGGGAAGGCAAACTCCGGTGTGTTCCAGGATTTTCACTTGGCTTGCGCCAATCTGCTCAGCCGGGCTCAGCAGACGAAAGTGGTACGGGAAGATATCGATGGGAAGGACTTATTCATTCTGATGTCAGCCCTCCTGGCGATAGAACAACCTGAGGGTGATCCGGATGTCAATCGCTTCAAGCGCTTGCAATCCATCGTTATCGAGGGACTTCGTTATAAGGAGGATACCTTCAATAAGGTAAGTAACCATGAACGGTATTCACCATGAAATACTAAATGACCGGAGCAAATCGATTTTATTTCTTAATCGCTTTCTCAAATTTCACCTGTTCTTCAGCCCATCCTCTCAATGCGACCAGAGCTGGCACAAGTTTTTTACCTTGAGCGGTTAACCCGTACTCAACATGGGGCGGAATTTCCGAATATTGAATTCGCTCAACCAATCCGTGATTAACTGCGAATCGATGTTGATTTCTTGCTTGCTTTCGAATCCACTTAATGCACAGTCAATCAATTTATTTCTTTACAATTGCTTAATCTATCCTCATGTAAGTTTAATCCTACTATAAAATAGACTTCCTATAATAAAGACATTCGTCGAGTCAAAAATATAGGAGGTAATGAATCAGAATGAACAGAATGATCCTAAACAAAATCTTTATTTTCATGGTCGTATCGGTCGTATTGCTTTCCGGCTTCCTCATGACGGCTTCTGCCATGACCGATCATTTTAATGATGCTGCCGGTACTGCCGGGGACAACACTTGGAAAGACTGGAAAACCTCTTGGGACGGGATCAAACCCAATCTCGAGCAAATCTCTTTAACTCCGGGCGCGAATCAAACCCAATTGAATTTCGGTTGGTACTCTCATACAGCCGCAAGCAAACCCTCAGTAAAATTTGCAACCAAAGCCAACATGAGCGATGCCAAAATTTTTTCCGGGAAACAAACTGCCCATCGCATCATTGATGGAATTCAATACTATTCGAGCAAAGTGACTGTAACGGGGTTAGCCGAAAACACGACTTATTATTATCAATATGAAAATGACGGAATATGGAGTACTCCGGTCAGTTATCGCACCAAAAATTTTACCAGTTTTAAACTAATATTTGTTGGCGATCCCCAAATTGGCGCTTCAGTCGGCAGAATTCCTTCCGACGGGAAAGATCCGCAAACAGCTGAAATCGCTGCCAGAAATGATGCCTATAACTGGAACGCCACCCTGCACACTGCGCTGAATGCTCATCATGATATCAGTTTTATCCTTTCAGCAGGCGACCAAATTAATTACAGCAATAATGATGCGACCCCGCAGCAGGAGATTGAATACAGTGGTTTCCTAAGCCCCGGAGTCTTAAAATCCATGCCAATCGCAACCGTTATCGGCAATCACGATTCCCTGACCACCAACTATCAAAATCATTTTAACAATCCCAATCCGTTTACTGAGGAAACCAGTCCCACTGCGGCGGGTAACGGGTATTACTACTCGTATGGCAGTGCGCTGTTTATTTTCATCAACACCAACAACTACAATTGCGCCGACCATGAAGTCCTGATTAAGAAAGCCATCGCGGCAAATCCCAACGCCAAGTGGAGAATCCTAGCCTTCCATCAAGACATCTACGGTTCCGGTAAAGACCATTCCGATTCCGACGGCATTGCATTGCGGACTCAGCTTACGCCCATTATCGACAAATACCATATTGATGTTGTCTTGCAAGGCCATGATCACTCCTATGCCAGAACCTATCAACTTTCCGGCGACAGCAAACCGCATACTCTATATAGCGGCAATGCCGCCAATGGTGTTGTCAAATGGAGCGACGAGAAAAACTCTGCTTATCAACAGCAAAATGAATGCTATACCGTTCAGCGTGATAATGCGAACAAAGTCATCAATCCGAAAGGCACTCTATACATCACCGCCAATTCGGCCACAGGAAGCAAATATTATGAATTAATCAATCGCATGCAGGATTATATCGCTGCCCGATGGCAAGAGTGGAAACCGACCTATTCCGTGATTGAAATTAGTGATACCAGTCTCACCATCAATACCTTTGAAACGGAAACCGGTCGCCAGATTGATTCCGCTTATACCATCGTGAAATCAAAAACCAAGCAATGATTCCAGCCTTACCAACGACGCATCACTCGATAAGTCTTTTTTTCCACTACAGGAGCAGGTCATTCACTTGCTCCTGTATTTTAACAATCGAACAGGGGGAGTTTTTTCAAATGACTGTCCAATCATTTTGGAATCATAAAAAAACATGGCTCATCATCATTCACGTCAGCCTTGCCATCCTATTTGCCGTATTCTTATTCTTCTTTAATCAAGTTAACAAAGTAGACTTAGTCAATACCCAAGGGAGGACCTTTGAAAAAGCGAAGGTCGTAGCCATCGTCAGGGATAATCTGGCTGAGGATGGCAAGCGTTATGGCAATCAAGTATTGAAATTGCAAATGGTAACGGGTAAATTAAAAGGTCAAATCGTTGATGCCACCAGCGACAGCGGTTATTTATTCGGAGCGGCCTGCCGAAAGGGTATGAAAGTAGTGACAATTACCAGCATTTCCGGTAATCTTAGTGTTTCATCCGTATACAGTAGCGACCGTGAAACGGTAATCTATGTTTTCGTTGCTTTATTCTTACTGATCCTCTGGCTGGTTGGCGGCAAAAAGGGCTTTACATCCGCATTGGGTCTTATCTTTACATTCATATGTATTATCTTTCTATACCTTCCGATGATTTATAAGGGCTACTCCCCATTTTTCGCCGCCGCCGTGGTCGTAATTTTGACTACTATCGTAGCTATTTATCTAATTGGCGGGTATACTGTCAAATCATTAGCTGCCATTTTGGGAACAGTAAGCGGGGTGATTATTGCCGGCATTTTTGCGGCGACTTTCGGATATTTCGCCGGGATATCCGGTCTCAATGTTTCCGATATCGAATCGCTTCTATTTGTCGGGCAAATGACGCATATCCAAATCGGCGGGCTGCTTTTCTCCGGCATTCTCATCGCTTCACTGGGTGCAGTTATGGATATCGGCATTTCGGTGGCTTCCGCCATGAGTGAACTCTACCTGCATACCCCGGCGCTGACCAAAAAACAATTATTTGCCGCCGGAGTTAATGTCGGGCGGGATATCACCGGCACGATGGCAAACACGCTTATCCTCGCCTATACGGGCGGCTCACTCAGCATCTTGATTTTAAACTATGCTTATAATCTGCCCTATCTCCAAGTTATTAACTCCTACTCGATTGGAATCGAAATCATCCAAGGCATTTCGGGTAGCTTGGGCGTTGTTTTAGCCGCCCCACTGGTATCTTTAATCGCTTCCCAACTAATACCGCTGCAAAAGCAAAATGAATGTCAAGCTCCCGGGTAAATCCTCCTACCCAAAATCACCAATCTTGAAATCAAAAAAATAGCCGAATTCCTTGCGGAGTAGGAGACCATCCGGAACCTCTTTGCGGCAACCCTTTTTTACCCCAATCAACCGAATAAATTTTTGACTTTAGGGATAGACTGATATACCAAATATTTCTGACGAGGTATATTAGCAAATGAGAATACTATCCCTTTGCCTTCTTATGCTGTTTTTATTTTGTACGCCTTGTTTAGCGGAGTGGAATTATGCCGACACCGGTCTATTGGTTTTGCGGATTGTCGATTGGGGACAAACTCGTACCGTTGCTCTTAATCCTGATAATTACAGGGAACTAAATCCAATTTTAGGGCAACATCCCGATCTCGGCGAAGTCAATGCTTATTTTAGTGTGCTTATTCTCACCGATATTTTAATTGCCGAATATGCCAACCCGAAAGTTCATAAGTTTTGGCAGATTATCCAAATAACACCCGAATTATGGTGTGTTGGCAACAACATCAATTTAAAATTGCGATGTACTTTTTAAGGATGGTAAACTTTTGTTATCAAAACCCAAATAAAAAGGGATTTTAAAACCAAGTACCGAATAAAAAGACGAATTACAATTTCTCCAACGGAGGTTTTTCCTACATGAGTGAAAACGCCCAGCACCGATTCAGCAGGACTGAACTGTTAATCGGCAGTGAAGGCTTGGAAAAGTTAAACACCGCCCGAGTTGCCGTGATCGGGCTGGGCGGTGTCGGCGCATATACGGTGGAAGCTTTAGCCAGAGCCGGGGTAGGCTGGCTGATCCTGGTAGATTTTGATGAGATCTGCCTGACCAATACCAACCGGCAAATTCATGCCGTGGAAGGAAATTATGGTCGTCCCAAAGTAGAAGTCATGGCGGAACGGGTCAAAGCCATCAATCCCGAAGCCGTAGTGGTTTCCTGGAAAGAATTTTTGGATGCCAAGAATATCGAAATGATCTTGCACGGCAGGATTTCTTATGTAGTGGATGCCATCGATACGGTCTGGTCTAAGGTGGATCTGATCAGTTATTGCAGGGAGAATAGTATCCAGGTGATTTCGTCAATGGGTACCGGCAATAAGTTTGATCCGCTGGCCTTTCGGATCGACGATATCAGCAAAACCCATACTTGTCCGTTGGCAAAATCGGTCCGCAAAGCCTTGCGGGAAAAGGGAATTGAGAATGGTGTCAAAGTGGTCTATTCAACGGAGGTCCCGGTGGAATCCAAAGAAGGCGTAACAACTTGCCATGGCGGCTGTATCTGCCCCCA
>DNPP01000236.1 GCA_003501365.1 Bacillota bacterium
AACTTCTATTTGCCCACTGGTGGGAGCGATTAAACCCAGAATAAGGCGAATAAAAGTTGTCTTACCGGCTTTTGGGGGCCCTAAGATCCCCAGATTAGTACCGCGCTGAACTTCTAAAGAAATATCATCAACTGCCCGGAAGGTATCGAAATCGCGTATTAAATTCTGTACTAAAATGGCTGGCTTTGCCATCTTTATCCCCCTTTTCATGACGCTCCCTGCATTTGCTGTCAAGTCATTTTCCATTTTAACATAAAATAATTGATTTGTATTTTTAAAAAAGAAGTTTCTTCCAAAATCTTTGGATCTTTTACTATCCATTTTGTTCCCATTCGACTCTTTTCGCAAATACTGATAGCGATACTAATACTGATACTGATACTGATATCGGATGAAATATTCTTGAATTGCTTGACGAGAAATGATATTTAGTATATTTTTGAGTAAGAACTTCTTTCGAAAAAAATGATGATGAGGCAGCCCCATGAATAAAATTGAAAAAATTATGTCGGATTGCGACCTATGCCCGCGTAACTGTCATGTAAATCGTAATGACACTTTAGGATTTTGCGGCGCCGGTATTCAGCCCAAATTAGCCCGAGTTGCTCTCCATTACTGGGAAGAACCTCCCATCTCCGGCGAACGTGGTTCGGGAGCCGTCTTCTTTTCAAATTGCAATTTGAAATGTTGTTTTTGCCAAAATTATGCGATCACGCATGAAGGATTGGGCCGTGAAATAACTATCGATGAGCTTTCTGAAAAGTTCCTATATCTCCAATATAATGGTGCTCATAATATCAATCTGGTAACTCCGGCTCACTATGTACCCCAAATTGCTGCGGCGATTCGCATGGCACGTTTAATGGGATTAAAAATCCCGATTGTATATAATACTTCAGCTTATGAAAAAGTCGAAACCCTTAAAATGATGGAGGGTTTGGTCGACATTTATCTGCCGGATCTTAAATGCGTCTCACCCGAAATCGGCAAGTTGTATTATGGAGCCCCTAATTACTTTGCCTTTGCCGGCTCGGCAATTTTAGAGATGATTCGCCAGGTTGGTCCGGTAATATTGGATGAGCAAGGGATTATGCGTTCCGGAGTCATTGTCCGCCACCTGCTCCTGCCGGATGGTGTGGACGATTCTTTTCGCTGTTTGGAATGGGCCAAAGAGTATCTGCCATCCGGAGTATATTTAAGCGTAATGGCCCAATATATCCCCTTGTATCAGGCAATGAAACATCCGGAGATCAACCGCCGGATTACCGAGGCCGAATATCAGGCGGTGGTTAACAAAATGACTGAATTGGATTTCGAAGATGGATTTATGCAAGGCTTGGAGTCGGCTTCTGAGGATTATGTACCGAACTTTGATTTAACGGGGGTTTGAACATTCAGAATCATCATCTACTTCGGCATTGGTAATGCGGATTACTCTCAAACCATATTCTTGCAATATTTTGGTTTTTTCTTCATCTCGAACCGAAACCTCTGACAAATCATGAACTGAACCATCGATTTCCAACACCAATTTATATTTGGCGCAATAGAAGTCCACAATGAAATTATCGATAACTCTTTGGCGTAGGATTTTAACCAAACCCATCTTCCATTAAAAAAGGAGCCCGGCATTCCGGACTCCCTTTGTTCCATAAAAAAATAACTTATTATTCTTCCTCTTCCACCATGTGTTTCTTGGCTTCGGCGATGATTACCTCGGCTTGGTGGCTGGGAACTTCTTCATAATGGTCAAATTCGAGTTTAAAATCACCCCGGCCTTGGGTCATCGAGCGGAGATCAATCGCATACTTAGCGAGTTCCGTCTGAGGCGCCAGCGCTTTCACGGTTTGATTTCTGCCATCAGGTTCCATACCCAAAATCTTACCGCGTTTTTTATTCAGGTCTCCGATAACATCACCCATATATTCTTCGGGTACGATTACTTCCACCCGCATAATGGGTTCCAATAAAATCGGTTTGGCTTCCATAAAACCTTTTTTGAAACCGAGGGAAGCGGCGATCTTGAAAGCCATTTCCGAAGAGTCTACCGGATGATAAGAGCCGTCATAGAGGGTAACCCGGACATCGACTACCGGATAACCGGCGATTACCCCTTTTTCTAGGGCTTCATGGATTCCTTTTTCAACTGCCGGGATAAAATTTCGTGGAACTGAGCCGCCAAAAATCTTATCGACGAACTCGAAGCCGGTGCCTGACGGCAATGGACTGAGTTCCAGCCAAACATGCCCGTATTGGCCGCGACCACCGCTCTGCTTTTTATGTTTACCTTCGGATTTAACTGTGCCCTTTATCGTTTCCTTATAAGAAATTTTCGGGGTTTTTAAAGTAACATCAACCCCAAATTTCTTATGAAGCTTGCTGGTGATAATTTCAATGTGAAGATCGCCCATTCCGGATGCTATGATCTCATGGGTTACCGTATCCTTATGAACCTCAAACGTGGGGTCCTCTTCGGTCAGCCGGGTGAGTCCGGTGCCTATTTTATCCTCATCGCCCTTGGCCTTCGGTTCAACCGCCAGTGAAAGTTTGGGCTTGGGGAAATGAATCGCTTCGAAGGTTATGGGTTTATCTTTATCGCATAGCGTATGACCGGTAAAAGTATCTTGTAATTTGGCGACTGCCCCGATATCCCCGGCGCCTAACTCTGAAACCGCTTCCTGGGTCTTGCCCTTAATGGCAAATAGTTGACCAATACGCTCCATAGCTCCTTTATTAGCATTAAAAACTTGGGAATCGGATTTGATCACTCCGGAGGACACCTTGAATATCGTCAATTTCCCCACAAACGGGTCGGCCATGGTCTTAAAGACCAGCGCAGAAAACGGCTCATTATCAGCGGGTTTACGTTTTTCCTCCCCTTTTGAATTAGGATTAATGCCCAACGCTTCTCCGCGATCGGCCGGGGAAGGTAGAAAATCCACGGATACATCCAATATATTCGGTATTCCAATCTGTTTTAGAGAAGAACATGCCAGTACCGGAATCAGTTTACCGCTAATCGTTCCTTTTCTGGCCCCAATCAATAACTCTTCCGCAGTCAATGTCTGACCATCCAAGTATTTGGTGAGTAAATCATCATCGGTTTCGGCTACGGCTTCCATCAGCATCGTTTTATATTCTTCAATCGCAGCAGCTAAATCGGCAGGTACTGGTTTCTCCGCCATTTTACCGCCTTCTACCATAAACGCTTTATTTTTCAGGATATCAACCACGCCCTGAAATTTATCCGCGGCGCCAATTGGGATTTGTACCGGAATAATATTATTGCCCAATTTCTCACGCAAGGCAGTTACAGCCCCATCAAAATCGGCATTTTCACGGTCCATCTTATTGACCACAATAATACGGGCTAAATTTTGTTCTTCTGCATAGCTCCAAGCTTTTTCAGTTCCGACTTCCACGCCGGAGACGGCACAAACCACGATACAGGCGGAGTCTGCTGCCCGAATTGCTCCTTTTATTTCGCCCACAAAATCGAAAAAACCCGGAGTATCAATTAAGTTAACCTTATGTTCTTTGTACTCTATAGGGGCGATTGCGGTAGAAATACTGATCTTCCTTTTAATCTCTTCCGGATCATGATCCATGGTTGAAGTTCCATCGTCGACTTTGCCGAAACGGTCAATCATCTTTGTTGAGAATAACATAGCTTCAGCCAACATTGTTTTTCCACAACCGCCGTGGCCTAACAGGACTAAATTACGAATTTGCTCTACCTTGAATTTCTTCAATAGATACCCTCCTTCATAATTATCCACACAGCTAAATCAACAATTAGATTATATTTTAGTGAACTATTGGTTAAATATTCGATTTAACTTATATTTTTCCTCCTTAAATAGAAATATTTTGAAGCAGGAATAAAAGCAAATAATCCTGCTATAATAAATAATAAGTTTTAAAGTTGGTCTTTTTGAGGCGGGATAAACCCTGAGAGTCCTTTGATTCCTGGATGGCTCTCCACAATGGGGAAGTTTGACGGAGAAAGCAGTTTTTCTGCAATACTCATCAGCGCCGGCGGGATAAATGTTGATCCTAACATTTATCTTTTAAAATGCATGCATGACTACCGCCTCAATGCCGACTTTTAGACTTTAGCCCGTCTAATTATCTTATAGGCGGGCTTTAAAAAAAGTTTATTGTCGATAAACTTCAGGTGTGACTAATTTGCACTTAAGCCGTTTAAACCCTCAATTAACTGTAACTTCTCATTCGTATTTTTAAAAGGAATCCCTTTACGTAAATCCGCCAGTTCCAATTGAGGCAAATCTTTAATATTAATAGCGGTTTTTTCTTGGATGGGGCCGGGTTTGTCCGGCGTCCCCATAATTACGGCAACATTTCCCTCACTAATCCCTAAGAATTGGTGCTCCCGACAGTTTGAACAATAATCATTAATTGTCATTCCATAGACATGTAAATGCCCTGAGATTCGTTTAAACCGGTAATTCCGGTTCTGAGCGGCTAGCGCTGCTTCTAAACTCTTTAAAGAAGTAAAAACATTTTTGGTAGTTTCAGTATGTCCACACAGAGTATAGGTTTTATCCAACTCCAATTTCCATTCCTCATTGGATAATAAGGTTGAAGTCATAATCCGTCTAACTATTTTATCAACTCCCGGTTGACGGCTGATGAAAAAAACTATAATGACTACGATGACACAAAGAATGGAAATACGGACCCAAGCTAAAGAAAATTTGACAACTTTCAAGTCAAGCCCTCCTCTGTTCAAGGGATAGCTTAACCAGATTTGGAAGAATTATAACCGGCCCCATAGGCTTCGGTAACTCTCCCAGTGACTTGCTTCTTTGAATATGCTTCATTAAAGTTGACCTAATTTTTCCATTTGTTTTGGCTTTTGGTCAAATTATTAATTTCCACTTATATATAACTATTATTTTAAAAAATCCTTATACATCATACTCGATTGAATACTGTTATTATTTTGATACTTGTTGCTCTGATATTTTTGGTACTCGCCTTCAATAGTGTGATAATAGATTTGACAAATCTCCACCATTGGATAAATCTTAATCGGCTGAATACAAAACATTTCCAAAGTCCAATATCCGTTAAAACCGACATCCCCGAACCCGGCCGTAACATGAATAAATAAACCCAATCTCCCTATAGACGACCTACCTTCCAACATCGGGACATATTTGTCGGTACTGGTATATTCAAAGGTACGCCCTAGATATAATTCACCCGGCCGCAGAATCAAACCTTCATCCGGGATGATAAGTTGCCTGGTGGGATTGGGCTTTTTCATATCAAGAAGAGTACATTCATACATCAATAATTGGTTATGAAGGCGCAGGTTGTAACTGTTAGGATTTAAAAGGTGCTCTTCAAAAGGCTCAATCGTAATCTCCCGACCAAGCCTTTTTTTAATCTCCAGACCCGATAAAATCATA
>DNPP01000247.1 GCA_003501365.1 Bacillota bacterium
AAGTCTCCCTCAGCCATTGCTCTGGCGGATTTAATAATTTCCCGTAATGGCCAGGAAATTGAAGCGTTAATAAGCAAACCGATTAGTACTGCAATACAGGTGCCCGTTATTAAGAGGATAATCGCTATCGACTTTTGATTTTGAGAAGCCTGTCTGCTATCGGTGGAAGTATTATAGGAATTTTCATCAACCTGCAGTCCAATATTATCGATGTCTTTTATGGCTTGAAATAGTTTAGCCTCACAAGCCAAATAATCTTCTTTGGTATCGGCGGCATAAGCCGATTTTTTGAGCTCTTTCACTGCTTTAATGAGGTCTTGAGCCGGGTCGGCAACAAGTTCGGCGATTCGAGTATTCGCAGAAGTGCGCTGAGCTATTTTCTCAATATCCTTTAGGTTTTTATCGATTGTGCTAAATGTGTAATCCAAAGCGCTACTGTCTGAGAGTCCGGACAAACGTTTTAGGTAATTTTCTTTAATAAACATCAAATTGGATTTTAACATATTGGTATCTTTATTAAACAGCAACAAAGTATTGGACATCTTTTGATTCACTTGCTGTACAGAATCAATATATCTCAGTTGCACATATCCTTGAATCAGTGTGAAAACGACCATCACCGAAATGACGCTCAAAACCAAATGGAAAACCCGTAACCGCTTTAAAATTGGATTCGATAAAATATTTAACATAGCATGTCGCAATCGAGTTTTCACAATGAAACCTCCCAATATTGAGTCTATATAAAAACTATGATGAAGTTTCCTTGATAGATGGTTTTGAAATCAGAAGCCATAACAAATTTACGGGGATGGCCAATTAAATCGAATAACTTCGGAAATTTTAATATCCAGTTCTTAAAAACATCGTATATTGCAAAAGCAAGAACCTGGGTTATAGTCTTTTACCCTTATTATGATTCGAAGTAAAGGAGGTCTGTCGATCATCTCAACAGACCTCCTTTATAGAGCTTACACGCCCAAATTATTTATTGCCTAAAGCCTTTTGAGCTTCATCGGAAGCAATATTTTGGGTTGTTACAGCAAATACACCGGTATCAATGAATTTTTGAATGGGTTTGCCTTTGATTTTATCCCAAGCGGTTTTAACTCCCATAAAACCCATATTATAAGGGCTTTGGACCATGATTGCTTGGTAAAGACCTTTTTTGGTATAATCTTGAAGAATCGCAGCGCCGTCAAAACCAATCGCTACAATTTTGCCAGTTTTACCCGCAGTATCAATAGCTTTACCAACACCAATTGCGGTGGGTTCATTAGCGGCGAATACCGCTTTCAAATCCGGATTGGAAGCCAAAACATCCGTCATTTGATTTAAGGCTTTGGCAGAATCGGCATCGGAATAGAACGGTCCAACGATTTTCATTTTGGATTTAGCTTTGATTTCGTCGGTAAAACCTTTGGCTCTGTCAACGCAGCTGCCAGCGCCGGCAACATAAAGCATTAAGGCGACTTTACCGGTTGTCCCGGCCCGTTTAATTAATTCATCGGCCGCTTTTTTACCGGCAGCAACGTTATTGGTGGTTAAGAAAGAATCCGTTTCAGTATCAAGAGCTGAATCAATACCGACTAAAGCAATTTTTTGGGCTTTGGCTTTTTCGGCAACTTTCACCAAACCCTTGGGATCGCAAGGAGCAAGCACGATACCCTTTACTTGACGGTTGATTGCATTTTCTACCATTGAAACTTGGCCGTTGATATCGGTTTCAGCAGCCGGACCATCATAAGAAATCGTAATGCCAAGTTCTTTTGCTGCAGCTTGAGCGCCTTTATTAACTACTTGCCAATAGGATGAATTGTTGGTCTTCACGATAACTGCGATATCTTCTGAAGCAGCTAAAACATTACCCAGTACAAAGCTCAGAACAAAGATGACTGCCATCATAACGATCAGATTTTTACCTTTAAACATTTTTTACCCTCCTAGATTTTGGTTTAAGAACCTTTCTTAAATTCAGTTTATGCTTTCTTATTTCGTAGCTGGTCGATATAAACGGCTACGATTAAAACACCTCCTATCACGATTGATTGAATGAATGATGATACACCGAGCATATTTAAACCGTTTCGGAGTACCCCGATGATAAAGGCGCCAATCATGGTTCCCATGATTGTTCCTACGCCTCCGTTCAAACTGGTGCCGCCAATAACCGCTGAAGCAATTGCATCAAGTTCGTAAGCATTACCGGCTGTGGCCTGCGCCGTAGATAAGCGGGAGGCCAGCACTATACCTGCTACCGCTGATAACAGGCCGGAAATTGCATATAGCATAAATTTGGTGCGATCGATGTTTAGGCCTGAGAGCCGTGCAGCTTCTTCATTGGACCCAATGGCATACGCGTACCGGCCAAGCCGGGTTTTCTTTAATACAAATCCAAAAATCAGCGCCACTAAAATCATGATAATTACCGGTACCGGAATGATGGTTCCCGGTATTGTACTGCCTAACAGGTCAAAAAAAGGCGATGAAACTGTAATCGGAGCGGCATTAGTAATATAAAGCGCAACACCCCGAGCAATCATCATCATGCCGAGTGTCGCAATAAAAGGCGGTAATTTCATTTTAGAAATCACAAAGCCGTTAAATAATCCACATATAATTCCAACTACCAGTCCCAGCAAAATAGCCGGCACCGATGGACCACCGGCGCTCATTGCAATGCCGGTTGACACACCAGTCAGAGCGATGACCGCGCCGATTCCAAAATCGATTCCGGCAGTGATAATGACACAAGA
>DNPP01000446.1:0-1785 GCA_003501365.1 Bacillota bacterium
CCTCTATCAAATAACCCCTGCTGCAAAGATACTTGACAATACGAAATGTAGAAACGGAAGGTATATCTAAATCTCCAGCAATCTCTTTAAGTGTCATCGGCTTATTTTGATTTCCCAAATATCCAAATATGTTCAGAGCTCTTTCAATAGCCGGAACCACTTCGAGATTTTTTCCCTTTTCCATGATGACTGATTCCTTTTTTGAATTTTATTCGGTAAAGGGTATATACGATATTTTCAAATTTGAGTTTTTGTTGCCCATGCATTGTTCCGATATTGGTAACCGCCATCCGTTTTCCATTGGCGAGATAGAATACCTTGGGTATTTCTTGTAAGCATATAGTTATTGTACTGCAAAGAAACATCGATCACAACCTTTTGAGGAGATGGGCGCAAATTTCTTCTCCATATCTCTTTTGATTCCGCGACAACCCTTTGTATCATCAATAGAATTTATATAACTATTCATCGAAAGAGGCTATCTCCTTGTTTTTGTGAGATAGCCTCTAAAAGAAAATTTATTGCATTCAATTAAACCAGATTTTCCGGGTTTAATGGCTGAAGCTCCGGTAGCACAAAACGGCCGTCTTTACGGATCAGCTTGCCGTCAAAATAAATCTCGCCGCCCCCGTACTCCGGTTGTTGGATAAATACCAAATCCCAGTGAATCGCCGAGCGGTTGCCATTATCGCATTCCTGATAAGCCTGACCGGGAGTGAAATGAATACTGCCACAGATTTTTTCATCAAACAGGGTATCTTTCATCGGCTTCATAATGTAAGGATTCACTCCGAAAGAAAATTCTCCCACATAGCGGGAACCGTCATCGGTATCAAATATATCTTGTAAACGGGCCGCATCGCTCCCTTTGCTCTCGACAATCTTGCCGTCTTGAAAACGTAGTTGGATTTGTTCATACGTAACGCCTTGATACACAGCAGGCGTATTATAAGTTATCACCCCATTAACGGAATTTTTGACCGGAGCCGTAAAAATTTCTCCGTCGGGAATATTCATCTCACCGGCGCAAGGAATTGCCGGTAACCCTTTGATTGAAAAAGTCAGGTCCGTGTCCCGACCCGTCAAACGCACCTTATCGCTGCGTTCCATCAGTTGTTTTAAAGGTTCCATGGCTTTCAGCATCTTAGCATAATCTAAAGTACATACATTAAAATAGAAATCTTCGAAGGCCTCCGTGCTCATACTGGCGGCTTGAGCCATGGACGGAGTCGGATAGCGCATAATACACCATTTGGTATGATTCACTCTTTGATCGGTAACCGGTCTGGAGTAATATTTCATATAGGACTGCTGCTGCCCGGCAGGAACATCCGCCGTTTCATTGGCATTATCCGCCGCCCGGATGCCGATATATGCTTGCATTTCCTTCATTTGCACCAGCTCATAACCGGCTAAATGCTCTAATTGTTCCTGGTTGGCGCCTACCATGAACTGACGGTCAAGTTGTTTATTCCGGACCATGGTATATGGAATGCCACCTACCCGATACGCCTCTTTAACGACGGCTAATGCCAACGGGATTCCGGAATCAATCACTTCCACCAGGATTTTCTCGCCTTTGTGCAATTTGACCGAATAATTAATCAATCCTCCCGCCATTTTTTCCATTCGCGGATCTTTCAAAAATACCACCCCTTATTTATTGGATTACGGCAAAATTGAATTCTTGCCGCTTTTTAATCGGCAATACTCTCATTATAGTATGTCCAGCCGACAAAAGTCGAAAACAGACCTTTCTGAAAACTACCAATTATTCCTTCCCCC
>DNPP01000446.1:2184-6492 GCA_003501365.1 Bacillota bacterium
TGAATACTATTGTTAGTAAGCAACTAAAAATGAACATCATTGCGAGGTCCTCATGAATCGAAAAATAATCAGTAACTGGGCTAAAAAGAATTTTCTGTTCTGGTTTGTAGAAAACTATCAACTACAACCGGTCGGAGCGCGGCAGATCCTATTACAACTGGCGGAGAAAGAATCCTTGCTTTCTCAGGTCCATATTGTGCTGGATGGCTCATATCTCCGGCCACTATTAGTCGTCTCCATCGACGGCACCGGTATGCCCCCATTTTTACTCAAGACTTTCGACAGCACCGTCACTGATTGCTCGGTTATTTTGTCCAGATTACAGTTATTAGAGGAGTCCCCCATTTATTTAACTTTATACTTCCCGGACCGGGCCTCTTGTGAACCTCATCAAGCAGTGGTTGAAGAGGATCCGATCTCGCTGGATGCTACCAGAGCTCAACAGATTCTGATTGATTTCGAGCTATCGCTATGGAGCGCTACCTTCAAACGGGAAATGGAACGGGCTGAACTGATGAGTCAGATCGATCAGTCGCTCGATGAACGAAATAAGCGCAAATTCCAACGTTTGGTAAAAAAATTAAAAGATCTCTAAGTGCGGCTGGCCTGTCTAATGTCGGCCACGACGCTTCGAAGTCGGTATGGATCAAAACCGTCCGGTCGCTCCGGTAACCTCCGGGCTACCCAAATCAAACCCCGTTATCCCTAGTTTTTAGTTTCCGCGTCCCCGGAATATTCATTTGACTGTCATCAACCATGTGATACCCTCATCGGCTACACTGAATTCCAAATCCGCAATTATCCTTCCTACTGCAACTTGTCAAATCAAACCTATGGATGGCCCGAGCGAATAAGTTCAACATTCGCCTTATAAAATCATCATTGCGTTAATTTAAACATGAATCTGGCAAGTAACTTTTAGATTTGCTATAAATCAGGACTTACCGGTATTCTGTAACCAACTTTGTTGGTTACAAAACACCGGTCCGGTGAGTTTCTGCGTCACCGCAGGACAATTGCAATGTACTTACCGGTTCGTGGTTATATGTTGCCACAAACCGGATTCATTCGGATATAAAGTTTTATCGATGTCGACTATCAAATATTGAATACTAATTTTACCGCCAAATTATCGCGAAATACATGTTCTAACTTATTGAGAAAGGGTGCCCAATAAATTGCTTAAACCGGATTCATTTTAAAAATTCACTAAATATCATTATTGGTCCCGCTCATTATTACACAAATGTCGAATCGTAGTATTTTGAAGCAAACTTCGCCTACAAATAATATCAGCTAAACTACATTTATTATAAAAACCGGTCTAACTTGTTAAAAACCACTTCATTCATGAATGTAAATATTAAAAACTTAGTTTTTTCGACATGATTTCCTGACTAATCGAGGATGTTGTGTCGATTTAACACAATTTTTAAAAAATAAAAGTTGTTTTACTATTTATGAAGGAATAATAGGATTAACCGAGAATAATAAAAAATAGAAAATTTAAAAGGAGGGGTTTTGATTGAGTTTTATTAAATACCAAAAAGAAAAATCAAAAAAAGGTATTTCTTCAAAGACCATTGGAATTAATCGTAAGGGCCGCTTTGCATTTTACAAACCCGTGGTCGAAAAACATCTGCAAAATATCGATTACGTTGAATTATACTTCGATCCCGAAACCAAAAAGGTGGGCATTCTCCCACTGGACGAACCCACTGCCGACTGTTTCAAGATCCAGGGCCGTACCACCAAGATGATAGTCGCAAAAAAGTTCCTAAACCGTTTCCAAATTGCGGTTGAAGATCGCCGTTATGATTTTGCGGCTGAAAATGGGATGTTAATTGTTCAATTGTAAAAAGAGGAAGTAAGAAATCGGATATTTGAATAAATATCCATTTCTTACTTCTACGGTTAACTCCTGGTAATTATCCAATCCTAGCGCTTTGAAACATTGGCCCTTATTTAATCGTTCTTATCTATTTCTAATAATTCTGCGTTTTATGAACCCACTTCCAGCTTGTTAGTTTGGGCTTCTCTTAGTAAGTTTTCACTGATTTTCCAAACATCTCCGGCGCCCATCGTAATCACCAAATCTCCGGGCTGGATATTATCGCACAAATATTCAAAGATCCGGTCAAAACCGCCAAGATAGCGGACATCATGGTGATACTCGGCAGCGGCACGCGCCAGATCTTTACTGGAAATATCCCCGGGATCGGTTTCCCGCGCGGGATATATATCGGCTAAAAGGCAGATATCGGCATCGCCGAATGATTTGGCAAATTCCGCCAGTAAGAACTTAGTTCTGCTGAATAAATGAGGTTGAAAAACGCACCAAATACGTCCCTTATAGAATTGTCTGGCTGCGGCCAAAGTCGACCGGACCGCACTTGGATGATGGGCGTAATCATCAACGATGATAGCTCCCTTATATTCGCCCTTCATCTCAAAACGTCTTTGAACACCGTTAAATTCGGCTAATGTCCTTAATGCTGTGCTGAGGTCAATTCCCAACTCAACGGCAATCGCTATGGCGCCCATTGCATTTTGAAGATTGTGACGCCCGGGAACCTTAAGAATCATCTCCGCTTGGCTTTTGCCATGATAAGAAATCCGGGCCGCAATTCCCAGCGGAGGAACCGGCCGCATATCGGAAATTTGCCAATCGAAATGGGATTGATAACCGAAAGAAATATATTTACCCGCAAATCGCCGACCTAAATTCCAGGCGTTGGGATCATCGCCCCACGTTAACAACACGCCCTGCGGAGGTAATAAATCAACAAAATCTTTAAACGTATTCACTACATCGTTAAGCGACGGAAAGCAATCCGGGTGGTCCCAGTCGATATTGGTAATTAACTCCATTTGGGGCCTAAAATTTAGAAATGATCTTTTAAACTCACAGGCTTCAACCACCATATACGGCGATTTGCCGGACCGATGGTTCCCTTGAAGCTTGCTGAGCTCTCCACCAATTAATACGGTTGGATCCAAACCGCCTTCGGTTAGAATCAGAGCCGTCATCGCAGAGGTGGTGGTTTTACCGTGAGTTCCCGCAATCGCAATACCCTTACCAACCTCCTGCATTAACTGGCCTAATAATTCGGCGCCTTCCTGCAAGGGAATCCCCTGCCGCTTGGCTTCCAAAACCTCAGAATTTTCCATGCCTACTGCATTGGTATAAACCACCAGATCGGCACCTTGAATATTGATTGGGTTATGGCCATAGGATATTTTAATGCCCTTCTGCGCCATATTCCTGGTAACCTTTGATTCTTGTGAATCCGAACCGGATATTTGATAACCCCGGTCTAAATACAGTTTGGCTAACCCACTCAGTCTGGCGCCGCCAATCCCCACGAAATGGAGATGCTTCATCGGTAAATAGCGCTCCCCTCAATTTTGTACCCATCAATTATAACATATTTCATTAAAAAGTCATTGCTAAAAATCCATTACGAATCATAGATATAATACGCTCCTACTTTTTAAACGGCTTTTCCCGCATACTCATATTTTATTTTCCCCAATTTTGAAATTTTTTTGCAATTTATTCCCGAGCAGACTTTACGCGTCTTTGTCCCCCACTGTTGGACATTTCCAGTTTATTTAATATTTTTAAACATATAATAAGCCGGGAGCTGCCGCTCCCAACTGTAATGCAAACCATTAGGGGGTGAATCTTTGAGTCGTCGCGGCAGTATCGTTTCCGACCCGGTAAAATACGAAATCGCCCAGGAATTGGGATTTTCCGACCGTATCCAGGTAGATAACGGTAAATACGACTACGGTAATATCACCACCCGTGAAGCCGGTCTAATTGTTCGCGGGTTGATTCAAAAAGCCGAAGAACTTTTATCCCGGCAAAGCTAGGAAACTTAGCCTTACGGTTTATAAGCCTGAAGGTTTATAACCGTAAGGCTAAGTAATTTTAAAGTTCTTAGCAAACTTTTCAACTTTTTGGATTATTACGCATATGTTATATCAAAACCAGCATTCAACCTTGAAATAATTCTCATTTCAACCGAAAGATTCATAATATCTGGTAAAAGTTTAAAAATTATTTCCGCCGGTTCAATGCGCGCTTGCGCGCAAAATACTAGGCAACTCCGCTGCTTGACCCGAGACTGACCCAAGTAAAGGGAAATGTAGTGCTACTAAAATCAAAATGAAGCCGATATTATCGGCTTTCTTTTTTTTACCAAAGCTGGCATGCTTTCATAATCAGATTAGGCAGGGGATTTTAATTTAAAAGTCGAAAACTTTCCAGCAACGAAGGAATAGTTGGTAATGGCCATGATA
>DNPP01000313.1 GCA_003501365.1 Bacillota bacterium
AACCTCATTGGGGGAGAGCAAGAGAGGGGTCTGCGCCAAAATTGACTACTATACAAACAAAAACACTTAAAACTTAAACCCGGCCGTCACATAGTAACCGTCGTCACTGGCTTGGACATAGGCCGCATCCAGCAGAAGCGGGCCTAATTTAGTACCGAAACCCGCGGTATATCCGGCATCCTCTCCCTTATTGGTGAAGGCACCCAGACGGATGGCTATAATATTCCAGAGGGCGGTTTGTTCCAAACCGACGTGGAGCCGGGTTTGGTCGACAGCATTTAGCCCCGTTTCATCAATCATCTCAACATCTGCGGCCAAGGTCAAGGATTCATAGGGATTGTAGGCGATACCTAAAGTGTAAGATTTGGGAATGTCTTCGGTTGGATTATAAGATTTTGTATCAGTAACTGTCGTTCCTGTAGGATCTGTAGGATCATATGTTTCCATTTTCCCATCCTTCCAATCTACTGATCCTAAAATATTCCGACCCATAAAACCTAACCGGGTATTATCGTTTAATTGGTATAGTATACCTATATCATAAGCTATTCCGTCTCCATTGGCATATGACTTCGTTCCTGGAGTTGTTCCATTGTTATAAACTGTTGAACCTGTTGTCTTAGCTTGAACTGCTTTGACATTCAACCCAACCGCCCATTGATCGCCTAAGTGCCCAGCCAAGGTTAAAGCTCCATAACCATAACCAACTCCTTGATAAGTAGCTTCATTGCTAACAGTTTTAACCGTCCCGTGGACATCCACAAAAGCATTAATCCCTACATACCGGGTAGTAATACCCAAATACCCGGTTACCATGATATCACAACTATTGTTGGTAAATTCCGGCAGCCCGCTGCTGGTATCGATTAAATCGTCGGCAATGTCATAGGTGCCTTCCGCCCCAAATGAGGGTGTAAAGGTGACATACTTGATCTGGGTAATTCCGGCCGGGTTCCAGTAGGGCGCGGAGCCGTCATCAGCCACTGCGGTAAAAGCTCCCCCCATACCGGCCGCCCGGGTGCCGTATCCCACCGCGGCGGCGCCCCAGGCGGTAGTGGCGCAAGTGATAATCAGAACGAAAACTAAGCTCAATAAAGAAATCCTTTTCATTGTTGTTCCTCCTTTGATGTTTTCCGAAGTATCACTCCAATCATCGGCAAAATTTATTTTTAAATAAAGCTAAAAAAATGGCCAATAAAAAAACAAAACCCGGAAATTATCCGGGCTGAAAAAGCATGGAAAAAAGAAAAACTGGGGCGGTTGGCTCTTACCTATTTCATCTTAAAAGTCTGACAACAAGTCTCATCATTGGAGTCGGCCGGAGTCGCCGCAAGGCTCTTTAGATCGGCATTGGGCGCAAAACCGCCGTTTTCGTCGTTTTGGATAACGATTTGTTGAGCCTCGCACAGGTTCTTATGGGTCCAATATTTGCAGTTATCCACAGTGCAATTGACATCAGGCATGAAACATCGCTCCTTCTATTTTGATGAATAATAGGATGTCCATACCGTTACTCATATTATTCGTTACTGGTAAAAAAATAAAATACCAAACCCGGAATATTCAGGATTTGGTATTATGAAAACTATTGGTTGTAATGGGGTTCAAAAAGGATTTTCGCCTTCGTAAGCGGCCAAAAGACCAGGATGGCTCTACCCACTACGCTTTTAAGGGGTATCATGCCGACATCGGGATCACGGCTGTCTTTGCTGTAATTACGATTATCTCCCATCACAAAGATGCTGCCCTCCGGAATAAAAGTTAACGGAAAATCCTGATTGGTCAATTCATTGATATAGGGCTCTTTAATTTCGGAACCATCGATAAATACCTTGGTACTTCTGATCTCGATCGACTCGCCCGGTAACCCAATCACCCGTTTAATATATTTTCTGGTATCGTGCGGGGGTTTTAAAACAATGATGTCGCCCCGTTGCGGCGTATCAAACCAATAAATAAATTTATTGACAATCAGCCGTTCCCTATCAAGTAAAGTCGGCACCATCGAGGTTCCGCTCACCAAAAAAGATTGGATCACGAAGATGATAATAAAAAGAATGGTTACTACCGCAATAGCAAAAGATTCCACGTTTTCGCGGTACTCCGTTTTTTTAATTTCCAACATGAAACGGCCTCCCCAGACTAACCAGACTAGACATCGCGGCGCTCTTCGATTCTTGCGGACTTACCGGAACGTTCCCGCAAATAGTATAATTTGGCGCGACGGACTTTACCTTTATGAGCAATCTCGATCTTTTCCAACATCGGTGAATGAACCGGAAAAGTCCGCTCAACTCCGATGCCCTGGGAGACCTTTCGAACGGTAAAGGTTTCTTTTAAACCGCCATGACTTCTGCGGATAACTACACCCTCAAAAAGCTGAATCCGTTCTTTGCCGCCTTCAACAACTTTTACATGTACCTTCACCGAATCACCAGGCTCAAAGCTTGGGATATCATTACGCATCTGTTCCCGCTCAATCGTATCAATAACATTCATGAATGTACCTCCTCTCAAAAAATAATCGGTTATATTTTCTCATTTATTAAATAATGCTCAAATTTTTAAATCCAATTCTTGGCGTAAAAACTGTTTTTCCCGTTCCGTCAATGCCGCTCCCGCTAAAAGATCGGGACGCCGCAAAGCAGTCCGCAGAATGGCTTGTTCTCTCCGCCAGGCTTCAATCCGGGCGTGATGTCCGCTGAGTAATACTTCGGGTACGCACAATCCTTCAAACTCAGCCGGCCTGGTATATTGGGGATAGTCCAATAAATTCCCCGCAAACGAATCTTTCTGGGCTGACTCGTCCGAACCCAATACTCCCGGTATTAACCGTACCACCGCATCGCTGATCGCCATGGCCGCTAATTCACCGCCGGTTAATACATAATCGCCGATCGAAAGTTCCAAATCGGCCCACGAACGGATCCTTTCATCAAAACCTTCATAGTGGCCGCAAATCAAAATGATGTGTTCGGCGGCGGCTAATTGCTCCGCGGTTTGTTGTTTAAAAGTCTGACCTTGCGGTGTTAATAGAACAACTTTTGCCTCGGGTTTGGTTTCTTTGGCAAACTGCAGGCCGCGGTAGATCGGCTCGGGTTTAAGCACCATTCCGCTGCCGCCGCCATAAGGTATATCATCCACCATCCGGTGTTTATCAAGGGTAAAGTCTCTAAAATTGATCAAACGAAACTCAACCAGCTTTAGTTCCTGAGCCCTTTTTAAAATACTGTTTTGAAAGGGGCCGTAAAACATCTCCGGAAACAAGCTAAGGATCTGAATAATCATTCAATTCCATCCTCCAGCAGTCCCGGCGGCAACTCAACCACCATTTTGCCTTCCGCCAAATTAATCTCTCGGATGACGCTTTTCAAGGCCGGTATCAAGACTTGGGCTCCGCCCTTATCCTCAACCCAATAGACATCATTGGAACCGGTCTCGATGATTTCCCTCACCGTTCCCAGACTCTCTCCCGCAACGGTATAGACTTTCAACCCTTGAATCTCATCGAGATAATAACGTCCGGCCGGCAGTTTGGGTCGTTCTGAGCGAGGAATATAAATGAATCCCCGTCCCAAAGCTTCAGCCGCCGTAAGATCAGGAATCCCCTCAAAACGTAGCAGCACATGACTCTGAAATGGCCGGTACCCGGCGATCTTTAACTCGCGTAGGCTAAGACCATCCCGTTCTTTAAAATACACCCGCTGAATCTGGCCAAAGCGTTTACGATCATCGGTTAACGGAAGCACTTTAAATTCTCCCCGTACTCCCTGGGCTTTGATGATTTCCCCGACTGCAATTAACTCTGTAGAATCCACCATTACCTCATTTATTGCTTAATTCAACTGTGATCCTAAGATTGTCGCGGATCGCACAAGCTTTAACCACTGTCCGCAAGGCTTTGATGATACGTCCTTGCTTACCGATAATCTTACCGACATCTTCGTCATTGACAGTGATCTCAAGTAACATGTGATTATTCCGTTCCACCCTAGCCACTTTCACATCTTCAGGGTGATCAACCAAGGCTTTGGCAATTTGTAAAACCAAATCTTTCATGGATACACCTCACTACCTAACTAACATCACTCATTTTGCAGCAGCTTCGGCGATTACACCAGCCTTCTTCAACAGCCTTTTCACGGTATCAGACGGTTTGGCGCCTTTTTTCAGCCAATCTTGGGCTTTATCTTTATCAACCACTATTTCCACTGGATCAACAATAGGATTGTAGTGTCCAATAATTTCGATAAATCTGCCGTCGCGGGGTGCTCTGCTATCGGCAACCACTAAACGATAGAACGGCCTTTTTTTGGCTCCCATTTTATTTAAACGGATTTTAACTGACATCTGTTCACCCCCCTTCAAAAAAATATCAAAACGGCATCTTTGGCATTTTGCCCTTGCCGATTTCGGCAAATTGTTTCATCATTTTACGGCTTTGTTCAAATTGCTGCAACAGGCGGTTTACATCCTGAACGGAAGTACCGGAACCGCCGGCAATACGGCGGCGTCTGTTGCCATTGATAATAGTGGGATTGGCCCTTTCCTGCTTGGTCATGGATTGAATGATCGCTTCCACTTTGACCATATCTTTCTCATCGACCTGGACCCCTTTAAACTGCTTGGTCATTTGACCGGGGAGCATTCCCAATATCTGATCGAGCGGACCCATTTTGCGCATCTCGCGCATCTGGTCCAAGAAGTCTTGCAGACTATAGTCGGCCTTGCGCATTTTATCAAACATATTCTTAGCCTTAGTCGGATCAACTGCGGCTTCGGCCTTTTCAATCAGCGACAAGACATCGCCCATACCCAAAATTCGAGAAGCCATCCGTGAAGGATGAAAGACCTCCAGATCGGCCATTTTCTCGCCTAAACCGGTATACTTGATAGGACACTGTGTAACCGCCCGCACTGACAAAGCCGCACCACCCCGGGTGTCGCTATCCAGCTTAGTTAGGATCACTCCGGTTAGTCCCAGAGTTTCTTTAAAGTTGCCGGCCACATTGACCGCGTCCTGGCCGGTCATGGCGTCAACTACCAATAAAATCTCATCGGGACAAATCTGCGTTTGGATCTGCTTCAACTCGGCCATTAGTTCTTCGTTGATATGCAAACGGCCAGCTGTATCGATAATTACAATATCTTGTTGGTGAGAAGCCGCATATTCCACACCCTGCTTGGCGATTTGAACCGGATTGGCGCCTTCCAGACTAAATACCGGTAATTCAAGCTGTTTACCCAAGACTTGGAGTTGTTTGATGGCTGCCGGCCGGTATATATCGGCGGCTACCAGTAGCGGCCGGTGGTTCTGCTTTTTCAACAATCCGCCCAATTTCCCGGCGGTGCTGGTCTTTCCCGCTCCTTGCAAACCTACCAGGACAATTACGGTAGGCGGATTGCTGGCAACTTTGAGCGGTGACTCCTGTCCACCCATGAGCTGGGTGAGTTCTTCATAAACAATCTTCACGACTTGCTGTCCCGGCGTGAGGCTGCTTAAAACTTCCTGCCCGACCGCACGTTCTTTAATCCGGGCGATAAAATCTTTGACCACTTTAAAGTTAACATCCGCTTCCAACAAGGCCAAACGGACTTCCCGTAAAGATTCATCAATATTCTTTTCGGTCAGCTTGCCCTGACCGCGCAATTTCTTTATTGTTTCTTGCAGTTTACCCGAAAGGTTCTCAAAAACCACTTACTACAACCTCCTTTACTCCATTTCGGCTTCAGCCATATCCAATATTTGTTGATTAATCTCCATCAATATTTTATGATTGGGACTGGGTTCAGGCAGCGAAACTAATACCTGTTGCAGCTTTCGGGAGATTTGATTAAGTGACGTTTGTTGGTCTAAAAATCGTTGTAAGAGGCCCAACTTCTGCTCTAAATCCTCGATAATCCGTTCACTCCGGTGCAGAAGATCGTGGACTGCCTGTTTTGATACTCCGGCTTCCGCCGCAATCTCCGTGAGCGACCAGTTTTCCAAATAATACAGCTCCATCGTCCGGCGCTGCTTCTCAGTTAATAAACCGCCGTAAAAATCATAAAGGAGTCCGGTTCGGACCATTTGTTCCACCGACGTTACCTCCAAAAAGGACCGTCAAGTATTTTTACTTAACACTCAACATTGATAGTATAATCGGATTAAAACCGGTTGTCAAGGATAAAGTTTAAACAGGACACGCTCCGCCGCATTTCGATCCGATTGTTGTAGAATTTGGCCAAGCGTGATACAATAAATGCTGGGTGAAGATTATTGAGCAAATTCCGCTATTTACGATATATTTTCAGGTACTTGGGCGATCCCGAAGTTTCCTTTTATAAAAAACTCTGGATTTTCGTAGTCGTCATTTATTTCTTTTCTCCCTTGGACTTTATCCCCTTTATCGACGTCCTAAACATCATCATCCTATTTATTGCTTTGGTGAAACTCGCCGCTGTGCTGGAAAAATATATAGCCGCAAAAGAAAAACCCCATCCGGCAAACGATGGGGTAACCATTGACAATGTTGAGTACAAAGTCCACGATGATGATTAAAAATTTACTTTTCCTTCAAAATGACTCCCCGAATATCTTTCTCCAATCCGGCGACAAAATCCTTGGCATCCTGCATTGAGCCCACAATATCACCAAAATGAATCGGGACTGCAATTGCGGGTTTGATCAAGTTAGCCGCAGCTGCGGCTTCTTTAGCGGTCATGGTGTAGGTACCGCCGACTGGAAGAAATACCACATCCGCCTTGATATTTTTCATTTCCGGAATCAGATCGGTATCTCCGGCCATGTAATAACTCCTTTGATTCAAGGTTACCACATAACCCACCCAGTTGTTTTGCCTGGGATGAAAATTCTTGTTGAGGTTATACGCGGGTACCGTTTGAAACTTCACTCCGGCTACATTGAATGTTCGATCCGGGACTACAGTCAACACATTTTGAATTCCCGCATCTTTCGCCCGACCCGCTCCATCGGGAGGAATTACCAAAGTAGCGCCGGGTTTCATGACTCTTTGAATATCGGGAATCGAGAAATGATCGCCATGGGTATGGGTGACAAAAATAATATCCGCTTTCGGTGAAGCTTCGGGAAGTTGGACCGGATCAAAGTAGATAGTCTTTTCGGCTTGAATCAAAACGGTCGATTGATAATAATGATGCACATGCTTGAGCAAATCCACCTTGTTAGTTTCAGCGCTGACCAGCACAAACCCGGATCCCAAAACAGTCAGGGCAATGATGGGTAGATACATTTTTTTCACGAAAAAGGCCTCCTTAATCAACATTGAAAATATCTGAATGCTTTTATTATACCAAAGTATACTAATCTATCAATGAATAGGAATAATTAACCACGAAAATCACGAAATACACGAAATTTAAAATGAATCTCTCAATGAAAAGCGGCATTCCTTTTTTCATGCCTTTTCGTGTGTTTCGTGGTTGACAGTCTTTTTTAGAGGTTGCGCTTTATAAAGCGATTAGTTTGAAATAATTGCTTTATATTGTATTTTCTTGGTAGCCGCCCACCCTTAGCTAGCAAGCTAGCTAAGGGCACATGAAAGAATGAAACTATTACGACACCTAAGATCACCTAACTCT
>DNPP01000303.1:0-12644 GCA_003501365.1 Bacillota bacterium
GCTTTTTCCGCTGGCGTCCAATTTCCCACTGGCTTTGATCATTATCATATTGATTGGGGGTTTTGGGGGAACTATTGAGGGGACCATTAGTGCACTGATTACAGATATCAATCCCGAAAGATCCGGTTTTTATTTAAATCTGGCACAAGTCTTTTTCGGGATTGGCGCCATTGTGGGCCCTATCTCCGCTGGAATCATGGTTGGGTCAGGTTTTTCCTGGCAAATTTGTTATTATTTCCTAGCCGGAGTATTCCTGTTGATAACCATTGGATTTTGCAGTATCAAGCTACCCGCTTTGAAAAAATCGGACAAACTTACCTGGCAAGGTTTTACTCAGTTGGTCAATGACCCGAAATTTCTAATGGTTTGTCTTTGCATGGTCCTTTATACCGGTTCCGAGATCGGTGGCTGGGGATGGATGTCCACTTTTTTAAAACAAAACCTCAAATTTACCGCTACTAAATCCAGTATTGCGGTAGCTGTTTTTTGGAGCGCCATGTCGGCCGGTCGTCTCATCTGCGGCCGCTTGTCCTTGCGTTATCCGGACCGTAATATTATTATCGGGCTAGCAATAATCTCCACTATTGTTACCATCTTATCGGGTCTACTCGTTAACCAAATTGCAGTATTACTGGCAATCGCCATGATGGGCTTCGGTTATTCCAGTCTATGGCCCTTGATAGCATCTTACGGGGCAGGTAGCCATCCCGAAAATTCCGGTACGGTATATGCAATACTCATCGGTTGCGGTAGTATCGGCGGTGCTATAATTCCGCTGATAATGGGCATACTCGCCCAAAATATAAATATCCGGGCCGCTATGATTAGTCCGGCGCTTTTCTTCTTTATAATCATGATAACTTTTATTAATTTTGGAAGGATCACTACTGGAAAACGATAGCAATAATGGGTAAATGTTTTTGAAACCTTCTTGTTCTTCTCACGACAGATAAAATAGAAAGTCGTCGGTTTTATAAATTTCCCGACTATACGATGTTGATTCTGGTGCAGAAAGTCCGTTTCAATAATTGAACGGCGATAAAATATCAGTGTCCGGGCTGCAATTGAAGGAACAAATTCAGCTTTAAAACGGGCCTATCAATAAAATCATGATAATTTACCAATTTATATAAATAGGTACAGTTCAATTTAGCAAAATATTATAAATATTATAAAATAGTCTTTTCTAAATCGCTTTTTTGCAGAATCGATATTTAATTTAATAATTTTTAGTAACTTTTTGTGAAAATCGGTAACCCGCATTTTGGGAATTACAATGTCGATGCTCGCTTTGAATATCTTTTAAGGCATTTTGCAAAACTTCGACGGATAGCTGGTCGTCCTTATAATGTTTCATCATCCATTCTGGATGGATGAATTCCACTTTAACCATAATTGTTTTTATACCGAGAAGTTGAGCTATGGACAAACGATGTCGTCCTCTGGAAGTTTTTATCAATTCTCCGTTTCTTCCAATAGCGACAAGCCCTGGATTATTTTTATTGGAAATATAACCCCTTTCCGCCATGCTCTTAAATATTTCGATATACCGTTCGAAATAATCCGCGATAACATCCTCTTTCGAGCGCATTTTAAAATCTTTATGCTTTAAAACTTCGCCATTTTCAATCCTAACAATAAGTTCCTGATAACGTTTCGTTTTTAGATAATCAAAATTGTGCTCGAATAGCTCCTTCATATATTGATAAGTTGGATAATCGCAAAAAAGAGCCCCACTTTTATCCCACTCGCCTGGAATCAGATAAAGCCTTTTTAAAAAAAGATCCTTGTCATGAAAAGAACTCGTTAAGGATTGAAGGAAATCTTTCTCTTTTAACCAGTAATTTTTATAAATTCGTTGAGGCTCCAGATTATAGAATTTGATTTCTGCCGGATCGACATTCAGAAATATGGAATCGCTCAATCTTAGGTCAATTAAATACTTCATGCTTTTTGCATAACCACAAGCTCGATTTGTCAAAATATGATTCCTCTTTTTTTACCAAAAAAAATCTCATCTTGCTGAGACTTGGTTTTTTTAGATTTGCAGGAATAAAATAGGATGATGTTTCCTTAAAAGAAGCAATTAACTCCCAAGATAATAAGCCTCGATTGGTTAAATTAAACTGTAGGCGGGAATCCAGCTGCACAGACATTACCGGCCAAACGTAGCAAAATAACCCCAACCGACCAATGTTTAAATCCTCTATTTTTTCAGCGTTCATCATCATCGCATTTTTACTTGGGCATAATATCTTATTAATAATACATTATTATATTATAAATTTATTAATTTTCATTTATTTTACAAATTATTAACATAATTTTTGAATAAATAAAACTAGATTTCATTTTAATTATCCCGAGTTTTACAGTTTCATAAAAGTTAAAAGCCAACAGTTAATGAAACTGCGGGCTTTTTTATGATATGATCGCATCTAAATTTTGTTATGCTAAGAATATATCGAGGTGAATAATCCTGCCTTTCAAAACCTGACATATCTGCCAAAAGACAAAGCCGTCGCCATTGTTAACGATCACGTTATACGTTCATCAAATATCTCTGCAACTCTACCTCAAAATCCCCAAAGTGGTCAAGCGCCCTGTATACATCCGGCAAAATAAAATCCGTACGCATCCCGCAGAAGCCATCCTTATTTGACAAGAGGCGCGCTTCGAATCCGGGCGGAGTATTCTTGCCAACATCAAAAATTTGAAAATCTCGCCAAGCGAATAATCGCCCCGAAACCCATACGATTTCTCATAATCCTTGATGAATAAATTGATTTCAAGCGGATTATAAACGGCCTCCAAAAATTTGTATCCGTAATTTGTTGGGCTAACTGTAAAACGCGGACCCTTTTTAAACCGAACTGCAAAACAGAATATAGTGGCTAAGCTTAATGTTTATCCTTGATAATTTTGATAATTTCAGGAAATTTTCAGATTGTACAGTTATACTAATAAATTAGAGTGTGGTAATCATACTAAAGTCAAAGAAGATACTATCAATAGAGTGAAAATCCCACCGGCTGAAGCCGGTGGGGGATTCAAAACCGAAGGCAATTATTAAGTTAAAGCATTCGGCTAAAGCCGAGGGGTTGAATCCCCGTTGTTGAGACAATCGAGCTCGAAAAGCCGGGAGCCTTTTAGATTGGAATCGTGATTTATATCAAAATTTGCCTTTATGAATGGAGGAACTATATATGCCTACCGAACTATCTTTGGTTATCCCCGTATATAATGAGAAGGACAATCTTGCCCTCCTGACCGAAAAAATTTTTGCGGTATTAAAAGGGAAAGTAGACTCTTTTGAAATCATTTATATCGATGATGGAAGTACTGATGGAAGTTCCGAGATTTTGAACGAACTTGCTTCCCGATTTGAGGTTATCAAAGTGTATCACTTCACCCAAAACAACGGTCAAACTGCGGCATTTTCGGCTGGTTTTGCCAAGGCAGTCGGAAAGTTGGTGATTGCTATGGATGCTGATTTACAGGTAGACCCGGCAGATATTTTAAAATTGATTCCCTACAGTAAAGATTATGATGTAGTATGCGGAATTAGGGCAAAGCGAGAAGACAGCTGGGTAAAGAAAATTTCTTCCAAAATCGGCAATGGAGTCCGAAATTGGTTGACCCATGAGAGCATTTCCGATACGGGATGCCCCTTAAAGCTATTTAAAAATGAGGTTGTCAAAAGCTTTTACCTCTTTGAAGGCATGCATCGATTCCTGCCGACTTTAGCTAAAATGAACGGCTTTACCGTGATTGAAGTCCCAGTGGCTCATTATCCCAGGCAGCATGGCTATTCAAAATATGGTATTGGTAATCGAATGTGGAAAGGGTTAAAAGACGCATTAGCCGTTCGGTGGATGCAACAACGGAAAATCAGCTATATGTTTAAGAGCGAAAATAAGTAATTTGGCTACGCCGCTTTTTTACTGATTTGTTTGGTATTTAATTAAATAATAAAGGTGACTAAAAAAGATGAAAATGATCTGGTTAATCATTGGTTTTGTTGGACAAGGGATTTTTTCACTACGATTTATTGTCCAATGGCTCGCATCGGAAAAAGAAAAGAAAAGCATTATTCCGGTATTATTTTGGCATTTAAGTATTGCCGGAAGTTTGGTCCTGCTTATTTATTCAATCCATCAAAAAGATCCGGTTTTTATTTTAGGTCAATTAGCCGGCTCGGTTATTTATATCCGAAATTTGGTCTTGATTGGGAAAGAAAAACATTAAAATTTTCTGAAATGAGGAGTTCACTTTGTTGAAAATTTTACATTGGGACCAAAAGTGTTTCACTTACAGTCTGGTTTTAGTTTTACTTACCTTGGCCCTATATATTTTTAACATCGGGGGATACGACCTCGGGGCTCCCGATGAACCGCGCTACGGCGAAGTAGCCCGAGAGATGCAGGTTGATGCTAATTATGCTATTCCGCATTTAAATAACGGGATCTATCATGAGAAACCGCCGTTATTCTTTGGTGTGACAGCCCTTTTTACAGCATTAGTCGGTAAGGCTACGGTTACGACTGTGCGTTTACCGGTAATTATTTTAGCTTGTTTATTACTTGGCCTGTTAACCTATTATTTCGGGACCCGGTTAGGTAAAAAAGTAGGAGTAATCGCCGGACTTATCCTGGCTACTACTTGTAATTTCTTTTGGATGGCAATGCGCGTCAATCTGGATATCCCTTTAATCTTCTGTACCACTTTAGCTTTAATTCTTTTATATGAGGAATTGGCTGGAACTAAACCTTCTTACAAAAGCTATCTGGCGTTTTTCTTAATGGGAGTGGGAACTCTTTTTAAAAGCCAAGCCGCCTTAATACCGATTGCCGTCATTATTGTTTATGCCCTATTATCGAAAAAAGGCAAACAATTAAAGAATATTCCTTGGTTTAGAGGATTTTTGCTCTATTTAGCCGTTGTCGCTGTATGGGTTGTCTCCTCATATATCATTGGTGGGTATAGTTACTTTAAGGTCACAATCCTTGATCAGATTGTCACTTATTCAACCGGCGCCAAAGGACACCCGGGACCTTTTTATTATTATCTAACGAGTTTTCCGTTTGAGGCCTTGCCATGGACGATCTTTATCATTCCTGCCTTTTATTACTTGTATCAAAAAAGAAATGAATTACCCGATTTAGTTAAATTCGCGCTAATCTGGTTTATTACTATTTTTATTATTTTTAGTATCATCGGCAGCAAACGCGGTATTTATTTGCTGCAACTATATCCGGCTTTTGCTCTACTTATCGCTTGGTTTTTCGGCAAACATCTGGAAAAGCCCACCGAATCATTTCGAGGCTTACGGATCCCTGTTATTTGTTTTGGATTGTTGTTATTCTTCGCGGGACTGCTGATCTCACTCAAAGGTATTACTTTAATTCACAAAGGAATTGATTTCACTTTAGTTAGTAAAACCGGTTTCATTCTGGCATTAAAGTATTCTGCATGGTTCTTGATGGTGATCGCCATTTTATTCATTACTTCGGCATTCACTAAGCGAAAAATATTCATTTTCGCAGTTACAATCGGATTCTCAATCGGAGCGCTTTTACTCGTGAAAGGAATCATTTTGCCAACTATGAATCCAATCAAAAGTGAACGGTATTTAGCCGAGGACTTGGCAAAGTTAAGGGATAAAGGCCAGAGTGTCGGCCTATGGGGCAGTGTTAACAACGACAGCGGTATTATTTTTTATAACGGTATTTATTTTGACAAAGTCTTAACTAGCAACCAAGAAGTAAAAGCTTTTCTTAATCAACCGAATGAAGTGCTAATGGTTTCTGATGATGCTGATAAATTTTTCAATACTTTTACGGGAGAAATACCTAAAGACTGGCAGATTAAAAGGTACCAATTAGGTCTTAGTAGAATGTTGTTGATAAAAAACAAATAGCTACTTCAGTCGCGCCAAAGCTCCGTCGTAATTAAAAAAGGCATCAGATACTCTAATCTGTTGCCTTTTTAATATTTTAATCGTTTAGCTAACATCTTTATCATTTTCCAAAATCAGCTTATTCATTTCCGTCAAAATTGATTGGGTGGCATCGAGTTTGGCAAGTTTCAAGGCATTCTGCCGCATCCGTTTAATAATAGCCGGATTTCCCGACAACTCGGCCATGAAATTTTCCAAATCCTTAATACTCTTGAAATAAACGCCGGAACCGCTCCCTGTCAAAAAAGCGGTATTGCCGTCTTCTTGACCGGGAGTCGGCTGAATAATCGCCATGGGTAATCCAATCGTTATCGCCTCGGTAACCGTCAACCCCCCCGCTTTGGAGATGAGCAAATCTGCGGCGGCCATATATTCATGGACATTATCAACGAATCCCAAAACTTGGCCCTGCATATTCATTTCCTGAAATACTTCTTGTAGTTGCTGAAAAGACTTCTCATTGTGTCCGGTAATGGCAATGACTTGGACTTTATCCCCAAAGCGACCCAGAATTTTTAATACTTCGGCCAGCGGGCCGATGGCATTTCCGCCGCTCATTAATAAAAACGTTAATCGTCCGGGATCGAGGCCCATTTTTTTCTGAAGCACGGTCCGGTCATATTCTCTGGTAAAAGCGGGCCGGATTGGGATGCCGGTTACCCGGATTTTATCATCGGCGACTCCCAGTTGTTTGAGTTCATCAACCATCCCTTCATGGGCTACAAAAAACAGATTGGTGTTAGGATTAACCCAAATATCGTGGGATACATAGTCAGTCAACACCACACCATTAGGGACTTTAAAATGAGGGTACATATAGGATACAACCGCCGCTGGAAAAAAATGGGTGGAAATAATCGCATGCGGCTTGAACTCCCGGATTAAATTCCGGTATTTTTTGAGTCCGATCAGGATCTCTGACTTTTTCGCCGGCGCATACGGGTGATCCGCCATTTGATAAAGCAATTTGTAAACCGAAGGCGTGTGTTTGGTCATAATGTAATAGGCTTCTTCAATCCAGCGGCTAAACAATGGTGAAGCATAACGCAGGAAATCGACATGGCGCGCTTCTCCGTTGAAGGATTCCGTATAAGCCTGGCATAAGCCTTCGCCTGCTTTCACGTGTCCGGCGCCAATCGAGGCTGAAAGTACCAATAATCGCGGCTTTGTCATCTTTTATCCCTATCCCGCTTTCCAAAGATTCTGTCACATTTTACCCCGTACTTTTACCATCAATTCGATTAATGTACCTTCCTACCCATTTGCCATCAACATAAGGGTCAAACGGTAATTCTCGGTTTGATCATTATACATTAACAATATTATTGGGAGTTTATCATTTTGATAATACTTTTTAATAATCCGCCTACGAGCTGGTTCCCTTCATTCACAAAGAACGCCCACTTTTTTCCCTTTCGACAAATACCGCCCCTTTCCCTGCTTAGAATCATAATTAACCTAATCGCATACTTTTTTGACCGGTGGCTATACTTAGAATACATTCGGTTCTGGGAGGCAAATATGGAAAAAACCGACTTATTATCCAGATTGAACTGGTTCTACACTCTTGAATTGAACCAAATCGACTTATATATGGCTCAAAGTAGAAATTTTATCGGCAGTTATGAGAGTATCGTCTTCGAACGCACCGCCTGTATCGAGCAAGAACATGCCGAGAATATTGCGGCTCAAATTAGAAAATTGGGGGAAGCCCCCACCAAACTGGGGGATATGCTTTCGCCGATCCTCGGTAGAGTAGCCGGGAGTATCCTCTCTATTTCCGGTGTTGAAAATACCCTAAAGACAGATATTTTAATTGAACAGAAAGCAATAAGTGATTATACCGATTTAATCAATACTATTGGTGATGATTATGGAGCTGAGTTAAAAAAAATCCTCCAACATAATCTCGTTGATGAGGACACTCATACTGCTTGGTTTTCAATGCGACTGGCCGACTATGATAATTTCGTGCTGGCCGAACCGTAGACCGAAACCAGTCCACTCGTCCCTTTTCCTGTCAAAAAAAACAGGTATTTTGACCTGTTTTTATTACTGATTATTTATCCTAAATAAACCTTTGAGATTAAGAATTAGCTCTTTTGGTTTTCATCCATACACAAATCGATAATAAATCTCATTGCCGTTACACTAATTAAGATAGCCTCTTTACGCATTGCTTCTTCCGAACGCAGCTGTTTATCCTTTTTAACCTCATTCCAAAGCTTGTCCATTCCTTGCTCAAGCATAGCCCAACCTTCATGGGCATTCTGCAAAGGAGGGTTTTTAAAGATGATCTGATTGTATTCAGGAATAATCATACGAATAGACCGGCCAATATTGGTAATCCTCAAATCAATCATTTCATTAATCTGCTCTTCAAATTTTTCCAAACTTAAACTCATCCTCGTTCTTCCTTTCATTTGCCTGCGCGAATTTTATTTTAGCTTTTCTACGCTGATACCTTTGGCACTGAAATAAATCTGATAGCCGGTTTGCTTCGGTTTGAACTCAGCAATTAATTTTTTCAGCCAATATAGCATTTAAAAACTCCCTCCTCACCAATACTCGTAAAAGCTCTGCGCTTTGATTCGCTTGATTTGAAACATATTATGATACTTGAATGGACTTCCGTGACATTTTACCTAAACCACCTGATACATCCCCAAATCTCTCGCGAAAAGATTAGGTTCTATGTAAA
This sequence comes from Bacillota bacterium, assembly GCA_003501365.1. Lineage (GTDB taxonomy): Bacteria > Bacillota > UBA4882 > UBA8346 > UBA8346 > UBA8346. The sequence continues at coordinate 8,661 of DNPP01000303.1, forward strand.
TTATATCCAATCTTTCATCACAATTTTGTCGCAAAATGATATCCGATCTCCAAAAATATCTGGCACTTTCCGGTGATGCCCGTCAACATTTTCATTGCGTAGATCAACATCAATATAAAAAAACCCTTCATTTTATGAGGGTTTCGTAATGAATTTCAATATTTAAGTTTAAACTCGATAAATACAAAAAACAATCCTGCTTACTTGACCTTCAATGATTAAAAGAGAATATGCTTTGACCCGCATTAAATAATCTTGCGGCATTCCATATAAAAACGTTTTTCTTCGGCTTCACCCATTGAGAATGTTTTTCGGGGTAAAGCCCCATCCATAGTTACTGTTTTAAAAAGCGAACTTTTTTCAATGGGGGGCAGATAAAAACCGATATTATCCGGCTCCAAACCCAGCTTCGTAACTACTTCATCACCGTGAATATAATCCACCCGAGCCTGATTACTTGCAGTATAAACATCTAAAAATGTTTGCAAAGTTCCAACTTCCAAGTTTTGTAACGGTTTCTGCACTTTAATGATACCGCAACCGGCATGAGTTACAAATTCAATAAAATGAGCATCCGGATTTTGACGGCGTAATTTCGATAGTTCAATTAATAAATCATGGTGACTATCCCGCTGGGAAGGATATTTTTTACAGCTAACTTCGCAACCCAACTTCTGATAGTAGTCATGCATCGCCTGAAATAATTCATCATTTGTTACATCAAATACCACCCTATGAATGGGTTCAAAGCATAACCCCGGGTCATGAATATTTACCAGTTCCACTAAAGCATAGCGAGCAGGATGGTTCGTGGAAGCCAACGAATTATCTCTTAATTTCATTTGCTCCCAAACCGCCTTGGCGGTTGCCAATGAGTGATTGCCATCCCCCACTGCATATAACAATACATCGCTATTACTTGTTGCATATTTTTGTTGATATTGTTCCCTGTCGGCTAACCTTTGCAAACCTTTCAAAATACCAGTAATTAGTTCCTGATTATTGACCTGATATCCGGTAACCTTTCCGCCATTCATCATCAATTCAGTCCGATAAACTTGAATCATCCGATCGGTATTAGCTGCTAATGGCTCAATCACAGTTTGTTCCGGATCATCAATAAGCACCATAATATGAGGGAGCTCAACCGGAGCCTCTGCCCGGATTTTAACCCGGGGTGGAATCCGTTCCACGACCGTACCTTCGGTGGCCCGGATCAATGTCCGGGAACCCTTCCGATAATCATAGCATTCCAAATCAAGGGCAACCATCAAACCCTTCCGGGATGAAGAATGAGAGGTTTGCCGATCCACCAATACAAAACCTTTTCCCTGGGATACTAAAATATTCTCTTGAAGATACTCCCGCATCCTGCGATGGATATTTGCAATACGGACCGTGCCATCCTCTTTGCCTAAGAATACTTCCGGATAAATTAAATTTAAGGTTGAGGGAGCATCGCCCGTCAAAGCGACAACTCTCTCCCAATACTCTGGCTCCGCAGTATACTGGTCGCAAGCCACTACCGCCCATTTTGCCAAGTCTACCTGTTTGGCTGGTAGTAAAACTTCCGGGACCTGAATCCCCAGCGCTGAAAAATCCGGCGTCACTTTTTTTATCCTCCCTTATGGACTAATAGCTAACCGCCAATAGCCAATCAATTGAAATAGTCCACCCCTACGTTATGACGGGCTTTGGCCAGATATTCTGAAGCCACCGTTCGGGCTTTGACAGCACCGGCTTTTAAGATGTCGATCACGTCATCTTTCTGAATATGAGCCCGTTTTTCCCGATAAGGTTCAAAATATTCCCAGATGGTATTCAATAATTCCTTCTTGATATCGCCATACCTTAGACCCGGAGCTAAGAAACGCTCTTTTAACTCCGCTTTTCCCTGCTCATCCAGGAATAAAGTGTAAAGGTCAAATAAGATATTTCCCTGGGTGGGTTTAGGTTCGTTGACCGGCGTAGAATCGGTCTTGATTGACATGATCTTACTCCGCAAATTATCCTGATCCACAAAGATTTCAATCGTATTACCATACGACTTGGACATCTTTTGGCCGTCCAACCCCGGCACTGTCGCAATGGTGTCTTCAATATCCGGTTCCGGGACTACAAAAGTTTCACCATAGGTACTGTTAAAACGCAGCGCCAAATCTCTTGCCACTTCCACGTGCTGCTTCTGATCCTTACCGACCGGCACTCGGTCTGCTCCATAAAGCAAAATATCGGCGGCCATTAAAACCGGATAGGAGAACAAACCGTGACTGGCCGGAATTCCTTTGGCAAGCTTATCTTTATAAGAGTGACACCGCTCGAGTAAACCCATTCCGGTGATATTGCTCAAATACCAAGTTAATTCAGTCACTTCAGGCACATCGGACTGAACCCAGAAGATTGATTTATCCGGGTTAAGTCCTAACGCCAAAAAATCACCCAAAGCATCATAGGTCTGTTTGCGTAATCTTTCCGCATCAAATGTCGAAGTCAAAGCATGCAAATTAACTACGAAGCAAAATAACTCCTGGTTTTCCTGGTAGTCGATCATCCGTTTCATCATTCCAAAATAGTTCCCGATATGGAGACTTCCAGAAGGCTGAATTCCCGATAATACACGCACAATAGACACTTCCTTATTTTTTTGTTATTTTACAATATGACGGGTATCAAAACCAACATATAACTGGTAAGGACGATAGATTTTTCCGCCGAGCGACTGCTGTTGTTCAATCCAGTGCGCGGTCCAACCTACAACCCGCGCTACCGCAAATATTGTGGTAAAAAATTCGGTTGGTACGCCGACTGCTTTATAAAAAAGCCCCGACCAAAAATCCACATTAGGATACAGGTTCTTTTTCCCCAATTTATCCTGAACGAATTTCTCCATTGTGATTGCAGTCTCATATAAATTCCATAGATCGGGATTCTCGGCTTGAATTTTTTTCTTTTGACTGAAAATCTGCGGCAAAATCCGCTCCTTAAAGTATTTGGCGCGGGGGTCATAAGTCTTATAAATCCGGTGGCCGATCCCCATGATCTTTTGGTGATGATCCAATGAATTTTCTACATGTTTGGGTACTGCATCCGCTGAACCGATTCGTTCAAGCGCCTTTACAACCCGTTCATTCGCTCCGCCGTGCAAGGGACCGGATAAAGAATTGATCGCCGAAGAAATTAACGCATAGATTCCGGCATGGGATGAACCGACCGCCCTGGCGGAAAAAGTACTGTTATTCATAGTATGGTCCATATGTAAAATCAAAGACTCTTCAAACATTTTGATATATCCCGGATCATCGGCCAATACGGGATTAAAGCAGAACAGGCAATATTCGGCAAAGGACTTAAACTGGCGGCCCAAATTAAAATCCGGGTTTTGGGTCAAAAATGTTCCTACAATCGTGGGAAATTTAGCTATCAAACAGATCGAGCGTTCCAGGTTTTCCTTATGGTTTTCTACCTCTGCCGACTCTTTATCGGTAGCTTCCAGGATTAATACCGCCGCACTGAGCATATTCATCGGATGCAAATCCCGGTTAAACCCAATAATCGACTGTTTTACATCGTCCGGAAGATAAATCTGACTGAGTAATTTCTCGCGCAATTCATCCTCTTCAACCAGCAACGGTAGATCGCCGTTTAAGATTAAAAAACATGCCTGTTCAAAACTGCAGTTCTCGGCTAACTCTTCTACCGGATAACCGCGATACATTAAAAGGCCGTGTTCTCCATCAATATGGCTGATAGAAGACTTAACCACCGGCACTTCAGCGAGGCCCGGAAAATATCCTTTCTCCAGCAAAGTGGAGATCAGCCGGAAATAATGAGCCTGACATTCGGAATCATCAATATGTTCCAATAATTTATTTAATTTCTCTTCGATAAGTTTTTCAGTCATCGCAACACCTCAATTCAAAGTATCGTGAGTATTTAAATAATAATTATGACGTAAAACCCAAATATTTGCAATATTTTTTTATA
>DNPP01000303.1:12912-16413 GCA_003501365.1 Bacillota bacterium
AGCTGCCTTATATCCTCATGAATTACATTTTGCAGCCGCCAACTGTCGAATGGCTTGATCTAATTTGGCCGCCTCTGCTCCGGCTGCCTGCATGAAGTCCCGATCATCCGAAGCGTAAATAATACTCCGGGATGAATTGATAATAATGCCGCTACCTTTGGAATTCAAGCCATTGGTTACGGTCTGAGCCAAATCACCGCCCTGGGCCCCAATACCGGGAATTAACAAAGGCAAATCTCCGGCAATCTGTCTGACCTCTGCTAATTGTTCCGGATAGGTCGCCCCCACCACCAGACCGCAATTATGATTACGATTCCAAGATTGACTGACTCGGCTTGCCACAATCTTATATAATTCGCGGCCATCACTTTGGAGTTCCTGGAACTCACCGGCTCCCGGATTGGAAGTATGGCATAGGACGATCACTCCGATTTCCGGGTTTTCCAAAAAGGGTTGTAAAGCTTCCTGCCCCAAATATGGGTGGACAGTGATCGCATTGGCAAAGTAAATCTCAAAAGCGGCTTTTACATAACCCTTATTGGTACTGCCGATATCGGCCCTTTTGGCATCCAAAATGATCGGGATCTCCGGGTAATGCTCCCGGATAAAACGATTCGTTTCGATCAACGCCTTTAGTCCCTCCAAACCATAACCCTCATAAAAAGCAATATTGGGCTTGAAGGCGCAACAAAACTCTGCAGTTGCTTCGATAATCTCCCGATTAAAATGAATCAACGAATCGGCAATTGCTGTCGTTTTTATACAGGTCGGCAGCTTTTGATAATCCGAATCCAGCCCCACACAAAGAAAATGTCCCTGACTCCAACGAGATTGTAATAATTGATTAAAATTGGCCATCATTATGCTCCATATTCCTTTTTGATTTAATTAAGTTCGCGTTTCATTTTACTCTTCCTTCCCGGCAGGAATTTTTTCTGTCAAACACGAAGTAAATAGTTTTAGAAAAAGGAGTGACTAAAAAATGCATATGCGTCAAATCGGACTCGGAATTTTCGTAGTAATCGTTTTGGGATTATTTACAATCTCCGGGAAGTACGTTGATTGGCTTTGGTTTAAAACCATGGGTTCCACTTCGGTTTTTTGGGTGACCTTAACTACCGGACCACTCGTTAAATTAATTCTTGGTTTATTAATCTTAGGCTTTTTCCTGGCCAACTTTTTCATCGCGTTACGGGCTTTTGACCGGATTAAATCGGTTGATAGTTTCTGGGCCAACGTCTCCAGCTCCACCATCATCATTCCCGGTATGATTATTTCGGCGGTTTTGGCTCTGCTACTTGCTGTGAGCGCAAGTCTTGATTGGTCGGTAATTCAACAATTTTTTAACCAAGTCACTGTTGGTACAGTCGACCCAATATTTCACCGGGATCTCGGCTTTTATCTTTTTTCATTTCCTTTTTATCAACAGCTCAATACTCTGCTGCAAATCATTACTTTCCTGGGCCTCGCCGGGACCGCATTTATTTATCTATTAGCCAAGGCCTACTGGCAACAGGGTAATTCCTGGGAACTTTGGCTACCGGCCAAGATTCATCTGACCATCTTGACCATCCTCTTTTTACTCTCCAAGATTTGGGGCTATAGTCTGGGAAAATTCGGCTTACTTTATCAGGAGACCGAGCGGATCACCGGAATCAATTACGCTTCTTATCATGCCAAGATGCTCTCCTATAACATTTTAACCGGAATCCTAATTGCCATTATCTTATTGGTAGTCATCAATATTTATCGGCGCGGCGTCAGAATCCTGATCGGCTCTTTGGTGGTCTGGATTGCCTGTTCGATTATTTTAGGATTCCTGTATCCGGGAATAATCCAGTCTTTTGTAGTAGCGCCCAATGAATTTGAATTGGAAAGCCCTTATTTAAAAAATCATATCGAATTTACTCGCGCGGCTTATGATCTGAATAAAATTGAAGTCAAATCCTTTACGCCGCAGGACACTAAATTTGCCATCAACACCAGCGATCCTGCCTTAAGTGATTTACGTTTATGGGACCATGCCCCGCTAAATCCTTCTTACAATCAATTACAGGCGATTCGACCTTATTATAATTTTACCGATATCGATCTCGACCGTTATGGGTCACCTACCGGACAACATCAGGTGATGATTGCGGCCCGTGAGATGAATACCGATAGACTTGCCGACCAGGCCCAAACCTGGATTAACTTGCATCTAACGTATACTCATGGTTACGGCATCTCTGCCAACCAAGTCAATAAATTCTCCAACCAGGGTCAACCGATCTTTATCGCCAAGGATATACCCCCAAAGGCAGATGCGGACTTCCCGGCCTTAAAAGTGACCGAACCCGGTATTTATTATGGTGAATCAACCAACAATTACATCATTGTAAATGGCAAAACTCCGGAATTCGATTTCCCGCAAGGCGATCAAAACAATGCCGCCTTTTACCACGGGCCGGAAGGAATAGCGCTGAATTCACAGTTCCGTAAACTTTTAATGTCAATTAATTTTAAAGAACCGAATTTCTTGCTCTCCACTCAATTGACTGCAAAGAGCAGCATCTTAATGCATCGTAATATCAAAGATCGAATCCAGAAATTAGCCCCGTTTTTAACCTATGACGATGACCCTTATCTGGTGGTCTCAGGGGGTAAATTATTTTGGGTTATAGATGCCTACACTGTCAGCGGATATTACCCTTATGCTAAATATCATGAAACCGGTGTTAATTATATCCGGAATTCTGTAAAAGTAGTGGTTAATGCCTATTCCGGTGAGGTGAATTTCTATGTGATTGATAATGTAGACCCCATCATCAAAGTGTGGCAAAAGGTTTTCCCCCATCTATTCAAGCCGGTCACAGCGCTTTCTCCGGACTTAATCCGTCATTTTCGTTATCCGGAGTACTTGATGACGATTCAACGGGATCTACTATTGCAATATCACATGACCAATGTGAAAACTTTTTATGAAAAAGAAGATTATTGGGATGTCCCGGTTCACAATCAGGATGAAGTAATGGCCCCTTACTACGTGACCTTAAAGTTACCGGAGGAGCAATCGGCTGAATTCGTAATGATGCAACCTTTTTCGCCCCGGGCCAAACAAAATCTTGTCTCCTGGATGATTGCCCGTTGCGATGAGCCGAATTACGGCAAACTACTCCTGTATACCCTACCTAAGGATGTAAACATATACGGACCTGCCCAGATCGACAGCCGTATCAATCAGGATCAAACCATTTCTCAGTTAATAACCCTTTGGAATCAACAACAATCCAAAGTGGTCTGGGGTAATTTACTAATTGTTCCAATCGGTGATTCAATCCTTTATGTGAAACCGCTTTATATCGAATCCGAACTGGCTAAACAAGCAGAATTGAAAAAGATCGTGATGGTCTATGAAAACCAAGTACTGATCGGTGATACGGTAGCCGATGCCTTAAGTAAAATATCCAATACCCCTACTGTCCAATCAGACTTGAGTGATATCAATCTCAATCTCAATCT
>DNPP01000303.1:16675-25940 GCA_003501365.1 Bacillota bacterium
CAATCTTAAAGGTAAAAACGAAAAACGAAAAACCGAAATTTTAAGACGTTTGGAACAGATGGTTAGAGAACAGCAGCAACTTTTGAATGAACTTAACGGGTTACAATAAAAGAATCGGAAATGCTTCACGGGGTTAGGGCAAGCCGTCCTATCGGGCCTATTGACCTAACCCTCGCCCTTCTCCTTAGATGCAATTTCCGAATGGCTAATTCAAGTGGAAAGGTAATCCCCGGCGGCGGGTTTTAAAAACCAGCTTTCGGTCCCAAGATGTGATTGGACGTCAAAGTCCAACGTTACACTTCCACCTGACACGGCCCCATTTTAAACTTTCCGATGAAAGCCGCGTCCTCGAACGCACGGGTTAGGCGCCTTTGGACCCTAAATAAGTCGTCAAGTTGCCATTTGACCTAACCCTCGCCCTTCCCCTTAGATGCAATTTTCGAATGGCTAATTCAAGTGGAAGAGTAACCCCCGGCTTTGCGGCTGATTTTTAAAACCATCTTTCGGTCTCAAGATGTAATTGGACATCAAAGTCCAACGTTACCCTTCCACCTGACAGAGCCCCATATGAACGCTTCCCGGGGGAAGGGCACGGGTTAGGTGCCTTTGACCCTGACCTAACCCGTGCGTCCTTTCGGACGCGTTGCCTTTCCCCTTTGATGCATTTCCGAATGCAGGTTCAAGTGGAAGGGTGAAAGAACCTCCGACTTTGGTGTTCTTTCACCCTTCCACTCTAGGTCTACCCGGATCACAATCCGGTGCTGAGATTCCTGGTTGTGACTCCGCAATCTTAGATAAATAATAGCATTCTTCCCTAAACATATGGTCCGCCACCAAGGCAATAAGTCGGCCCAATACTTTCGCTTGGGTTATACCCTGCCGAAGGCTTTCCAAAAAAATCATAAACCCTTTCATTTCTTCAGTCATAATAACATTGTAAGCTGCGAGTGCAGGCTCCGCTGAAGGCGTCAAACTACGGAAAAAGCCGGTTAACTCTACCGCCTTAATATATAGCCGATCAAAAGACTGCTCAAATTGTTGAGCTCTTGCGATTAACGGATACTCCGTTTTATCCAAATCACTTCCAATTATCGCTGCGTGTCCTGCTGCATCTAAGCTCCATAATAAATGCCTCCCTAAGATACCTTCAGAGCCTGCTCCTTCAGATTCGCTTTCCGCCAGTACCCTTAAGAAATCCTCCAATTCATTCAGCATATGATTGTAAAAGGTCGGCGATAGTGACGTTACGGCAGTATTTTTTAACCTGGCCGCCAGTAATTCCCGCTTGCAATCCCGCAAACTCAACGTAGTCTGATAACTCTCGTTTACAAGCTGCCCTTTAATTGTTGATGTTTGACGGGACTTTTCAAGCAGCCTGTCAAAAACATCAATAAAATTGCCGGCTACCATTATAAAATTAGTTTCATCAGGGTTTAAGGAATTTTTGATAAATCTGGCGTGATCCCCCATAACCTGTAACCAAAACCGAAGCTCGCGAGCGACATAATCCCGATCCTGACTCAAAAAAAGATACCCCCTTTCGGGGGTATCCTATGCTAAAATTGCAAACCATAGTACTAGTAAAGCGCCTATTGACCTAACCCGCGTATCCTAGCGGACACGCACCCTTCCCCTTAGAAGTGATTTCGAATGCTAATTCAAGTGGAAGGGTAATTCCGGGCTTTGCGGGCCTTATAAAAAACCAAATCATCCTTTACCCCTTAAAATTGTTCTTGGACGACAAAGATTTCAGGTTACCCTTCCACCTGAAAAATCCTATCAGTACAGCTTCCCGGGGGAAGGGCAAGGGTTAGGTAATCCCCACAGATTGGCAATTAACTGATTGCCTCTTCTTCAAGCATCTTCCGTAATAAATTTGGATACTTACGAGCGACTTTGCGACCGTAAAAAGAAGGCTGTAGCCGGGTCTTACGTATCCCTTTTAATCGGTTATCTTCTTCCTTGCAATAATGATACCAACAACTGACCAATTGATAAAACTCCTGATAATTTCGATCCTTTAAGGTCAGATTCCGGGGGAAACCATATGAATACAATATATCCATAAAACGAGCTTCAGCCAGTTGATCGGTGGCATCAGAAACCTTTTCCCGCACAACCCGATAACCCTGGCTCATTAAATACTCTTGAAATAAATCAAAAATCTCCCCCCGGCAGAGCCTTACCGGCTCCTCTCTAGAAACCGCCAGATCCCGGAAAGCAGCTTTTAAGATTCTGGCCGCATATTGGATTCGTTCTTGAACAGTAGGTGGAATATTCAGATACCAGACCTTACCTGTTTCCAATTTGTGAATCACCAATACTTCCGGCCCAATGAAACACCCGCCCCCAGCGTCATCAATCTCAATCATTGGCCTCTTCCTCTATATCAAAGTATAGTTTTATAATACACCCTGCTGCAAAAGAGTGCAAGAAAATGAGATTAGCAGATTATACTAATTAATCAGCTTCAGTTATTTGGCTACACCTAATATCCCTAAAATAATTGCCGCCCACATATACTTTTTGGTATTATCCAGCTCTACCCGGAGTCGTTCCACATCTGCCTTCAGCCGAGTATTCTCATCTCTAATCGACTTGATATCGGCTACCATTTGTTGGACCTGTATCTGGAGTTGCTGTTCTTCATCGCTGAGGTGGGTGACATCCTCTTTGGTAATTGATTGTTCTTTTAATAAAGCATCTAGCTTGGTCATATAAATATTGTTCTTGGAGTTTACCCCTACAAATTCTTCGCGAAATTCATTGGTCAAACTCTTTATCAGCGCCAGATCATCTTTATTGGTGCCCACTTGCCCGCTGGCAATCTCATTTAATATTTTGGCCACAACGATAGCCAGGGTGTAACGGTCCACCGGCTTGTCACCCTGAAAAGTCTGATCCTGATATAACTGTAAATACCCTTTGTCAATAAGTAACTTAACCGCTTTATAGGCCCAATGGGTAGGCGGAACATCACTCGGACTGTTATCGGCCATAACCGACACCGTAAATGTAAACACCATGATGACCAAGATAAATAAAATGGCTAAAATTTTAAATCGGTTCATTATTTCTTATCCTCCTCTATTTGGTATAGTAAAGGGTCAAAGGTAAGAAGCAATTGTTCTTCTTTGGAGTTCAAAACTTTAGGCTCCACCAGCTCAACTTTGCCGGTTCCGTTTCCGCTTCCAATCACGATAAAATTAAGCCGAATGAGATTAATCTCACTTCCACTGAAAGGTTTACTTCTCCCGCCGCTAATATTTTCAGCCGTTCCCTTCAGATTATCGATCAGCCCGCTGCTCCATCCGGCTAATCCCTCATCTTCAACCAGGAAAGTACCTCTGGAGATATAAACCAATCTTAATTGGTTGGGATCAAATCGGACATTCGTAATGAATTTACAGGCATCCTGCATATTGTAAGCCACTAAATTCAGGTTCACAACCTGGCCAACCGCCCAATGATCAGGACTATCGAAAGCGAGATTAGTGGCTAAAGGGGGTATATTCCAATTACCATTAACAGTAACCGGTTTTATCCCGGTTCCGATAAGCAATACTTTAAAAGTGGCGGTTTTAACATCTCCTGTAGGAATAACCTGCCAAGCCACATCCGTCTCATCCTTATTCGCGAGATCCAATAGATACTTCTCATTCCGTTCGCCGGCTGCCAAGGTCAATCCGGAGTCACAAACCAACGTAGCCTTCAAGTCGGATGTAGCCGACTCACCGGTATTTTTAATCTTCACCGTCAATTCTGCCGGATTGGGGGACCAATGATTATCCATCACTTTCAATATGGGAAGATCGATTGCCGTGGAAAGCTCCGGCGGTCCTACGATTTTGATCTTCCGGGTGACCAAATTGGATTCTAAATGCTCACCACCGACTTTAATTTGGAAACTGGTATCACCCTGAGCCAAACCATTGGGTTTGATCTCCCAAGAAAACTGTTTGGTAACTCCCGGTATTAATTCAGGCAGCGTGATAACGGTTTTTCCGGAGCTACATTCCAGCCCCTTTGGCAAAACCAGGTTTATCTTTACATTTTCCGCTTTGGCCTCTCCCCGATGTTCCAGATACATCATCACTGTATAACTTCGGGTGCCGTTAATACTATATTGAACCTCCGCCGGAGCAGTGATTCCCAAAAAAGTTTTACCGGTGGCAAACGTAATCCCGCCCAGACCGTAGTAAACGGTAATGCCAGACTGCTCTCCCGGCTTCAATATTCGGGGGTTCCAATACATTGCCACCGCGCTGTCCAACTCATCCTCACCAAGCCTAGTAAAATCGGCCCCGGCTTCAATCGGAATATCCCAGGGATTATCGGCCGCTTTACCCCAATTGGTAAAGATTAACCGATCCGGAGTGGTTACATCGCCACCCTTCAAAGTACCTTGGGCTATTACCGCCGGTTTGGCAAGGGAATCGAAAGCCTGCCAAAAGTCGGGACTTTCTTTATCGGTAACACTGTAATCAGTGGTAACCGCCTTGGCTCCGATCCGAAAAGGAGCCCCGTCATTATCTCCTACCATGGTATCTAATAAGGTCCGCAAACCCACTTCTACCGAAGCATCTCCGGTATTGCGAATCACATATCTAATCCGGGCCGTATCCAGTGCTCCGGTACTGGGGCTTCTGGCGATATCCAACAATTGTTCTACTTCAACCGCACCGTATTTACATTTCATAGTTAGGCGATCATCGGCGATTTGCGGCGGTTCGATGATCGCTCCGCCCGCTAAACCGTTCCCGGATCGTTTATTACTGGCTTTGCCAAACACATAATTAATTCCGGCAATCCGTAGCGTAGTAAAAGAAGTCCATGGCTTGGGATGACCATAAATGAGAGGCTTATTATCATCATCACTCCGTGCCGGATCACCGCCGGTGACATCTACTGCGAAACGGCCGGTTTCTTCTCCGCTGTTGTTGATAAATACTTTTATGTACTTGTTTTCCAAGGACAACAAGTCATCCGTGCCGGCCCAAACTGCTGTTCCCAATAATAAATAACCGATTATTGCCATCCCTAGAATATATTTGAGTTTCATTGGACCCTCCTAAGGATTTGTGATCACCTTAATTATTTGCAATAAACTGAAGAATGAAAGCCTATTTGACCTAACTCTTGCTCTTCCCCCGGGATGTGGTTCAAGGGGGTATTTCAGTGGAAGAGTAACCCCGGACTTCGACCTCTATAAAAGAACAGAACTTTGACTACCAAGACATAGATTACTCTCCCAATCTTAGGGATGGGATCGCTCTTAGCTCAATATCTCATTCAGGGCCACCAGGAATTAACCACTCTCTACGGTCTGCTTTCGGAATTAATAAACTTCAATGAAACTCCGGCAGTTTGAATATTGAAAGAAAAAGCCAGATCAATAAAATAGTCCTTGGTTACCGGTTTAAACTTCCAAGTTCGTTCGATAACCGAGACCGCCGCCTTATCCAGCCGTAAATCTCCTGAAGATTGATTCAAACGAACCTGCTCCAAACTTCCATCTGCCTTTACCAGGACCTTTACTAGAACAGTGCCCTCTTTCCCTTCATTCAATGCATTTTTAGGGTACGTCGGCAAAGGCCCCAAAACTGTTACCATGCCTTCGCCGGTACCAAAGCCAAATGGCTTCCCGGCATCTCCATTGCCACCAGTACCTGGTCCTCCATTCGCTCCAGCTAAGGGTCCAGCCTGAACCGGTTTTTTCTGCTCGGTTTCTTTTCCGGTTCCTTCTTTCTTAGGCAACAAAATAGCGTCCTCCGGCGCTACTTTGGGGGTGATTTTTGGTTTGATCACAGTTTTTTCTTTGCTGTGATCATCAGTACTAGGACTACTCACCACCACCGGGGCAGCTACAGTTTCAGCCGGAGTTTGGCTGACCATTCCGATAACGCCGTCGGGAGAACCCGCGGCGATCTCTACTAAGCCAATCGGAAAAGTTTCCATATCCGCCGGAGAGGCGTTGAAATATTCCGGTATAAAAAGCAAGAGCAAAAGACAATGAAACGCCAGTGAAAGAATTAATGCAATCATATAATTGGAACGTTCATTAAAATTCATTCATTCTGCACTCCCCACTTTAAAATGGGTTAATTTAATCGATTTAATTTATATTGAGCTTAGTACTATTCGGAATCTGTTGCCGGTCCACTCCCAGCAATGGCTTCTCAGCACCCACACTCGCTAAGGCGTCCATAACCGTCACAATTTTTTGATAAGTTACTACCGCATCCGGTCGCACAATGATCCGGGTTTCCGGATTGTTTTGTAATTCAGTCTTAACTTGTTGCTTTAGTTGATCCAGTCCCATAGATTGTTTGCCCAAATATATCCGGGCATCGCCGGTGATGCTGATCACGATGGTATTCTCAACTACATTTCCCAAATGAAGCGCTTTCGGTAAATTGATGGGAATTCCGGTCTGCGCTCCATTCAAGGTAGCAAACAGCATAAAAAATACCACGATAAAAAAAAGCACATCGATCATCGGTACCAGTTCAATCCGGGGACGCTTCCGTTGTATCTGAAGATTCATCCGGATCACCTAACCCTTTCGCAGAATAGCGAGTATTTCTTGACCCTGGCACGTTAATTCCCGAGCCCGCTTGTCCGCAATGCCGTAAAAAATATTTACAAAAAACAAGGCCGGAATGGCAATGGCCAAGCCAAACGCAGTATTATAAAGAGCTTCGGCAATACCGGCGCTTAATTGGGAGGCTTGGCTACCGGAAACCACCGCCAGCGCTGTAAAAGACTTGATGATACCGGTTACCGTTCCGAGTAACCCCAATAAAGGACTGGCGGTTACCACGGTATCCAATAAACTGAGTCCCCGCTGTAGACCTCGCAATTCACGTTCTCCTGCGCTCTGAGCCGTCTCTTCAATCAGAGTGTTATCAATCTGATATTGGCCAAGCACACTTTCGGTGATCCGTCCCAGCGGTGTCCGCCAGGTAGCAGCCAAATATTTGGCTTCATCCAGTTTACCCTGGTTAAGCACCAGTTTCAATTGTTTAAAGGCCCGCTCCGGAGTCCGGTTCCGTAAACTATAAAAAAGGATTCTTTCGACCACAATAATCACTGCTAAAATCGAACAGAATATCAGCGGGATCATAATAATTCCGCCCTTAATAAGAAATTGCCACATCTTCCCGCACCCTCCTGGATTTTATGGACTTTTTAGTATATATCGGTAAATTTCGACAATAAATAAGCGATCCCTTTTTCCAATTTTATAGAAAAAAAGCTCCCTATATGGGAGCACAAAAATACTTTAACACCAGAGTACCGAAACAAGATAAAAAAATCCTTTCTCTGTATCTCCGTGTCTCTGTGGCTAACTCAGTTGGCCACAGAGACACGGAGATTAAAACTTATTTCCATTGCCCCCGGTGAGCCCTTGGCTAACAGAGGTGAAACTATCTTCCAACTCCTTCATAGACGAAACCTAAAGCCCTAACCTTGGATGGCTCAAATAAATTCCTGGTATCCAAAATATGCTTTCCTTTCATACCTTGTTTAACCAAATCCAAATCCAGGCTGCGATATTCATTCCACTCGGTTAACAATACCAAGGCATCCGCCTGTTTAACCGCTTCATATTCATTGGCGGCATATTCAATCGTTGAGCCAAACAATTTTCTGGCATTTTCCATAGCCTGAGGATCGTGAACCTTAATCAATGCCTTTTTCTTTAATAGACAATTAATAATCACAATAGCCGGCGAGTCTCTCATATCATCGGTTTCCGCTTTAAAAGCCAAGCCCAGAATGGCCACGGTTTTATTCTCCAAATTCCCTCCCAGGGCTTTTTCCAATTTTTGGACCATTCTTTCTTTTTGGGCCTCATTAGAAGAGATTACTGCCTTTACCAAAGACATCTCGACGTGATACTGATTGCCGATTTCAACCAAAGCTTTGGTGTCCTTGGGGAAACAACTTCCGCCATATCCGGGGCCGGGATGTAAAAATTTAGAGCCGATACGTCCGTCTTTTCCCATCGCTTTGGCCACCTGATTTACATCGGCGCCGACTGCTTCACAAAGATTAGCTATTTGATTGATAAACATAATTTTAGTCGCTAAAAAGGCGTTACTGGCATATTTGATAAGTTCCGCAGTCTCTAAGCTGCAAAATATAAACGGAGTCTCGATTAAAAAAAGGCTGCGGTAAATATCACTCATTGTTTCTTTTGCTTTTTCCGATTCATAACCAACAACCACCCGATCCGGGTGAAAGAAATCCTGGATAGCCTTCCCTTCCCTAAGAAATTCCGGGTTGGAAACCACATCAAAGCAATCTTTACCGGACTGCTTGGCTATTTGTTCCTTAATCCATCGATTGGTGCCAATCGGAACGGTGCTCTTGGTTACAATGACTTTATAACCGTTCAAATTTCTCCCGATAGCTTGGACCACCGCTTGAACTTGCGAAAGGTCGGCTTCACCATTATCTTTAGGCGGAGTTCCGACTCCGATAAAAATGACTTCATTGTCTCGCATTGCTTGGTCAATATCCGAAGTAAATAAGAGTCGTCCGGCCTTTACGTTTTTATCAAAATATTCCTGAATTCCAGGTTCATATATCGGAATCTTGCCGTTATTTAATAACTTAATTTTTTCTTCTAAAATATCACAGCAGGTAACATGATTACCGAAATCAGCAAGTCCAACTCCACTGACCAATCCCACATATCCAGTCCCGATAACTGCTATTTGACGCGACATTTGATTAACCTCTTTTCAATATTTTAATTCTTTATAGGTTAATTGAATTTTTATGCTATCAGCAATCATTGCTGAAAAGCAAAGGTCTATTGGACCTAACCCTTGCCCCAATGTCATCAAGCTACGCTTCCATAAAATGGGACATAGATCAAGTTTGCCTATTTGACCTAACTCTTGCTCTTCCCCTTAGAAGTGGCTTGCGATCGCAATTTCAGTGGAAGAGTAACCCCAGCCGTTGATCTCTAAAAGCTTTTGGGCTTCGAAGGCATCGGTTACTCTCCCACTGAATCCGCTTCATTAAAATACTTCATTGGGGGAGAGCAAGAGAGAGACCCTCTAGAACAAAATTTGACCTAGAACGAGCCCAATTATTTCCATTTGTTTTGGTTCTTGGTCAGATTATTTATTTCAACTAATACGGCTATTTCCTCTGTACCAAGTGATAAACCGCTTAATTCCTTCTTCTAAACTCACTTTAGGTTGATAGTTCAATTCAGCCTTCGATTTGGTTAAATCCGCATAGGTAA
>DNPP01000392.1:0-723 GCA_003501365.1 Bacillota bacterium
TCAAGGGTTCCGGTCCGTAAACCATAGCAATTTGCACTTTAGCGCTGGGCAACCCCGCTAAAGAGCGGAACTGTTCACCATTGATCGTGCTCTCCGCCAGATCTCCCCGTAAGCTAATCTTTAACAACACTCCGTTTGGTCCGTAAGCCAATGGCAGAATCTGTCGTAAGGTTCCCAATGCCGGATAAGACCGAGCGGTCAGTCCTTGAAGATCTTCCCATTGCAAAGACTTAGTCCATTGATTATAGGGCGAGTTTTGATCCCAATCCAACACCGGTTTTAAATAAGGAGCGCCTTGGTTCCATACATCGGCGGCATCCAGTGTAAAACCTCCCGAGGACGAATGATACAAAGCCGAGATAATCCTGCCCCGGTAAGTCATCACTTCTCCGCTGGTGGCGGTCACGGCCAGATCGCTGTTTGGTTTCTCGGCATCCGCTCCCCCATAAACCTGGCAATGATCACTGGGACAAAGATCAAAACCATCCGCAGCGTGTCTCTTTAGGGACGCAATCGCAAAAGTACGGGCGGCGATCGCCTGGGCTTTTAGGACGGCAAGCGGCCAGTCTGCCATCACTTCCCGCGGCACTACTCCCTTTAAGTAATCATCCAGCAGCAGATAATTAATCAGAGTGACCCGGCTATTCTTGGCGGCAATTATAAACCCGCCGCGATAATGGTGAGCATTCCAGCTTAAAAGAGTCTCACCGGGTAAAATCAGCA
>DNPP01000392.1:1067-3324 GCA_003501365.1 Bacillota bacterium
CCGACACCGCTAATCGGAAGGCTCTGCGGCTCGGGGCTTGATAAATCCAAAATTCCCGCCGCATCGGCTACATTTAAAATAATTTGACTTTCATCCGTCGCCAGTCCAACTTTGACAAACTGTGCATCCGCTCCGGCAACTGCAGCCGGCTGGAGCAATGCAATAAATATCCATATCATGTTGATAAAAATGAACTTCCTCATGGTGTGCTCCTGGATTAAAATCTTTGGGCTGAAATCCGACCTAACCCTCGCCCTTCCCCCGTGAAGCTGTTCCAATTGGAGTTTCAGGTGGAAGGGTAACCTGAAATCTTTGTCATCTAAAAACAATTTTGTGGAACAATTTAATTTTAGGCTATGTTCTTAAGAATGGTGATTGGGTATCTCCATTTACATTCAACCAAGTTTCTATTATTGACCATGAAGAACATAAAGTTATTTCCATTAAAGATTTTTTATTTCTTCATGACCTTCATGGGGTGGTCAATGGATGTCTTGGCTCAACCATTAATGAAAACAGAGCTTAATTTTAAAAGGCCTGCAAAGGCTAGGGTTACCCTTCCACTTGAACCAACCTTCGTAATATGCTTCGTAAGGGGAAGGGCAAGGGTTAGGTCTGAATAAGCATACACCATCATTTACTTCGGCCGTTCCTCCCAATACCCGAACTCTTTTAAAAATACTTCACTATTGCGCCAGTTTTTACGGACTTTTACCCACAAACTTAAATAAACCGGGGCATCCAACAAGCGTTCCAGATTTTCACGAGCGGCTTGTCCGATATTTTTAAGACGTTCCCCTTTGGCGCCAATGATGATCCCCTTCTGGGAGTCCCGTTCAACATAAATCGTGGCATTAATATATATCCGGCCGTTGCTTCGTTCCTTCATCTCTTCCACTTGCACGGCAATCGAATGCGGGACTTCATCCTCAGTAAAACGCAAAACTTGTTCCCGCAAAAATTCTCCCGCAATATACCGTTCCGGATGATCGGTCAGTTGATCGGGAGGGTAAAAAGCCGGCCCATTCGGCAATTCATCAACCACCTCGGCTAACAGCTCATCCAGGCCTTGGCCGGTTTGAGCCGAAACCCGAAATTGTTTATCAAACCGCTGGATAGGGTTAGGGATAAGCATAGGAAGCTCCGGGAGTATG
The DNA here is from genome assembly GCA_003501365.1 of Bacillota bacterium. Classification (GTDB taxonomy): domain Bacteria; phylum Bacillota; class UBA4882; order UBA8346; family UBA8346; genus UBA8346. Next base: position 2,222 of record DNPP01000392.1, read on the forward strand.
GTCTCCGGAGTTATCAAGTCGTTTTTATTCCACACCACCAGTAATGGAACTTTGATATCCTTGAGTAGTGCGGCTACCTTCTGATCGGCAGCCGTAAGTCCGGCGCCGGCATCCAAGACCCATAATACCACATCTACGTCGGATAAAACAGATTTGGCGGCGCGATTCATTTGATCCCCCAACTGATGTAACGATTTGTGCAACCCGGGAGTATCAATCCAAACCACCTGATAATCATCGGTGGTTAAAATACCCCGCAATTGATTACGGGTAGTTTGAGGCTTTTCCGAAGTAATCGTAATCTTTTGTCCGATAAAAGAATTCAACAGACTTGACTTTCCTACATTAGGACGGCCGACCAAAGCTACAAAACCCGATTTAAACTTGTTCATCATGATTTCTCCCAATTCCACTCCAGTAACCAACGATCTTCACCGGGGCCGTAATAGTCCTTCAAAAAACTGATCCGCTGCATACGAAATTTATCCTCATAAATATGCATCGCGGCAAGATTCTCCGGATGAACTGTCAATTGTAACCTTTTAAAACCAGCCCGAGGCAGGGCTTCAAAAATATGTCGCAAAAGTGTCGTTCCTACCTGATATCCTTGATAATCAACCGCAACCGCATATCCATATAAATAAACGAGCTCCAGATCCCGCCAATCCCTCATCAGCTGGGCGATACCGGCTGGTTTCCCATTAAATCTGGCTAAATATACCCGCCCGTAATGCAAAAAAGGCGGCAGCGACCATTCGTTTAAGCTGGCGGAACCGAAGGCCTCCTCATCAATACTTAACAAGGTTTCACGCAAATCATCATCGACTGTGGTAACGATCTCGACACTTATGACCGGTATTGCTATATCCATATAGTTTCCACCTTAAAAAAAATTAATAATCATTCCGGCAAACAATTTGCTCATACTTAATTCATTAATTAAGATTGGCTGGTCCGAACGCTCCCGGTAAATACTGATTTAAACTAGTTTCAAATCTTTTCCCTTCTAGATTTATCAATATCAAAACCAAATCAAGACCAAACTCGGATAAGAATTGCCGACAGATCCCGCAGGGAGCAACCGGTTCTTTGCCATCCCCGGC
>DNPP01000296.1:0-3575 GCA_003501365.1 Bacillota bacterium
TGCGGATGAAATTCAAGAACTATATATTTCAACGAAACAAATTGATGAGGTAATTAGCGAACTAAGTAAAGCAACCGATGAGATCAATAAAATGATATCCGTGATTAACGGTATAGCCGAACAAACCAGTTTATTGGCTTTAAATGCTTCTATTGAAGCAGCCCGCGCCGGTGAACATGGCAAAGGGTTCGCGGTTGTCGCCCTGGAAACCGGTAAACTTGCTGAGCAGTCCAAAGAAGCTACCAAATTAATTAATAATTTGACGGCTAATATTAAGGGACGTATGGATCAAGCAGTACAGGCGATGCAAAAGGGAATAACCAGAGCTGAAAATGGTAAGAACCTTACTTCTCAGACTGCCGGCACTTTTGAAACGATTACGCAATCATTAAATGACAATTTGGTTCAAATCGATACAGTAGCTCAATCCACCCGTATGATGGCAGAACATAATAGCAGGGTGATGGAAAAAATTACTGATATTGCAGCCATAAGTGACGAGAGCTTATCCAGTACGGAAGAAGTTTCAGCGACCACTGAGGAACAAAGCGCTTCGGCCCAACAAGTAGCAGCGTTGGCCGAGAATTTAAATCATATTGCCAATAATTTACAACAAGCGGTTGCTGTTTTTGAACTTGAACAGAAGAATAATCGGAATCAATCAGAAGACATTTAGCTGAATCTTAATCAGCGGGCCCGGGGTTCGAGTCCCCGGTGGTCCACCAAAATTAACATTTTAAACCTGTAGCATAGGCTGCAGGTTTTTTTGTAGGTTTAAATTTTTTAAGTTGACTATCCCATTTACTCAGGAAAACATTTAAATATTTTTACCATGAAGAGCAGGAAGGTCATGAAGTTTTTTAGTAGAGCTTCGCTCTAATTCTTCATGTTCTTCATGTCCTTCATGGTGGAAAAAGATCTTTTCTTTGCATTTTTGGCCGCGTTCGCGTTCCTTGCTAGTGATTCTCTCCAGTTAAAATGTTTAGCCCTTTTATAGTCCTGAGCTAAAGGGATAGTCAATTTTTTTAAAGTTTGGTGAGAAGGGTGAAGTTTGAAGTTTGAAGTGTGAAATCGGTTTATTAAATATTTTTATAATTAGCAGGAACTTCCATATAAAATGAGGAATTATTATACTTCGAACCCAGCCGTTGCTGGGAGGGAGTAAGGAGGCGACCTTTGGAAATCAAGGGCCGCTATTATTTATTTTTTTTACTTTTTTTTAATTTTGCTGATACTTTTTGGATATATAAAAATGGTATATTGTAATTGTACTTTTTTTCATTACTCCTTCCCTTTTAAAGGCCCTCTTCGGAGGGTTATTTATTTTGGCTTATCTTTCCCTTATCTATCTTTCAATCATTCCAGTAGAAGAGTGAATAATTCACTGCCTGAGGTTTTAGGATATTGAAAGAACCCGATTTATCCCTGTGAATTTTTTAATGCGAGGGTTTTGTAGCAGACAGTGAACCCCGGTCTATTTTTTGATACCGGTTGAGTAGTTTATCCAGTTTCATACTGTAGGCCATAGCCCCGGGCGGTATAAATCTCGTAAAGTCTTTTGGCCGTCCTCGGCTTTAAAAAAGCCGGCGGCGATTTTTTATTTCAGGGATTTGATTGTTTTGGGGTTAGTGTTCGGCATGGTTTTTACAATCAGTTACGAATGAATTGAAAAAACTAGGAGATTGAACTCAAAACTTTTTTATCCTTTCCCCTTTTCCTGCGGGTTTCCTTTCGCTATCCTTTTTTGGCTTATCCATTTTCTCTTTATGCTTGATTTATGTTATAATGGAAATAATTGAGAAATTTTATACTAAGTTACGCCATATCAAATAATTATACATTGAATGCAATTTGGATTGGGCAATGTAAAACCAGGGCACAAAAAGGGTTCGTTTGGGCCGGTGGTTTTTGGTGTGTATTTTTGTTTAAATTAAGTGAATTGTTTGGAATCAGAATAGAGAAGACCAAGGAGGGCTTCCTATGAGCAAAAATTCTCCAGAACATTACTCGAATATTTTGATTTATCAAACGGAAGATGGGCGGACCCGGATTGATGTCCGGCTGGAAAATGAAACGGTTTGAATGTCTCAAACCGGGATGGCTGAGTTGTATCAGACCATCCTCGGGAGGTGAATGAATGGACCTTAAAGAATTTAAATCCGGCGTTTATAAACAACAGTATCAGTATAAAAGCTTTAGCCCATCAAGGGTAAACCATAATTGGGTTTGGGACGATTCTACCATTAATGTACTTTTGGAGAAGGCTACTAAAGCTTTAGGTGAATTGAATGCGTTTACATTGATCGTACCGGATGTGGATCTTTTTATCCAAATGCATATTGTCAAAGAAGCTAATACTTCGAGCCGTATTGAGGGAACCCGGACAGAGATCGACGAAGCATTGATGAATAAAGAGGACGTTTCGCCCGAGAAGCGTGATGATTGGCAGGAAGTCCATAATTACATTCATGCAATAACTACGCGATCTCTGAACTGGAGAAATTGCCTTTATCAGGCCGCTTATTGCGGGAAACTCATGCAATCCTGATGGAGAATGTTCGTGGTGAACATAAAAATCCTGGAGAATTTCGACAAAGCCAAAACTGGATTGGGGGTTCCAATCTTTCAGACGCTGTATACATTCCCCCTTATTACGAGGAAGTTACTGAGTTAATCAGTGATTTGGAGAACTTTTGGCATGATCAAAATGTCGAAGTACCACACCTTATCAAAGTGGCTATCAGTCATTATCAGTTTGAGACGATTCATCCGTTTCTAGATGGTAATGGACGGATCGGCCGGCTTTTGATCACTTTATATTTAGTCAGTTTTGGCCTGTTGACAAAACCTTCTTTATATCTCTCTGATTTTTTTGAAAGGCGCCGGGTCTCTTATTACGATGCGTTATCCCGAGTAAGGGTATCTAACGATCTTGCTCATTGGATTAAGTTTTTCTTAAATGCCATTATTGAAACCGCTGAAAAAGGGAAACGCACATTTAAAGAAATTTTGGCATTAAAAAACCGCATTGATGCCAAGATTGTCACTCTAAACCGGCGGGCGGAAAACGGGCGTCTCTTGATGCAGTATTTGTATGGTAAACCGGTAGTGACAGTTAATGAGGTTGCAGAGTTTCTAAAAATCACCCATAAGTCTGCCAATATACTTATCGGGGAGTTTGTAGTCCTAGAGATCCTCCATGAGATTACCGGTCAACGCAGGAACCGGGTTTTTGGCTTTACAGAGTATGTTGGATTGTTTAATCACGATTAGAATAGGTTGTATTTATTAGAAAAAGTGAATTATATTTTTTCTTATTTTACTTTATGGCTGAAAAATAAAATAAGATAGATTTTATTTTACTTTTAATGCCTAAAGGATTATAAAAGTTTGAGAGAAACTCCTAATGGGATATCGCAGAACAGAAAATAATGGTAAATAAAAGAGGACTCTTAAGAAACCGGTATATGGGTCTAGAATCTAATAGTTCAAAACTGTGGCCCACGGCTTCCACCGGCTGAGTAACTTTTAAATTGTGAAGAGAGAAATTTGAAATAAAAACAATACGGATGATG
>DNPP01000296.1:3881-4354 GCA_003501365.1 Bacillota bacterium
GATCAATGAATGACTATTTTTATGGTCCACGGCTTCCGCCGATGGAGGTCTTTTTGAGCGATCAAAAATGTCATCCCATCAGTTCGAAACAAGCTGTAAAGGCGTTGGGCATATGATTTTGAAATAACGATATTGGCGGTCTAAAATCTAATAGCGCTCAATTATGGTCCACGGATTCCATCGGCCGTCCTACTTTTTGAGCGACCAAAAAGTAGGCAAAAAGTCGCCGGGAACCCATGTTTCCCGGTCTCTCCTTCATATCTCCGGCCATCCGATTGCCGGAGTCGGAGTTTTTGATTGGGTTGCCGCCGACCTCGTGTCAGCGTCTTCTGGGCTTTTCTAATTCGCCGACGGCTGTTTTACGTCCTTGTAAAGAAGCCGCGTCCGCCGACATCCCTGATCGGCGGTTTTTTCTCTTTCAAAGGGGTCAATAAATATCAGCATTCTAGAAATTTAATAAAACTACTCTATTA
>DNPP01000091.1:0-3079 GCA_003501365.1 Bacillota bacterium
CCGTTACTTGATAATCATGACTTTTAACATCACCGGTGGTTGAGTCCTTGCTCACAGCAGGCTCAAATATAGGCGGGATAACTAATTGATCTACATACTTCGGAATCGATCTTGGATCGAGTGGATTAGGCATTAGAACTCCTCGCTTTCATTCACATTCTGCTATCTAACATCCTATGAACCGAATCAGCGGGGGGTACTGTATCGTAGATCACAAAAACAATCTTTACAATGTTAAGATCTTTTGATATAATCTTAACATCGTTAAGATTAATGGAGCAAAAAAATGGCTGATAATCTATATCATCATGGGGATTTGAAAAATTCACTCATCGAAAATGGGATTGAACTTATTAATCAAGAAGGTGCTAAACAATTCTCGTTAAGGAAAGTTGCGGCATTGTGCGGCGTCAGTCAAGCGGCGCCTTACAGCCATTTTAGAAATAAGGAAGACTTATTGAAAGCGATGCGGGATTATGTGATTGAACAATTTATGAATATATTGATGAAAACGATTCAATCCTGCCCCAATCAAAACGATCCCGTCATACTGGTTCAAATGGGCAAAAGTTATGTAATGTTTTTTATTCAGCATCCTCAGTATTTTACTTTTTTATTCTCCCAGTCGGGTGTAGCAATTAATCTATCAATGAAAAACGATGTAACCAATAATTTTCCGCCGTTTGAACTTTTTAAGACGATAGCATGGCCTGTATTGGGGGAAAGCGGGTTCCCGGAAGCAAAACGAAAAGATGCTATTATTTCAATGTGGGCGACGGTCCATGGCCTTGCGGCCATTGCCACAATGAAAAATGTTTATTACGATGAAGATTGGGAATTAAAGATTGAAGATATTATTTGGAGGAAATAGCATGACAGGAAATAATTTGAGCTCCCTTTCTGCTCAATTACTGGCACGAAAAGCAGGAGGCCTTATTTTGGTGATACTTGCGATATTAATGGTTTGCCTAATCAGTCTTATGGGCGTATTACTAGTTTGGAGTTATCCCGGGAAACCGAGACCCTTCATGGATAAGAACGGACAACCACTTTCCGGCAGTATTTCCGAAAAAATTTATGTCGACATCAACGGTGTGAAACAAGGCATGATTATCAAGGGCAAAGATCGAACGAGGCCGGTTCTGCTTTACCTTCACGGAGGTATGCCTGACTACTTTCTTACGGAGAAATACCCTACCGGTCTTGAAGACTATTTCACCGTATGCTGGTGGGAACAGCGCGGCTCCGGAATCTCTTACAATGCCGCCATGCCATCGCAGACAGCGACACTGGGTCAATTGGTGTCTGATACGCTGGAGGTGACAAATTACTTGCGTCATCGCTTTGGTAAAGAGAAGATCTACCTTATGGGCCATTCCGGGGGAACATTTATTGGCATCCAAGCGGCCGCACGGGCCCCGGAGCTGTACTACGCCTACATCGGAGTGGCGCAGATGTCGAATCAGCTCAAATCCGAGAAATTGGCGTATGACTTTATGCTTAGACAGTTTAAGGAGAATGGAAACACCAAAATGGTACGAAAACTTGAGGCAGCACCAGTCACGATGACGAATGGCGTACCGGATCCCTACCTTGCAATACGTGATCAAGCAATGCACAGTCTAGGCGTTGGTACGCTCCATGACATGAGATCTGTGATCGGCGGAATCTTTTTAGAATCTTTGCAAAGCCGAGAATACACATTCAGTGAAAAGTTTAATATGTGGCGCGCCAAAATCTCATCCGGCGTCAGTATCTTGTGGAATACGGTGATGGCTACGGATCTTGCTAAACAAGTTCCAAAGCTTGATATCCCCGTCTATTTTTTTGATGGTGTCTATGATTACACTTGCAACTACACTCTGGCAAGGGAATATTTCGGTAAACTTAAGGCCCCGGTAAAAGGATTTTATACATTTAGGAAGTCGGCTCACAGTCCTATATTTGAAGAACCTGAAAAAGTGCAGAGGATTCTGCGGGAGGATGTACTAATAGGGGGCAGTAGTCTAGCTGATTTGAAATAAACAACAACTTGATTGCCGTATTATTTGTATTTCCTTAACTTTATTAATATGAAGATGAGCGAGAAAAGGGCGAAGAATTAACCCCATCCTTTCTTTTCTACCGGTTCGTAAAAGCCCCTGCCATTTTTCCTCAAAGCAGCGTAATCAACAATAAAATATCCGGGTGCTTGTTTTTCCAAAACGCCTTGTACACATAATTTTTCCAGTACCCGTAACAGATGGCGGTAACTGGTGCCAAGCAATTCCGCTACATCGGTCAATTTGTCTCGAAAAACCCCTTGGCGATTTGTAATCTCAATGTAGGAGGAAAGTCTGGCTTGCAAAGTATCCAAAATGATATGCGCGCTGTTCCGGCTGCAGCGGTCCAGTTTACGTGCAAGCGTGGTACCGATGAAATGGAGAAAAGCCGTATTGGATAAAAGCCGCTCACGGTTTTGGGTCAGGGGCAATCCGATACACTTAACTGCTGATATAGCCTGGATACTTGTTTTTGCTATGGGGTCACTCATCATCAGCTCAATCTCCCCTATCATGCCGCCAGTATGATAAAAACAAAGTAAAAGACTTTTGCCGTTCTCAGTCTGAAAACAGACTTTGGCCTTCCCTTCAAAAACAAACAACAAATGAAGAATGGGTAGTCCTTCAATGCAGATAAATTCGCCCTTTTCATATTCCAATGCCTTGACACCTTGAAGTCCATCCAATGGTATTTGGTACTCCTCCAAAAGCCTGGTCTGATGTGATGTGAATTGTATCTCTTTCAAAATAAACCACCCCTCATTTTAGTTAATATGACATATGGCATATTATTTGTCAATTCCAAACCGGTATAATTAAGAAAAGTGTGTAAGGAGAAAGGCGTTTATGTATTATTTTTTTTCAGTTTTGACTGCCGTATTGATTGCGGTTATGGTGGTGGCAAATGGGGAATTGACAGCCGAATATGATATATACAGTGCTACTGTAATCATCCATATTGTGGGTTTGATACTGGTGTCCGGTATTGCAGCGTATAAGAAAGAGCGAGTTCTCTCAGCCCTCAAGCTGCCCTGGGC
>DNPP01000091.1:3347-4223 GCA_003501365.1 Bacillota bacterium
TTATTTCTCGGTGGCGCAATCGGCGTGGCTACAACTCTATTTAATAATTTTGCTTTTGGTAAAATTAGCATTTCAGCGATTGTGGCACTTGGCTTGCTTGGTCAAACAGTGACTGCGCTTGTGATCGATCAATTCGGCCTTTTGGGTATGCCGATAAGAAAATTCAATAAGGGAAAACTTGGGGGACTTTTGCTTTCGGCATTGGGAGTTATTTATTTACTTTCCGGCTTGGTATTCCGGCTGCTTCCTGTGGTCCTCAGTTTACTAACCGGAGTATCCATAGTGATTTCCCGCAGTATTAATGCAAGGCTGTCGGAAAAAACCAGCGCCATCGGGAGTACATGGTATAACTATGTCATCGGACTCCTCGTGGCCTGTATGGTATTTTTGATAGCCGGTCGGACAGGCTTATCCATGCCCACAAAAATTTCATGGAATCTTTGGATATATGGGGGCGGAGTTATCGGGTTTTTTGTAGTCATGCTGTCCAATATCGCAACCCCTAAAATCTCGGCTTTTCAGATGACACTGATACTTTTCGGGGGGCAAATTTTCACGGGACTTGTATTGGATGCTTTACTTTCCCAAGGGTTTTCCCAACGCAATCTAATAGGCGGTATTTTTGTAATGCTTGGCCTGTACATCAATCTCTTGCTCGATAAAAAAAGCTATCAGCGATAGCAAGGGGGCCCTTCGAAGAAAGATGTAAATTCCATTAAAAGGGAAACCGGTAACTGCGGCCAATGACTACCAAATCGAATGGCCGCTGATAGGGACGGGGTTGCTTTGGTTGGCTCGGGGCTTTTTTATGTTACGTAACAAAGTACGGATTGAAACCGGAAAAGCTAAGGATACTATGATGTATATTTGGCTTGA
>DNPP01000259.1:0-5089 GCA_003501365.1 Bacillota bacterium
CATGCCGTTCCGACCAGTTGCTGCGGCGATCTTTGACAGCAAAACGCGGATCACTGCTTGGTGCAACAGCCTGATAACCATTATCCCGCAAATAGTCAACCAAGTAGCCGCTTAAAGAACGATTGAATTGTTCCCCTTCAATCCGGCCATACAACCACTCAATGGCAGGAAGCCCTGAAATTCGATTTGCTTTTCGAACTCTGGACGTAAAAGGCAAAAAATACGAGATGACCGTTTTTGCACCAGACAGCCATTCACGAGGCGACAAGTGATCCGGTCCAACAATGGACGGTTTTTTTAAATCGTCAAAAAGGGGATCGCTTGCAGCGGCCACTTCGACCAATGGGCTATCAAACAGTTTCAAATCATTAAGTTCAGCTACTCGGTTTAAAGGACTGGTTTCCACATATTCATGCACAATTTCACAAATATTGCTTAATTTAAGCTCCATCGGGTTTAACTCCTCCAAATTCCGGCAAATTACCCACCCACCGTATTTTTTGGGTCAATTCCGGATCAAAACGTTTGGGCGCCTTTGGCACAACCGCCGGATAACCCAAAGGGGTTAGAGCCACGATCGTTTTATCATCGGGAATCGCCAGCAAGCGGCGGAGATATTCACTATCCAGCAACGGTCCCGTCATCCAGCAGGTTCCCAGTCCCAAAGCCGTTGCGGCCAGTAACAAATTCTCCATTGCGGCACTGGCGCTCTCCAGATCAGCGGTGTGAAGCCGCGGTTCCCCTTCGGCTTTGGTCAAAACAACCAGAACAACCGGCGCATTACCATAGTTAGCTGCAAATTGAAGAAATCCCTCTCTTGATAAAGAAGATCCGTCATCGGGTTTATCATCCCATTCTTTGAGATGCGGCTCGATAACCGTTTTGAAACTTTGACCCATTTTCTGCAAGTACTCCCCGCTCACGGCGATAAATTCCCAAGGTTGCCGGTTCATGGCCGAAGGGGCCCAATTGGCGGCATCCACTATCTGCATAATGTCTTCCCGAGTCACCGGATCCGGTTTAAAACGACGCACCGAACGCCGTTCGTGAATAGCTTCAAAAGCATCCATTTCATACCACCCTTTTATAATCCTCAAAAACGCGCGGGGTTTGAACTTTATGTTCCCAGGGTCTTTCCAAAATTAAATGCTTTCTCAATCTCCAGTGGAAATTTTTCTTGATAATTTTTCAGCCGCTCGTTCACATCAAAATAGCTGTATTCGACATTGTCATAGTTCTCCAACTGATTGGTACTGAAGCTGTGAAATGTTGAAACATCTCCCAAAGTCCTGTTCATGGCGGACTCCGTATTTCCCAGGTGAGTTTTTAAAGAACTTTGTTTAATAACGTTTCATCAATGTTCATTGTATAAATCAATCCGATTTTCAGACGCTTTTTCCGCAAGGTTTTGGGCGGTTTGGTATATAGCATATACTGAAACATAAGCCGTTCAAGAAAAGCCCTCATTTGTCCGGTTACATCGCCATAATAAACCGGTGAACCCACCAATAAACCGTCAGCCGTATCAATTTCTTCAAAAATCGGTTTAAGGTCGTCATTGATGACACACCTGCCATAAGAACCGCTATTTTCCCTTTTGCAAGCGAAACAACTATAACAACCTTTATAATTCAAGTCATACAAATTGTACAATTTGGTTTTCAGTCCGCATGATTCGATACCATCAAGCGCGCTTTTCATCAATTTTGCAGTATTCATATTTTTTCGAGGACTGCCGTTGATCCCAATAAACTTCATTAATCCTCACCTCCACTAATCTAAATTGATCACCAAATCGCTAAGGGGTTTTTTAACCCGGTTAGGTACCGCCCCCTGCACATATCCAAGCGGCGTGAACACCACCGGTTCCATTGTATCATCCAATCCCAATACTTCCCGGGCGGCCTGTGCATCAAAGGCTCCGATCCAACAAGTACCCAAGTCCAATGAAGTAGCAGCCAGAATAATATGATCCATGACGATAGCGGCATCAACATCGGAATAATTCTTATTATCCCTCCGCACCCAGCACTTCTCCGGGATAGAACAAACGCAGAGGACATATGGGGCTTCACTGAACCAATCCCGGGGATAAATTCGCTTCAATTCCTCCCTACGGTTCGCCGTTTTCATGACAATAATTTTAAATTCCTGTAGATTACAGGCTGTTGGCGCTAATCTTGCCGTCTCGAGAACCTGTTGGATTTTTTCCGGCTCCACCGGATCCGGTCGATAAGAACGAACACTATACCTTCGCTCAATAACATTTATAAATTCCATGGTCTTTCCTTTCCTCCCTTTTACTTGATTCCATCATTCATTCCAAGAAACCTTCAGCGGATTTCGATCAACTAAACGGTGATACCGGAATAAAGGATATCCCACCATTAAAGCTCCGGCTACCGTCAGATCGGCAGGGAGATTCAAAGCCCCAAGTAACGGTGCATATCCACTAAAAGCACAGTGTTGTAAGAATCCTGCCCAGCATGTTCCCAAACCGATAGTCGGTGCAAAAAGCTCGGCGTAAGCCAGAGAAAATGCGGCATTGCTTCGTCCAATTTCAGCGAATTCTCGGCAACAAAGTGCCACTATCAGATGTGGCGCATTGCGCAAGATTGGGTCTTTTCCTTCATTAAAAGCCTGAATAAACCGGTCGGTATTCCCAAAACCGGCTTCTTGTCGCAACCAATCAAGGGTGGCAGCAGTCAATTTATGTAGATTTTCCTGTCCGCTGATGACCCTGAAAGATATTCCTTGACTATTGCCGCCAGTCGGCGCAAATCTGGCGACATCCAACAATTGCAATAACTTTTCCTTCGGGACTTGTTCCGGCCGGTAATTCCGGATAGAGCGGCGTGAACGTAAAAATTGTGAAGCCTGTTCGGCGTCCCAGGAAAGTTCCTTCTGGATTTTCACCTGATTCTTAAGTGTGCTCTCCTGATTATCCAAGGCGGCATTTGGGCAAACCGCCACACAATGCCCACAGTGAATACAAAATTCAATATTGGCTTCTTCTTTCGGTCCAGACTCTCCAATAGTTATCGCAGCTATAGGACAAACAGCGGCACAAGCACCGCATTGTATACACTTGGTTTGCTCTATCTGTAAAATCGGCATGATATCATCCTCCATCATTCTGTCAAAACGGGAACATCATTTACGAATGGAGCTGTTTTAATAATCTCGCCATGTTTTTCCCCAAAGTCTGAAAAGTCTGGATGCCTTCTTCATCCTTTTGAACATCGCCCGGTTCCAATGAAAGAGTCATATTCCAATAACTGGAACCCGGAATAATCATTTCAGCGATTCCAAAAAAGAAATTAATCGCGGAATACGTGAAGGTCGAACCGGCCCGGCGGACTGAAACAACTGCCGCCCCAACTTTACCGCGCAAAACGCTCCCGCCATTGGCTTTATTTACAAAACCGGCCCGGTCAATGAGCGCTTTAACTTCGGTTGAGACATTGCTGAAATAAGTTGGCGAACCGATAATGATTCCATCCGCCTCCTCAATTTTCTGGATAAAGCTATTTATCTCATCATCCTGCCGCACGCAACGCCGGTCTTGTTTATCCCAGCACTTGCCACAGGCCAAGCAACCAAAGACCTTGCGCCCGCCCAGTTGGATCAGCTCCGTAGTAATGCCTTCTTTCTCCAACTCTTTAAAAACCATCTTAATACCCTGGGCGGTATTACCATTAACTCTAGGGCTACCATTAAAAGCTACTACTTTCATAACCATCACTCCTTATAATTTTCGGCTCCAAGGAGTCATACTTCCCAAAAACAATTACTTTTGATATAATCATAGATAGTACGGAAACAAATATCAAGTACCCACTTTTTAGTATTATAGTATCCAAAAAGAAACTATTGCAAATAAAGCAGTTACTTAGGAGATGCTTCGCAATGATTCAATTTCGAAATAACCAGTATCAGTGTTCGATGGAATTAACCATCGACTTGATTGGCGGTAAGTGGAAGTCTTTGATTTTGTGGCATTTAGCTTCAAAAACCTTACGTTTCAGTGAGCTGAGGAAAAGCATACCGCAAGTCACTCAAAAAATGCTGACCCAACAATTGCGGGAGTTGGAGGAGGATGGTTTGGTTCATCGCCATGTGTATACCGAGATTCCGCCAAGGGTTGAATATAGTTTGACTGATGCCGGGAAAAGCATCATCCCCATATTGCAATCCATGTGTCAATGGGGTCTACAATATACTAAGCTGTTTAATTCTTCCTTAGACCATCAAAATATGATTGCCGAATTGCCCGGTGAATAATCCAAAAAGCAACCCCTCAATCCCTATATTTGAATCATTGCCATATTTTGTTTTTTATTTACCGATATTTTGTATTTTGCGCTAATTTTTCGAAGCGAGGAAGAGCTTTTCATACGCCGAAAAACCTTTGGCGCCCCCATTACCGACTAACGAATGGCTGTCAAAAAATGGGTATCTACCATGACCCCAAGAATACTCCACACGCTTCCCAGAATGAACCCGGCTAGGACATCACGGGGATAGTGGGCTCCCACATACATGCGGGTAATGGCGACTAATGCCGCCAAGCCGAACAAGATGAAGGCAACCCAAAACTGGGGATGAAAATACTGAAACAGTAAAGTCGCCATAAAAAACACCTGACTGGTATGGCCGCTGGGGAAAGAACACCTATGCTCAAACGGACCGACAATGCGCGCCTCAGCCACCTTAACAAAAGGCCGGGAACGATGAACCATGGTTTTAAAAAATTCTACCAGTAACCATAATGTTAACGTTCCCAAAATAATTTCATAGGCTAAGCGATACCGATTCATAAAAAATAAAACCAACGCGACTACTAGGGCAAAAATGCCATTACCAAGTTGAGTAAATCCCAGCATGAGCCGATCCAGCCAAAGTGGATGTTTTCCCCGGAGGTTGAAGTAGGAAAAAACCCAGGCATCGATAGACTGCCCGGTGGTCCATAATAATGAGAGCGCCAGTAAACCAAAGCAAATAAGCATACTTGCCATGTAGCGATGTTCACGAAGCCCCCTTAGAAGAGCGCTACGGATATTTGAAGGCACTGATACCAGGAAGAAAA
>DNPP01000259.1:5416-5766 GCA_003501365.1 Bacillota bacterium
TTCTATGCAGTCATTATCTTTCCATGAAAGGACTTTCCTCTTTAAATCCATCTGTTATCTCTCAATCATTACATCTGAATTAACCGGCGCTGCGGCAATATCATTCAAATCCTTTTTCTCGGCGTTTATCGCCCGACCGGAAATAACCGTTAAGGCACATCGACGTACACTGATGGATAATGGCCCTTCTCCCAATGAAAAACCATCGGCAAAAACCGGCATCAGTGGCTGAGTATCCATTTCTATCTTTTTGGCATGATAACGCTGGATGCGGGGATCTTCCGTCCCCCCGGCAGCTATCTGGATAGCATTACTTAATAGATCCAGTTTCGTCAGATCGGAAAACACCA
>DNPP01000421.1:0-342 GCA_003501365.1 Bacillota bacterium
TACTGTTCAGTTTTCAAGGTTCAATTGTAAAATTTCACTGTGTTCTTGTGAACGACAGGAATTATATTTTAACACATTCAATTCCTCTTGTCAATACCATTTTCGATTCCTTCTTTTCAAATCATGTTGCATTTCGATTAATGGTCTTGACGCTGTGCTCTTTCGAGCGACAGGAGTTATATTGTAACATAAATTATTCCCTTCGTCAACCCCGTTTTCACTCTTTCGTTTAATTCTTTGTTACAACCAAGTTTCAACGTTTGACGCTGCACTCTTTCGAGTGACAGGAATCATATCTTAACATAAACCTTTCTCTTCGTCAACCCCATTTTTATTTCGATC
>DNPP01000421.1:708-7059 GCA_003501365.1 Bacillota bacterium
ATAACCGCCTGACCAGCGTGATGATTATTGAAAAGCACAAAAGTTTTCTGAGTTTGGCTTTGTAGCGTTAAAATTTTCGGAGCCCATTCTTCTAATTCCTGTTTGGAATATTGATAGTCATACCGCTCCCAACCTTCCTTGGCATTCCACCATTTAGCCGCATTCCGGCCATGAAAACGGAGATAGCCGATAGAAGATGTCGGGTGGATAAGCGACGGAAATAGCCCCTCCAACTGCGGCTCATCCACGCAACAAAATCCGAGATTTAAGCGTCCCAGCTTAATGAAAACATCATCTCGTACCCATTCAACATTACGGAATTCGACGACAACCGGTAAATCCCCCAGTTCTTCGCGGACAAAACCTAAATAAGATTGGTTTACGGCGGTATATTTAAAACCCCATGGAAACTGAACCAGTACGCAACCAAGTTTACCATTGGCTAACAAAGGCTCCAGCGCTAACCCAAAGCTGTGAAAATTCTTACGATCTTGCTCAGGATCACCCGAAAACTCATGGGTCATGGAGCGATGGGCTTTTACGCTGAAAGTAAAGTTCTTGGGAGTCCTTTGTGCCATTGCCTCCATATTCCGGTAATTGGGTATCGCATAATAGGTAAAATCTAGTTCAACAGCGTTAAATTGAGAAGCATAAAAAGATAACATTGCCCCTTGTTTTATTGCTTGGGGATAAAGTACCCCCTTCCAATCACTGTATGAGAAGCCGCAAGTTCCGATTAGCATTTGACCCTGGTCCAATAGTTTTACCTCGCTTTCCATTTGCTCTGCTCGCAAGCAAATTCGTTCCCCGGGTAATAATTCCTGCTCCGTATTTTTGCTTAATTGAGTCAATCGCGGGAATCAATTCACCCTTTACCGAGTCGGGCGGAAAAAGATGCATCTGCTCGCCGACGGATTCCATCGATACCAGCGCAAAAGCTGTTACTCCAATTCCTTTGACAGCTTTCCTGTTCCAATGCATCAAAAATAAATGAACTGCCAAATAAGCAATCTCGCCATCATCTGCAGTGGGTCCGGAAAAACGCTTATCATATGTCTGTTTGGTCGAGCCGTGGCTTTTAGCCTTGATCTTAATGCGGACACCTTGGGCCAGCAATTTTCGTTCCCGTAAGCGAAAAGCGACTTTTGATGAAAGCTCCCAAAGAATACCCTCGATTTGTTCCTGAGAACTTATCCAATTGGGAAAGGTTGTTTCATGGCCCATACTCTTCTCCAGCGGCAATTGATCCAGAGCGATTACCGGCGAATCATCGATCCCGCGCGCTGCCAAGTAAAGTTTAAAACCATTAACTCCGAACATCAAACGAAGTTTCCCTTCCGGAATAGCAATAAGGTCCGCGAATGTGCGAACATTCAAAGTCTTTAAAGCTTGGGTAGTTTTCGGCCCGATTCCCGGACAACTTTCGACAGGCTGAGCGGCAAGAAAAGTCAAAACCTCTTTCGGGTTCACCAAAAATAGTCCATCCGGTTTTTGATATTCAGAAGCGATCTTGGCGATTAACTTATTGGGTCCGATCCCAACCGAAACCGTAACTCCTAATTCAGCTTTAACTTGAGCCTTAATTGCCCGGGCTAATTTTTCCGGATCACTATCAGGGTATTGACCGGTAAGATCTAAAAAAACTTCATCGATACTGTAAGGCTCCAAAATCTTAGTATACTGAAGATATATTTTTAGTAGTTTGGTTGAAAAGTCTAAGTACTTGGGGATATCGACCGGAATATAAATTGCGCCCGGAAGTAATTTCTTTGCTTCAAAGATCGGCATTCCAGCTTTGATTCCAAACTTTTTAGCCTCATAGGAGGCGGCGGTAACAATCCCCTTGGCAATAGGCCGACCACATACTACCACAGATTTCCCGCGCAACAGCGGATTATAGGATTGCTCCACACTGGCGAAGAAAGCATCGGCGTCAATATGCAAGATCAAACGGCCCTCCCAATTACTCATGATAAATCTTCGCCAGGGTCCACTGGAAATTCCGGGTGCGAAAACACAGCTCATACAGATTTGAGCTATCTGTGAGTACTGAAATGTGAAATTGCTTAGCATCCCCTTCGGTCTCACTCCAGATACTTATTACCTTTAGATTGATATACCTTCGATGACGCCACGAAAACAAAATCGGCGATATCTTCCCGGCCGAAAAGGCCGCTACTACATCAATGGATTCCCCAATTTCCTCGATCATTATGCTCCTTTCAATGGCAAGTCGAATATATGTTCGATATCATTATATAACGAGAATCGCCAACTGTAAATGATAAATCTTTCCCCTTTATCCGTAAGAGGACAGCGATAATCAAGAGTATTTATTGTATAATTGATGATATAAACCCGTTTCCCTTCACTCTTTTTAGTATATCCGGGTTCTTTATTTCGATATAGGTTCCTTTCGTCCCTATGGATCGGGAATAAAGCACTTCTGCATTCTCCAATTTGCGGATAGCATTCATAATCACCAATCTTGACACTCCAATTTTGGTAGCAAACTTACCAATAACAAGTACTCCCGACATCCCATTTAACTCAACGACTATCCCGTGAACGGTTTTGATTTCTGAAAAAGTCAATGACCCTAAGGCAGTTTCGAAATTTACCGGTTGCCGGGTTCTATGTTCGGTTACCCGGTCGGCTTTTTCCTCAAGTCCATTGCCAGTGATGATCAATGCCAAAATCTCCGCTAATATAAGGTCCTGCTCAGAAAATTGTTGTTCTCTGGCTTTAACCAGTACAAGATGGCCCCTGATTATATTTGAGTTTCTAAGCGGAATCAACGTTAGCTTTACATTGGCCGATTGGGAATCTTTCAAGAACCCTCCATATAAGGAAATATTGGTTAACGTATTTCCTAATTCTATTATTCGCTCTTTAAATTCATCTGTTAAGAATTGTTTCTCTTCAATATTTGAACCGATAATATTGCCGGTGCTGTCCGTAAGATAAAGGTCGCATTCAACCATCGAAGCAATAAGCCTTAATAAATCCAAGGTCCCTGCACCTTTTTCCCGCATAACATTAATCTTTTGGATTTTGGATAGTATTGACATGATAATCGCTCCTACCGCTTATTTCCCAATTCATTCTCAAACGAGTTTTATTTTCAGATAATTTCACCAATATACTTTATTATTTACTAAATTCATGTGACTTCTGTGTGTTCACTTTGTGTATATATGATGAAAATTATATAATCAAGATGTTTCAATTTTTTATCCATTTGATATCCGTCAATCCCTTTGGGGTCAAAGAAAACAATCGAAAAGGATACCCCTTGATAAAGAGGTATCCTCAGTTGTTTTGTGGGTGGATTAATCGATTAAATGGAACCGCAACAACAGCAGCAGCGGCAAAATAAAATAATAATGATTATCCATACGGTCCAGAACATCCGCCCCAGCATCCGCCTTTGGCGTTAGCATTGCCCATCGGCATCACCTGCCGGCAGTTTTGTGGGGGTCTTCTTACATATATTATGTTTCATGAATTGTTTCGGAATAAGGTTTTGTAATAAAATGATATGAACTGGGAATTACCGGCCGAAGTCTCCAATCCAATATAGGCGACTAGTTATCCCAACTTTGTTTTAATGTCGTAAAACGGCAAAAAAAAGCCAGGAGCGCTCCTGGAAATGACAAAATATATGCAACTTGGTTTTCGGTTATAAACTAAAATTTTTAATCCCGCTCAGATATCTTTACTGTAATACCGCCCACCAGTGCCGCAAAAGCATTATAAATGACCGCGCCAATCCACGCAACAATCCCCAACAACAACCCGTAGGCCAAACTAGCCAGGATTATGCCCAATATAACCGCCCCGACCTGTAATAGGCCAATGTTGTGCAAACTAGTGGTTCCTAATTGGAGACCGATGCTATTTAAACTCACTCCGACCAATACCAACACCAAACTGAGAATTAATCCGAGGATTAACCCGAGGACAAAATAAAGTTTAAAGACCGATGCCGGACCAACACTCTTAATTTCATAATTTTTCATCCCGGCGCCCCCATTTTCTCCGATACCTGTCTGGTTCTGATATCTATTAGAATATATGATCGGAGTGAAGGGATTATACCAATTTTATAGTTCAACCTAGTTTTCCATATATTTCTTGACAATCCATTTATCTCGCTTTAATATATAGTTATCTAGTTAACTAGAAAACTATAAATTTAAAAACCGACAAGGAGATGAGTTTCATCATGTCGCTTATGATTTCTACTGTCGCAATAAAAAAAACAGCCTCCGAATTAGGGGCTGATTTATGCGGAATTGCTTCCGTAGACCGTTTTCAGGAAGCTCCGAAGGGGTTCCATCCCACAGATGTATTACCCGCTTGTAAATCCGTGATTATTCTCGCATCCCGTTTTCTTAAAAGCACCCTTGATGGAAAATCGACGGTACCCTACACCACGGTTCGCGACGAATTGAAGACCAAAATGAATCGAATGGCGGTGAAGTTATCGGAGTATTTAGAGGAGCACAAAATGACGGCCATTCCAATGAATTCTACCGGTCCGGATGAATGGGATGCGGAGAGCGGCAAGTTTCGAGGAATTATCTCATTAAAACATGCGGCTGTTCTGGCCGGACTGGGCAAAATGGGCAAAAATACGCTTTTGGTTAATGAGCAATTCGGCAATATGATCTGGTTAAGCGGAGTATTTGTTGGAGAAAATTTGGAGGCCGACCCCATTGCCCCCTATGAAGGTTGTATCAAAAATTGTACCTTATGCCTGGATTCATGTCCGGTAAAAGCTCTGGACGGCATTTCAATCAACCAGCCATTATGCAGGAATTATGCTTTTGGAGAACACAACGGCGGAGAATGGCGCATCAAATGTTATATTTGCCGTAAAGTATGTCCAAACTGCACCGGCATCCGGAAATAAACATCTGTCTATATACATTCTTTTTTCAGGAGAATTCGTCATGAATGATCAAACCATCTGTTTTGAAAAAGCCGCTCTTTCCGATCTTGGGTCTATCTGGCGTTTGCTGCATGCAGACAGTAAAATGCTGCCAGAGGAAAAAATTCTCGCCCAAATAAATGATCTTTACATCCTGTGGTATCGGCACAGGATTCTGGGAGTCCTTTGTGGAAATTATACCAGTGGATGGAAAGTAACCATCCACTGGGTGGTCATTCACCCGCTTTACCCGGAAAAGGCTCTTCGTGAAGCCATGATCCTGGAATACACCTCTATACTATGCCGGGAGCCGGAGGCGCCCAAAAAAATGGATTATATTCTCCGTGTCTCTGTGGCGAATTCAAAATAGACCACGGAGACACATGAACTGAAAGGATTTAAATGGAATTCAAAATCAATAAAAGTTCCGAGTTTCCCATTTATCAACAATTAAAAGAGCAAATTAAATTCTATTTTCTAAGCGGCGCGCTGCAACCGGGCAGCCAGGTTCCAACTCCAAAAGACTTGGGGATTTATCTGCAGATAAACCGGAATACGGTGATTGCCGCCTACAAAGCATTGGAACAGGAGGGGTTACTCATGACCAAACAGGGTCAAGGTACGTATATTGCGGAGAAATTGCCTTCTTCTGCTCATCAAGATCACCAAGCTTTGCTCGAAGTAGCGCAAGAAATGATTGAACGGACCCAACAACTTGGTTTTTCCCCGGAAGATCTATTTACGGTTGTCTTTAATCAAACCATTCTAGGGCTAGAGGCTCCGGGCCTTCATCAGCCTTTGAAACGTCTTAAAGCTTTGATGATTGAGTGCAACCAGCCGGATATGGACCACTATCGGAGTGTTCTCCAAAAGGAATTAAATATTGAGGTTGCCGGTTTCCTCCTTCATGAAATGACGGAGAAAATCGACGAAACCACGGCCAAAAACGCTGATTTTATTGTAACCAACTTTACCCATTTAGAAGATGTCAAGGCCTTTTTCGAACCATTCCGTAAAACTGTATTGGGAGTCATGGCTGCCCCCTATCTGGAAACCTTCATGAAAATCAGATCCCTTCCAGCCGGGACCCGGGTCGGGATTGTCTGCATGACCAAGGCTTATACGGAAAAGATGAAACAGGCCATTGAAAAGGCTGATATTCATCATCTCCAAGTAGAAAATTGCGGCACCGACGATCGGGAAGCTTTCCACCAAATGCTCGGCCGAATCGAATACCTGATCAGTTCCCGGGCGGTGATTGATTCCGTCCGGAAACTGGTTCCCCAAGCAATCGGAATCATTGAATATGCGGCCGAATTAGACCAGGCTGGGATCCAAATGCTCAGACAATTCATCAAGACCCATTTTGAGCCGGAGTCCGGAAATGGAAATTCTTCCAACGGCTCATGAGTTTT
>DNPP01000077.1 GCA_003501365.1 Bacillota bacterium
AAACTATTATATTAGTTAGTAAAACTATTTCAACTTTATTAATAAAATATAATCGGGAGAAGGGATGAAAATGGAAAGAATATTGATACGGGAACTTGAAGACATACCTGGTGGAAAAGTGCTGACTTGGGGCAACAAGCCTATAAAATATGTGGTAAGGGATCCCTATGAGCTTGAGGAAAACTGCCTTTATTGCTGTTCCCCTAAAAGCGCTGAAGCGAGTTTATTAGACAAAATGGTGATGTGCAATGCGTCAGGCGTTGTAGTACATAAGCCGTGCGGGTTCGATGTAGAAAGGTGGAAAGAGACCGGGATCGGAGTTATCGAAGTTGACAACTGGATTATGTTTCAAATTGCATTGGCCAGGATTTATCGTACAAAATTTAAGGTTCCTTTGATACAGGTTATTGGGAGCGCCGGAAAGACGACTACCAAAGATATGATAGGATCAGTTCTTAATGCCGGCATGCCCGCTCTAGTGGGATATGCCAATTATAATACTGCTTTTGGAGCTGCTTCGAATATTTTGGACTTGAGGGATTTTCATCAGGCGGCGGTTGTGGAGACAGGAATGAAGAGTATGGGTTACATGCGTTTTAGCTCAAGTATTATCAAGCCTTCCATTGCTGTTGTGACATCCATTCAACGAGCGCATTATGTTACATTGGGTTCAATTGACAAAATTATTGAGGCGAAAGCCGAAATTTTGGAATTCCTTGATCCAAACGGTGTGCTGATCATTAACGGCGAAGATAATAATTGCAATAAGTTTCCGGTACACAAGTACGGAGGGCGAGTGCTTCGATATGGATTCTCCGAAAACTATGATATATGGGCTGAGGATATTATGTATAAAGAATTTAGGACTCATTTTGTAGCAATGGCAAAAAGGGGAAAAAGGGGAAAGAAAGTTAAAATTGATTGTACCATGAATACCGTGGGGAAATATAATGTTGCCAATGCCCTTGCTGCCATTTTAACTGGAGTGGAGTTGGGAATGGACCCCAGAGATATACGGCAAGGCTTGGCGGATTTCAAACCGATGGCCGGAAGATTGAAAGTATATGCCGGACCCTTTGATACAATTATAATTGATGATAATTTTAATGCCAATCCGGATTCTACTCAATTACTATTGGAAGAGATCCCAAAGTTCACGGAGAACAGGCCGATTATGTTAGTGATGGGAGACGTTGAGAGACCGGATGAACAGATTAAACAATATGCCCAAAAGGTTCACTTTATTATCGGACAACAGCTTGGGCGGATCAACTTTGAGAAGTTGATTGCGATAGGCAAATGGGCTACGGAATATCTGACAGGCGCAAAAAGTGAAGGCGTTCCCGAGTCTAAAATGGAGTATTTTGAAACTGTGAAGCAGGCAAAAGAGTATTTTAAGGCGGCAATTATTCCCGGTAGTGTTATTTTATTTAAGGCTTCAGTATATGTGCCGGTGAGAAATTTAATAAGAACGCTGGATGATCTGAAGTAAAAATCGAATACAGGCCAAATGAAACCGGAAATCTGTGTGCCGACGATATAGGGAGTTGCGCGATCATTATGAGAGGCTTTAGAAACAGGCGAGCGGGATTCTTAGGAAGTCATTCGAAGAGTTGTTGCAAGAGGCAAACAAAGGGATGGAGAAACATAGGGAAACTCGGATGCTACCGTGAGCGCGGCATCCGTTAACTCCGATAGCCAGAGTCCCGACTAATTTTTATCTTGTTTTTTTTAAACCATTCCTTGAATTTAGGGAAAGCTTCGTTGAATTGAATCTTAAGCCAACCTTGCCTGTCTCTGCTGCATTGCCACATCTCTTTCATATATTCCAGCATAACTTCCAATTCCGGGTCAAGTTTTTCTTTGGGCGGGGTCTGATTATTATCTGTTCCGGTTAAAATCCAATCGATAGAAACTTCGTATAGTTCAGATAACAAAACAAGAGCAGCCGCACTCGGCAAGTATCGTCCATTTTCCCAACAACTAATATTACCGGCGGTTAATCCGGTAAATTCTTGAACCTCTCGAATTGTTAATTTCTTTAAATTTCTTAAAGAACGTAATCTTTCAGCTACAATTGGAATATACATTTATATATCTAAACCCCGTTGACAAATATTTAGATATCTAATATAATCTTTAAAAGAGTAATGAAGGGTCGACTAGATCTGATTGGCAATCATGAAGCAAAATGCAACGTCAAAAGAAACTTAGGACTTTGGAATAATTCGATATATTTTTTAACATATTTTTAATGCAAAAGAGATGTTTTATATATTTAAAGACCTCACATAAGATTTATCCACTTAATTATGTTGGCTGCCGCTAATTCCCATTATAACCCAACCAATAAATAATATCTATGCGAGCTTTCCAAAATGGAGACTTTTTGGTAAAAAAGACATCGGAACCGAAAAGTAACACTATATCTATATATTTGAACACATACAATTTTGGAAGTATCTTCGGTGCCGACGGGAGTGTAGATAAGAATGAAGTTGCTTTCAATCGAGAACGTCAAGGAAAATATGTGCTTGGCAAGAGCGGTTTACTCGGTAAACGGAACGGTTTTATTGGCTGAAGGCATGAAGCTAACTGAACGGTATATCGAGAGATTAAAGGAAATGGGAATTTCCATTCTTTATATTGCCGATCATCACTTAGGCAAAATAATGGTTGACGAGGTCATTAGAATCCAAATTAAAAATGAAGCAACCAAAGCGGTGAAAGAAACTTTGACGGATATATATCAAAGTCGGGCGATTAACAGTGAAAGAATAAGACAAACAGTTAATAGTTTAATCGATGAATTGATCGCTAACCGAAATGTTATTTATAATTTGGTTGAGATCCGATCTACGGATGATTATCATTTTGTTCATAGTGTTTCAGTGTGCGTGCTTTCGATTATGACCGGAATCGCCATCGGCTATAATTATTACAAATTAATACAATTAGGAACGAGCGCTTTATTACATGATATTGGTAAAACCGGCATACCGAAGGAAATCTTGACTAAAAAAGAAAAGCTTACGCCGGGAGAATATGAAGTTGTAAAAAAGCATACACAAATTGGATATGAGCTTTTACATAAATGTAATGATTTTACCAGCGTTTCAGCGCATGCTGTATGGCAGCATCACGAAAGGATGGACGGTTCCGGTTATCCTCGCGGACTAAAAAACGGGGCCATTCATGAATTTGCCCGGATTATAGCCTTAGCTGACGTATATGATGCTCTATCCTCGGATCGTTGTTATAGAAAGCGGTTATTGCCTAATGAGACAATCCAATACATTCAGGAGAATAGTAAAACCCTCTTTGATCCGTATATTACAACAGTATTTTTGCAAAATATCGCGCCTTTTCCCATTGGCAGCACCGTTGATCTTAATAATGGCGAAACGGGAGTCGTAACGAACGTCACCAAAAATTTTCCGGCTCGACCAATCGTAAAAGTCTTATATAAGGAGGGCGTTTTATTGCCTAAGCCTATTGAACGAGATCTAAAGAAGGATTTAACTCAAGCCATTGTGGCAATAAGTGAAAAAGCAATTTAATTCTAGCGAGATGGTAAATAATAAAAAACATAAGTCAAACAGAGATCAGTCTTGGGAAATTCAAGAACCTTTTAGAACCGTGGTTCAGAATATTTCGGAAATAATTTTTTTGGTTGATATGGATGGAAGTTGGAGCTTTCTTAACCCAGCCTGGTATGATATAACCGGTTTTTCAATTGAAGAGGCCATAGGGAAAAATGTATTGTCCTATGTATGTCCTGGTGAATATTTCACTGAAATGAAAGGGCTTTTCTGCCAATTGATGCAACAAGAGATTGAGATTATTGATATTAGCAGCCGGTTTATCACTAAATCAGGAGGATTCCGTTGGCTGGAAGTCTTTGCCGGGACGGTTAAGGATGGTAATGGGCGAATAACCGGAATTTCAGGCTCCATGAACGATATCACCATACCAAAACTAGTTACAGAAGAACTTCGTGTAAAACAAGTGCAGTTGGAAGAGATGAATCGCAATTTAGAAATCATTGTTCAAAACGAAGTCGCTAAAAATCGCGAAAAAGATTTACTGCTGATTCAGCAAGGCCGTTTGGCTGCGATGGGTGAAATGATCGGAAATATTGCCCATCAATGGCGTCAGCCGTTGAATGCAATCGGGCTTGTCATTCAGAACATGCTGGATGCTTACGAATACAGTGAACTCACCCGGGATTATCTCCAAAATCAAGTTAACAAAGCCACTGATATAATACAATATATGTCGCAAACAATCGACGATTTCCGCAATTTTTTTAAACAAAACAAAGAGAAACAGAACTATTCCCTCAAAGAGGTCCTTGATAAAACGCTTTCGTTTATTGAGGCCAGTTTTAAAAATAATAATATTCAATTGGAGTTGAATGTAGAAGAAGATATTGCTCTGCATGGGTATCCCAACGAATATTCACAGGTTTTGCTAAATATTTTAAATAATGCCAAAGATGCCCATTTGAAAAAAAATCAGTTCAAGCGCTGGGTAAAAATTCGCGCCTATCCTGAAAATGAGAAGTCGGTTGTCATTATTTGTGATAATGCAGGAGGGATTCCCGACAAAATTATTTCTAAAATATTTGAACCGTATTTTACGACCAAAGAACCTGGAAAAGGCACGGGTATCGGGCTCTATATGTCCAAAGCGATTATTGAGAAGAATATGAGAGGAAGCTTGACCGTTCGTAATATTGAAGGCGGAGCCGAATTCCGGATTGAATGTTCCATCCGTTGAACTTTGAATTGAAAGTCGGGTAAACAGAGACAATGAAAACGGAAAAAGTCGAAATTAAAGTGCTTTATGTGGAAGATGAAGCGAGCATTAGAGAATCCATTGTTGAAATGCTTCAACGACGAATTACAATGGTTTATACAGCCCAAAACGGCCAAGAAGGGTTAGAGCTATTTAACCAGTACCATCCGGAGATCATTATTACGGATTTGCAGATGCCGGTGATGGATGGGTTAACGATGGCAAAGGAGATTAAGACCGGTAATAAAGCAGTTCCTATCATCATAACTACAGCCTATAATGAAACGGATTATTTTTTAAAAGCCATTGATATTGGGATTAATCACTATATTTTAAAGCCGGTTCATTTCCCCAAATTATTTGCCGCAATTGACGAATGCTGGAATATTATTTTATTAAACCGTAAAGTTAAACAACAGGAAGCAGATTTGCGGCAAGCCTATGATGAACTGGAATCCAGAGTGGAAAAACGGACGATGGAACTGACGAGAACAAATGAGTTGCTAAAAGCAGAGGTTATTGAACGCCAAAAGGCGGAAAATAAGGCTTTAGAGACTTGCAGGCAAAATCAGCAACTAATGTCCATCATTTCTTCAATCGTGATCGGTGTATCTGGAAATGACTTGGTGATGCAATGGAATGCTGCCGCGGAAAAAGCATTTTCCATACCGGAGTCAGAAGTGATTGGTTTGCCGTTTAGGGAATGCAGAATCCATTGGGATTGGGACCGGTTATTGCACGCTATTGCTATGTTTAGGAAACAAACGACCTCAACCAACTTGGATGATTACTGGTATGTTAGGCCCGGAGGCGATAAAGGGTTGATTAGTTTGTCCATCAATCCGATTCAAGTAAATCTGAATGCGCCGGCGGCGTTTTTTTTATTTGGAGTTGACGTCACTAGCCGTAAAAAATTGGAAGCTCAGGCAATTTTATCACAGAAAATGGAATCCATCGGGCGATTGGCATCGGGAATCGCCCATGAAATCAATACACCAACCCAATATATCGGAGATAATATCCGTTTTTTTCAAAAATCTTTTGGTGATATTCAAAACCTGCTGATACTAAATTCGCGATTGTTGGAGGCTAATCAAAGCGGTAATCTATTTCCGGAGTTATGCGGGGAGACTGATTCCTTCATGAAAAGCAAGGACATGGAGTATATTTTAAGTGAAATCCCTTTGGCGCTTACTCAGTCCCTGGATGGAAACGAACGGGTAACCAAGATCATGTTGGCCATGAAGGATTTTTCGCATCCCGGACAAGGGGAGAAAATGCTCACGGATATCAATAAAGCGTTGGAAGGAACGATTACGATTTCCCGAAATGAATGGAAATATGTGGCTGATTTGGAAACCAACTTTGAGCGTAACCTGCCTTTGGTAAACTGTATAGTGGATGAAATCAACCAGGTAGCCTTAAATCTGATTATTAACGCAGCTGATGCTATTAAAGAGGTTGTTAAAAATGATGCCACCCGTAAGGAAAAGATTTTAATCAAAACAAGCCAAAATGGAAATTGGGTTCAGATTCACTTCAATGATACAGGGGTAGGAATTACTGATCATATAATGGATAAAATTTTTGATCCTTTTTTTACAACCAAGGAAGTGGGGAAGGGAACCGGTCAAGGTTTGAGTATAGTTCACGATATTGTTGTCAACAAGCACCAAGGAGAGATTACAGTTGATTCCGACCCGGGAAAAGGGACTACTTTTGTAGTGAGTCTGCCGATTGGAGAATTGTAACATGTCTAAAAGAGTCCTTTTGGTAGACGATGATTTCAATATTACTCAAGGGTTTAAACGGGTGGTTCACGGATTACCGTCAGAATGGAAATTTCAATTTGTCGGAAGCGGACTGGAAGCATTGCGACTTATGGATGAACAACCTTTTGATGTGATTGTCTCCGATATGCGAATGCCCGGCATGAATGGAGCGGAACTGCTGCAAATTGTGATGGGGAAATTTCCCCAGGTTGTCCGAATTATCTTTTCCGGATATTCCGATCCGGCAATGGTTTTACGATCGATTCGACCGGCCCACCGCTTTTTAGCCAAACCCTGTGCGACCGAAAATGTAATTGCAGCAATTTCTCAGACATTGGATGCCTTGGATTTGGTCCCGGATGAAAATTTAAAAAAAATGGCTGCCGGCATAAGTGATTTACCTGTTTCCAATTATGTATATGAGAATTTGCTCCGGGAATTGGAAATTTATGATAGTTCGTTAAAAAAAGTCGGCCATCTCATCAATCGGGATATAGCGATTTTTGCTTTGAGTCTAAAATTGGTCAGTTCGGAATTTTTAGGCTTGCCGCAACCCATTGGAATTATTCAGCAAGTATTTGAACGTATTGGATTAGAAAGCATCAAAAAAATTGTTTTGGATAAAAATGTTCTTTTTATGGAAGAAAATATGGCGTTACCGGAAAAATTTCCACTGGAAGTTATCAATAAGCATAGTGTTAGCGTTGCACAATTAGCTGCCGAGATCGCCGGACGTGCCGGAGCGGATGGGGATGAAAGGACGGCGGCGGCCATCGGCGGCATGTTGCATGATATCGGAAAAATAGTTTTATTTGGGTTTCCTGGGCTGTATCAAAGAATAACTAATTATGTCGCAGTGCAACAGTGCGATTTATGTGAAGCCGAACGTCAAATATTAGGTACTACTCATGCCGAATTAGGAGCATGTTTATTAGGGTTATGGGGTTTGCCTGGGAATATTGTTCGGGCCGTTGCCCATCATCATTGTGCGCCCAAAAAAACGGCCAATTCTTTGGCGGGAACAGCCATTCAGAGGGCAGAGCTTTTAGCGGAAACAAATAATAATTTACCGCTGGATGGAGAACTATTAAAACTCTTAGATCCAAAGTGGTTTGATTTGGACCGGATAGTAACCTAATGGAACAACGAATATCCCATTATTATTCTCCTAGAGGAGGAAAGCCCGGATGCAAGAGAAAATTCTTTTAGTGGATGACGATTTCAATTTATTGGCTGGTTTACAAAGAAATTTGCGGTATCAGTTTCCTCGATTGGCAATCATTAATGGAGGAATGGAGGGGCTGGAGCTTTTGAAAAGAGAAGGACCTTTCGCGGCTGTGGTTTCCGACTATCGCATGCCGGGGATGGATGGAATTGAGTTTTTAGTTGAAGTTAAGAAGCTTTTCCCGAATACAGCACGAATTATGTTGACCGGGCAGGCCGATTTGCAGGCGTCGGTAGCAGCCATGAATCAAGGTAATCTTTTTCGTTTTTTGTTAAAACCCTGTAATTTTGAAGAAATCGTCAACGCGTTAAATGCCGCAGTTGAACAACATCGGCTGATATTAGCGGAAAAAGAAATATTGGAACAGACCTTACATGGGAGTATCCAAGTTTTAAATGATATTTTAGAACTTATAGGACCCGAAGCCTTTAGCCGGGCTGGTCGAATCCGTAACTTAGCCGAGCGGATCGCTTCTCGTTTGCAGTTGAAGAATTTATGGGAAGTGGAGATCGCATCAATGCTTTCTCAAATTGGTTGTGTAACGGTTCCATCGCCAATATTACATAAAAGAATAATCGGACAGCCACTGTCTTCATTTGAAACAGCGATATATCAGGAATATCCAATCATTGGGTGGAATTTGTTAAAAAATATCCCTCGGTTGGAAGGAGTTGCCGAGGCGATTCGCTATCAAGAAAAGCAGTATGACGGTGGTGGAGTTCCGAAAGATGATTTGAAAGGCGAAGAAATTCCTTTTCTTGCAAGACTCATCAAGGTGGCTTCGGATTTTGATTTGATGAAGCAAGCGACAGCCAAGAGCGAACTTCAAGTTATGAAACAAATGAAAAATCATTGGCAATGGTATGATCCCATGGTCTTGAATACTCTGGAGGCCGATCTCAATCCGGTTGAGGAAAATCATCCGGTATATGAAATCAAAACCGGTGAAATTTTGATTGGAATGGTAGTGGCTGAGAATATTTCAGATCGCTCCGGGGTGTTGTTAGTACCGAAAGGCCAGGAGATTACCGCTATAATAAAAAAGCGACTGTTGAATTTCCTCCAACTTAATAATGTAGACGATACAATTAAAATATATAAATTCAAAATGAGTTGATCGAAGGAAAGGCCGACAATTTTAGCTTGTCTATTTATGGGAAAAGATTTTTTAAACATGATTGGGCAACAAGTTTTAAGTAAATCAAGGTTGGGAAAGATACGAGATTTCTAAAATATCTATTCGACTAAAAAAGGATTTTGGCACTCCAAGTTGAAATTTTATATTAACTTCTTAAAAGTTGTTTTAAAAGTTTTTCTAAAAGTTTTTGAGAGTGTAGCTACCAGTGCTGAAAGGACACCGTATGAAGAATGCCATCAACCAAGAAATAATGCGTACGAATAATAAACGGGCGATTATGAAGTTAATTCAAAATTCCGGTCCGATATCCAAAGCGGGGATTTCGGACAGTCTCGGTCTCAGTTCTACTTCAGTGGCGACGTTCATTAATGAACTGGCAAGCGAAACGAAGATAATGACCTGTGGTATTGCCAAATCAACAGGCGGCCGGCGTTCCGTATTATATCAGGTTAATCCCAAAGCTTTTTATGTCATCGGAATCGACCTCCAAATCGA
>DNPP01000490.1:0-5039 GCA_003501365.1 Bacillota bacterium
TAGGACCCTTAACCAATAATCAGTACTTATCTTTATGAAAAAACGGCCAAAACTAAAACCTGATTTTACAACTGAATTTGCATAACCAGCTTATCGATACTTAGAAAACAGGGGAGCAAATCAAGCACGACTGCTCCCCTGCCTTTTCTAAAAGATTGCGATGAAAAGCTTATTGAGCATCCTTGATATTAGCTTTGGTGATCGGTTTGTAAGGAACCCAAACATATTTTCCATCAGTGATTTTAAAACCAATGTTGGCTTCGGTCGGGGTCTTGCCTTGAGCTAATACCATAGCCAGTTTAGCAGTAACTCGGCCTTGGTTCTTCGCATCATTTAAAACAGTTCCGAGCATGGTGCCGTCTTGAAGAGCTTGGCAACCAGGAGCGGTAGCGTCAACGCCAACAACCGGCATATATTTGTCGCCTTTGAAATAACCAGCGGCTTTTAAAGCTTCGATAGCGCCAAGAGCCATGTCATCATTGTTAGCCAATACGACATCGATTTGTTTGCCGGTGGCTAAGAAAGCAGCCATTTTCTCTTGACCTTTAACACGATCCCACATACCGGTATCTTCAGCAACTTTTTCTACTTTGAAACCAGCATCGGTAATAGCTTTGATGGAGAACTTGGTACGAAGTTCAGCATCTTGGTGACCGGGTTCACCTTTCAACATTACATAATGGATAACGTTGTCTTTGGTCGGATGGGCTTTGAAATAGTCAACAACTAATTGGCCTTCCATGGTACCGGATTGTTCGGCAATAGCGCCAACATAGTAAACTTTGTTCCATTTAGCCATATCTTCTTTGAACGGTTCACGGTTGAATAATACTAAAGGAATATTAGCTTTTTTGGCTTTGTCGATAATAACACCGCAAGCTGCACGGTCAACTGGATTAATTGCCATTGCGGTGACTTTTTTGGTGATGAAGAGGTCAACTTTGTCATTGCAAGTAGCCTGGGAGTTTTGTGCATCAACGATATCAACTTTAGCACCTTTGACTTCTTTCACAGCGGATTCGATGTTCATACGAACGCCGGTCATGAAAGTGTCGTCAAACTTGTAGATAACGCAACCGATATTGATCGGTTTTGCTGCGTTGACAACAACACCAACTAATAATACGACTAAAACCATTGCCAATACTAAAACTTTTTTCAACAAAAATCCCTCCAATAAATTTTATTTCTTGGGCCTTGCCCAGTGAAATGATAACACTTTCTTTTCCACAGCCGCAAGAGTAAATTTTTAGTCACAAAAATTACAGATCGTTTACGAATTATTTTTGTGGCTGTTACAAAAGTTATTCTTGCCCTATCCATCACCTCTTTTCAAATTTTTTCAATAGCCCAACCATCAAGACTATGCTTGGTAAGCCAAACATTTCCATAAATTTTATAGATCGGGTGGGTTATTTATACGGAATTTATCAAACAAAGTAGAAAGCAGATGAAAGTAATTGATAGTTTCTATACTTTCATTTATTATCCTTCTTCGCTTTAAAAGAATATTAAAATCTTTTTAAAAATTAGTTAACCATCGTTCTCATAATAAAAAGGGCCCAGCACAACTCGTCGCTGCGGCCCCAGTTTAAAACGCTTATTAGTTTCTACTTGTTACGATATATTTCAAAACAAACAATCCTAACGGCGATTCAGTTCTTCCGCTTTGCCTTCCACAGGATCTGTCCAAAGCTTCCCGGCTTTATAATCCTCTAAATTGTTTTTGTCGACCACCACAGCCGGAGTCTCAAGAAAAGCTGGAATTTTTTCAGCTTTTAGATATTTCTCGGCTTGGATTATAATTTGAGCTCCTATTTTATCCGGATAAACTCCCAAAGTGGCCGTTACGAAACCCTCTTCAATCTTGTCCAATGTAATCGGATTACCATCGATACCAATGGTATATATTTTACGCCCCATGCTCCTGGCGGCAATAGCAGCGCCAATTTCCATTTCATCACTATCTGCAAAAATCAAATCAAGATCTGGATTCTTGCGTAAAGCGCGGGTTGTTACTTCAGTAGCCTGGTCGCGTTCCCAAAACGCGAAGTCTTTGCCGACTACTTTAATCCCGGAATAACGCCCGATAACTTCCAAAAATCCCCCGGAACGTTCAATTTGATGAAAGCCGGGAATACCCTCGATTATAAATACTTTACCTCTGCCCCGTAATAATTTAACTGCATATTCACCACAAGCCCGGCCGCCATTCCGCTGATTATAGCCAATATACTCTGTTACCGAGGTATTAGTGATAGGGGTTAGGCTATTATGAACAAAGACCGGTATTTTTGCCTTAGTCGCGGCATTAATTGCAATCCGAATCGCATTTTCATCGATAGCATTCACACTGATGACGTTAACTTTCTGGGCGATAAAATCAGTCATCAGCTTAACTTGTCCCTTAAAGTCAGTCTCTCGTTCGGGGGCTTGAACCTCGATTCGGAACCCCGTATCCTCACCTTGTTCCTGGGCCCCCTTGGCGATCTCCGAATGGAAAGGGCTGGTCGTACCGGGAGGTAAAATAGCAATTTTTCTTTTTTCAGTAGCGTAGGTTGCGTTGAATAACAAACAGACCAATATAACCATGCAAAAGAAATATCGGTATTTTTTCACGGCCAACAACCTCCCCAGGGTCTGCATCGTAAGTGTAGGAAAGAGCGGATATTGGATTATTTATTAAAGCTTGCCAGAATCCATTCCAACTTTGCCAATAAAAGTTCATACTCGTTATTATCTTGAAGATTATCTGGAACATCTTGCGCTGCGGATAATCCATGATAATCCAAAGTACCTTTAATCTGCCCCAGCGAGGGTTGGAGGCGTTGCGCTTCAATGCTAATCGTTTCCGCTTGTCTCAAGATATTCTTAATTGCTTTGGCCAGATTTACAAAATAAGAATTGGCTTCAGCCCCATCAGCCGGGTTGTTTCTGGAATCAAGCAGCATGATCTGATCCAGCAGACCGAATCGTACCACTTCCATGGTATTAATAATCGTTGTGGGTATCTCTACCAGACGTTTCGAAAAATCCTGCAATTTGAAACCAGCCGGCACAGAGTCTATGTCTCCGCGCTTGTCAACCATTTGTTTGACCTTATCGGGAATTGCCCCTAGGCTTTCAAGTACAATATGCAACTTTTGAATTTCCCGATTAAAATTGGCGATGGCTGCCATCGTCCGATGATGGGCTTCTTCCAGGTCCAGTTTGACATTTCCTAATTTGAAATCCTGTCCGATTTCATGTTTAATATGTTCCAATGACTGCGTCAAATCATTCATTAAGGCCAATGTTTTATCCATATCAATCAAATTAGAAATTGGGGAATCTTCAGGATCACCCGGTAATTTTACATCATCAACCTGACTATATCGCTCAGTCAGAGTCGTAACATCATCCACCATCTTCTTAATGCTTTCCATAACCTTACGGTTACTTTCAGCCAATTCCGCCAATTCATCCTGGGGATTATAACTAATGGCCAGATCAAGGCCTTCCGTTACATTCCCCTGTGAAACTCGCTCATTGGCTAAAATTAAATTTCGTAAACTGATCTGAAGATACCGAATGATGATAATTCCCAAGGCAATAGAGAGCAGCGAAGCAGTTGCCAAAATTAAAATAATCCAGCAAAGCGTAGAACGCAACTGATGCGCCGCCTTAAGCTTTGATTTTTGAGCGAATTCCAAATTATATTGAATCACTTCTTTGATCAAATACTTAATGTCGCGATAACGAACCGAAGCCCAACCATCCCATAACTCCATCGCATTTTCAATATCATTACGGCGGACTTGGATTAAAACCTTTTGAACCGTATAGCCATACTCATTCCAACTTGGTTCCAGCTCACTGAGAATTGCTGTGTTGGTTGAATCCTGCTTTACCTGTTTTAATTTTCGGATCGCTGCATTAAAATGGCGGTTGATTTCGAACAACTCAACTTCTATCTTATGCCGATCCGATTGGTAACGGGAACGAATATACTCCACGACCAGACGATCAAACCGCATCAAGTCATCATTCATCTCAGATGCAATGATCGTCCGTTTGATGTTGATGTCCATCGTTTTCTGAAATGTGGCGTTAAAAACCGATAAAGTATATATGGCAGCCATACCGGTTATAACTAAAGAAACGAGTAATAATGCAATTAAAATGGTTATTTTTTGTGAGAGTCTCCACTTAACCTTGGAGTTTAACCTGATGATGAGATGATCAATCCACATGTAAAACACCAGCCTTACTGAAAAGTCCGGTTTGAATCAAATGTAAGCCGTTTTGCGTCAATCGAACAATAGTATTGTGTTCCGGTTTTCCATCAATAATTACCGTCATGCCCGGCTTAAGGGGAGAAATCGGAGCTGAGGCAGTCTTCCCGATTACTTCTGCGCCAGCTAGGATAATGGGATGATTGCTGAATTTCAATAATGCGGCTTCGGTACTTGCTTCAACAATATTGGAACTGGTAATTCCATGATCCGGATCAATGCCGTCAACTTCGGAAAAAGATAAGTCAAAGCAGATCTCTTGAATAACCCTTTCGGTCAAATGCCCGAGCATTGTCATTGTTCTGGAGCGTAATATACCGCCGGTCAATATAACATCGATATGGGGGGCTTTGAGCAAAGCCATTGCCACTTCAATCGAGACCGTAATAACCGTTAGATTATTATCGTAGTTCTTTAAATATTCGGCCAATGCTACGATACTCTTCCCGCCTCCCAGCATAATAGTTTGTCCGGGAGCAATGAACTTGGCGGCTTCCTGAATTAACGGCGAATACTCTGCCTTTAACTCCGGCGACTCTTCGAAAAGAGGATTGCCGCCCAAAATGACCCCACCATAAGTCCTGGTAACGAGCCCATCTGCCTCTAAAACCTCAAGATCCTTACGAATGGTAACTACCGAGACTCCCATCCTTTGACTTAGCTCCGAAACAGTAATGCTATTCTGTTGTTCGATAATGGCAATGATTTCCTTGCGCCGTTCGATCGCGAACAACCTGATTCCTCCAGACATCTAAGGGGATTTAT
>DNPP01000490.1:5306-6780 GCA_003501365.1 Bacillota bacterium
GATCAAAATTAATTTTACTTTCTTCTTGTTTCGACTTTTCTTAATTATTTCCTGCCTTGTTATTTTCTGATTCATGGCCAAATTGATCGACAAAAAAGCCGCCAGTATGTTTACCCGGGGGCTTTTTGTCGATCGAATTGAATAAGGCGTTATATTCATGTAAATTTTAGACATTAAAACGGAATAACGTTACATCTCCATCTTGCATTACATATTCTTTCCCTTCCTGGCGCACCAAACCTTTTTCCTTCGCAGCATTGTATGAACCACAAGCAATAAGATCCTTGAAACTGACGATCTCCGCCCGAATAAAGCCTCTCTCAATATCGGAATGAATCTTACCGGCTGCCTGAGGCGCTTTTGTTCCTTTGGTAATCGTCCAAGCCCTGACTTCCGGCTTGCCGGCAGTCAAAAAACTAATTAATCCCAGGAGCTGATAACTCTTCTTAATCAACTTGTCCAAACCGGACTCCTCGATGCCTAATTCCTTTAAATATTCTTTTCTTTCAGCCTCTTCGAGCTCGGCAATTTCTTCTTCAATACGGGCGGAAGTGACGACCATTTCTGCTCCTTCCACTTGTACCAATGATTCTAATTCTTTAACTAAGGGATTATTTGCTCCACCGCCAGCGAGGTCCGATTCAGCCACATTAGCGGCATAAATAATTGGTTTATCCGTGAGCAAGAAAGCCTGACCGACAATTTCTTTTTCATCATCTGTAAACTGAAGGCTTCTAACAGGTTTTTCACTTTCCAGCCCCGCCTTGATACGGTTATAGATCCCGATTTCCATTTCATACTGAGCTCTTAATCGGGCGTCCTGGACTTTTAACAATTTGGAAGTCTTTTCAATTCGTTTTTCCAACGTTTCCAGATCAGCGAAAATTAATTCCAAGTTGATGGTCTCCACATCCCGTTTCGGTCCGACGGAGCCGTCAACGTGCACAATGTTCGGGTCTTCAAAACAGCGTACCACTTCAACGATAGCATCGACTTCGCGAATATGGGCCAGGAACTTATTACCAAGTCCCTCTCCCCGGCTGGCCCCTTTCACCAATCCGGCAATATCCACAAATTCAATAGCGGTAAGTGTAATTTTATCCGGGTCATACATTTGAGCCAGTTTCTGAAGACGCTCATCGGGAACAGAAACGATTCCCACATTCGGTTCAATCGTACAAAACGGATAATTAGCGCTTTCAGCGCCGGCCTTGGTTATAGCATTAAATAAGGTGCTTTTTCCCACATTGGGCAATCCGACAATTCCTAGTTTCAACTGCAAACATCCTTTCCAAATTAAACGAAAGCCGCTAAAACAAGCTCTCAGAATCGTTGTTATTGGATTTTAGGCGATTCAATTCAAAATAACGCCTAAAGTCGAGATATTACTGCCAAATATATACTATAAACCATTTTGAAGGGTTATTCAATAGAAAACCCGATAATTCACCCAAAACAGGGATTATTAACTTTG
>DNPP01000432.1 GCA_003501365.1 Bacillota bacterium
GGAATAGTTGGTAATGGCCATGATACCATTCGCCCCATAACTTGATCCGATATACCTCCATACATAATCCCTACTATCCTTTAAACCAACTTGGAGGTTTTCTATGCCGAAAATTATGGCCATACTTTTAGGCCTCGCTTTAACAATCTTAATAACTGGCCCGGTATCGGGCCAACCCCCTGTACAGCAACCCGGTTATGACCGTAAAATGAACGAACTTTCCAATCAAATTGCCGCCTTGGATTCGACCTGGGGGCGTTTTCAAATCGGTGGTAATTTTGAACTCGATACCACTTCGACATTGAGTAAAAGCTCTACCACCCTGCCTCCTCCGGGTGTCAATCAGCAATTGGGATTAAATTTGGATACCGCAATCGATCAAAATCTGCAATTGTCGGTGAGAGTTATCCAATCCGGCAATTGGGGCCTAAAATATGGCGACAATAGTTCAAGTAATTCACCGCTTACGACCCCGTTTCAAGTTAACGAAGCATTTGCAAAACTAACCTACCCCGATAGTATTGATTATTTGGGTAGATTCCGTTTTACCCTTGGACCGTTGGGATTGATCTCCGATTTTTATACCAATCCGGTGGAGGGAATTGCGATTCAGAAAGCATTCCATTCCTATCATGTAATTGGTGTTTATTCCCGCGTCCTTACCCAATATACCGCAAATACCAATGAAATTCAGTACACTACCGATTATTTGGCTGCTCGGATCGGTTGGTCCAATCCGTCCACTATTATTGGCCTAAATATAGTGCCCGGTTTATCCGGAGAAAAAGCATTCAGCCTGGACTGGTCCTCTAGTTCGCCTAAATCGAAATTGGCTGCTGAAGTTGGTTGCTATTCGTTTAAATCAAGATCGGATCTGTTCCCGGATTATAAAGTAAATTGGACCCCGGGAATACTCATCAGTTATGGCCGTTCATTATCGCCAACCACATATTTACAAATTAAGGCCGGATGCTTGGGCAATAAATTTCAGCCATTATACTCTTCCCTGGCCGATTCTTCCGGTGATGACCGAGAATGGTTCGTTTCCAACTCCCGGGGAGTGGAATTATTCCTGCACAACAACTTTAAACGCAATTATGGCTTAGAAAACCGTTTGATATTGTTAACTCCCCAAGTGATCAATGATAATCAGCTCGACTTTAATTACCGCTGGCGGGGTGCGCTTGTCAAACGCTTTTCGCCGATCAATATGCTGCAGGTCGGAGTGGATCGTAAATCCTTTACCGGAAGTGAGTATAATCAGCTCTTTGCCACCTGGACTTTACAATTTTAGCCGAGTCAATTCCTCTGGGTCTCTGTGTCTCTGTAGCCAATTGATTTAGCCACGGAGGCACAGAGGGCACAGAGAATTTCCTGTTTTATTTCATTTCGCTATGTAATGAATTGCTTGGGTCAGCCAAATACCGAGCTCTATTTAGACTTAGCTGTTTCTCTTGTTGCCGGCCAAAGGCCAGCCATAATAAATTTTTCCTCTGTGTCTCCGTGTCTCTGTGGCCAATTGATTTAGCCACGGAGACGTAGAGTATTCCTTTGATCGTCCTTGGGGCTGTCCCGGAAAATATTTTTTTTAGATAGCCCCAGGGCCGGAGGGGCTTATCCCAATGATGATTCTTTGAGAACTTTACCAAAAAATCCTGCTCTAATTTTTAGTGCCGATCATGACCAAAATAATCCCCGAACAGATCATGAGCATCTTCGGCCAGGAGATTTTAACGGCTATAGCTACCACTCCCAAGGCACTTACCAATAGAAAGACCAGTGGCCCGATTAAACCGAGAAAGGCATTCATCCGGAGGGCATTCTCCACCCGTCCTCCTTTAAGAAAAATTATCGCCACCGCGATCTCCAATAAACCCGAGATCACTCGGATTATAGCCATGCTGTTCAAAGTCAACTGATCCATTTTAACGCTCCTTTGATTTTAAATCTCCGCGCCACTGTGCCTCTGCGCGAGAATAAAAATGGACCTATACGATCAACCATTATTGAAAACAGAGCCAATACTTATTTCGTCGCTTTCTGATTAACATAAGAGAAAAAGGCACTCTTCGCTAGAAACATTATTTACCATGAAGAATTGAAGAGCTTGAAGAAAAGCAAACTACAGTTCTTCTTCCCTTATCTTCATGTCCTTCATGATATATTAGTTGATCGTTTAGCAAAGCTAGGAAGAAGCACTATTACCTCTTCCCCAACCCCAATAAATTAAGGATAATCGCGGTAACGCCGGCCGCCGCCAATGGGCCGACCGGAATTCCCTTAAGTAACGAGACCCCGATAATGGTACCCACTACCAATCCCACCACTATTTCCGGCCTAACTTGCAATAAAACCATTCCCTGTCCGCATAGATAGGCAGCCGCTACCCCGCCAATGACCGCAACGATCCCCTGAATACTTTGAAAGGTCTTCCAAATATCCTCCACTTTGACCTTATCCAATGCAAATGGGGCGAGTACTGCTACCAATAAAAATAAAAGCCCCAAATCGACCGCTCGCCGTTCCAATAATAGTAAAATTGAAGTCATCTTGATAAATTTTAAAACCAACAAACTGCCGGCGCTTGCCGCCACCAGACTGTTATTAAACACCAATCCCAACGCCAAAATAATAATCAGCAATAAATTATCCTGAAACATCCCCTTCACTCCCTTTTCATCTTTATTCCCGCACTTTTGGAAACATGTCTCCCGGGCCACAAATTATTGGCCGCAGGCATATGATATAACGGGAGTGATGCAAAAATGGCGGAAGTTTGGCAAGGCATAATAGCGCCTCCGCTGAAAGGGCGGATCGCGAAACCTCGTACCTATGGGATAACCATGTTGATTGATAAGGGTTTATCGGAGCAGGAAACTGCCAATTTATTGGAGATGGATGCCGGCTTTGTTGATCTGCTAAAACTAAGCTTCGGCACCACGGCGCTATACCCCGGAGAAATATTAACTAGAAAAATTCAACTGGCCGCAACGTATGGCATCCCGATTTACCCCGGAGGAACATTTTTTGAGATTGCGCTCTGGCAAGATCAATCGCAAGCCTATTTTGATAAATTGATGGATCTTGGTTTTAAATGGGTTGAAGTTTCCGACGGTTCTTTGGAAATCCCGGTCTCTCAAAGAGCAAATGCCATCAAAAGGGCGCTTTGCTCTGGATTACGGGTGATCACCGAAGTCGGTAAGAAGGACAACGTGCAGCAACCGGATGAAGAAATTCTGATTCAAACTGCATATAGTGATTTAGAGGCCGGTGCGGTCTGGGTAATTATTGAGGCCCGGGAGTCGGGACAAGGGATTGGGATCTATGACGGTAAAGGACAGGTTATCCCGGAGAAACTTGAAAAACTCAGTTCCCGATTACCTTTGGAACGGGTCATCTGGGAAGCGCCCCTCAAAAGCCAACAGGCAAAGTTGATCAACGAGTTTGGACCCAATGTCAATCTGGGCAATATTCCACCGGCGGAAGCAATGGCCTTGGAAGCATTGCGTTTGGGTTATCGCAGTGATACCTGGAAAATGAATTAATCGATAAAACTATTAAAAAAATAAATTATGGGTCGATTTCGGCTACGGAGTTGACGATGCGCATCGGACGATATGGAAACTTTTTAATGGATTCCCGGGTGGAGATTCCCGACAGTACTAAAAAGGTTTCCATACCG
Source organism: Bacillota bacterium (assembly GCA_003501365.1). GTDB lineage: Bacteria > Bacillota > UBA4882 > UBA8346 > UBA8346 > UBA8346. The sequence continues at coordinate 3,683 of DNPP01000432.1, forward strand.
GATTCCAAACCCACCCGCATGTCGGTTAGCATACTGTCACCCACCATAACCGCATTTTCAGAATGCTCGTTCAGGTAACGCAGGGCCAACCGCATAATCAAAGGATTCGGTTTCCCTATAAAATACGGTTTAAAGCCGGTGGCCTTCTCCAGCAGCGCGGCTACCGCCCCGCATGCCGGTATTAATCCTGTTTCAGAAGGGCCTGTCGCATCGGGATTGGTTGCAATAAAAGGAATCCCCATGGCAATAAGTTGGGTGGCGCGAA
>DNPP01000466.1 GCA_003501365.1 Bacillota bacterium
GCAAAGAAAGTAGTATTGGCATACTCCGGAGGACTGGATACTTCAATTATCATCCCCTGGTTAAAGGAGAATTATGGTTGTGAGGTTATCGCTTATGCCGCTGATGTAGGTCAGGGCGAAGAATTGGATCCGTTAGAAGAAAAAGCGATTAAAACCGGGGCTAGTAAGATTTATATTGAGGACTTAAAAACCGAATTGGTCAACGACTTCATTTTTCCGATGATAAAGTCGGGGGCTATTTATGAAAACAAGTATTTAATGGGCACTTCGGTGGCCCGCCCGATTATCGCCAAAAGGCAAGTGGAGATTGCAATTAAGGAAGGCGCTGACGCGGTAGCCCATGGCGCAACCGGTAAAGGCAATGATCAAGTAAGGTTTGAATTGACTTTTAAAGCTCTGAAACCGGATCTCAAAATTATCGCTCCCTGGCGCGAATGGGATATCAAATCCCGCGATGAGGAGATTGATTATGCGGAGAAACGGGGTATCTCGGTACCGGTAACCAAGGCCAAGCCTTATTCCATGGACCGCAATCTCTGGCATATCAGCTATGAAGGCGGGATTTTGGAAGACCCCTGGAATGAATATACTGATGATATGTTCATCTACACCGTATCACCGGAAAAGGCTCCCGACAAAGCGGAAATTCTGACTATTGATTTTGAAAAGGGAATCCCGGTAGCCATCAATGGTGAGGGATATGATCCGGTGGCATTGATCTTTAAATTAAACGAGATTGGTGGCAGAAATGGTGTAGGCCGGGTGGATATCGTAGAAAATAGGCTGGTGGGTATGAAGTCCAGGGGAGTATACGAGACCCCGGGCGGAACCATTCTTTACGAAGCCCATCATGCACTGGAGACCATTACGCTGGATCGGGATACGCTGCATTTTAAACAAAATATGGCCGGCCGGTACTCGGAATTGGTTTACAACGGTCAGTGGTTTACTCCCTTAAAAGAAGCCATGGATGCCTTTATCGACAACACGCAAGAACGAGTTTGCGGCTCTGTCAAACTAAAACTTTATAAGGGTAATATCATTACCATCGGCCGTAAATCACCCTACTCCCTTTACCAGGAAAAATTGGCAACCTTTGGCGCAGATGAAGTTTATAATCAAAAAGACGCGGAAGGCTTTATCAACCTGTTTGGCTTGCCCATGAAGGTGCAAGCGACTTTGGGGCAAAGCCTGAAAAAGAAATAAGCCGAGCTGATTTGAAGGTAACTATTTAATGCGTAATAAAATGAACGATTGAGTCTTTCGAATATGGAAGCATGATGTTTCTTTTATTCGGCAATTTAAATATAAAACTAGGACCTACCAACGCAAATGCTGGTGGGTCCTTTTTTAATTTTAGTAGAGTGAAACAACAACTGAAATATTGCTATTCCTTAGATAGTTTCCTTCCCGAGTCCTATAGAATTTAATTTTAAAATAGACAATCTTTATTGAAATTACCTCGTAAACCTGTCTATTCAGATATTCAATTATGGTGATAGAAGTATTATAATGTAATAGTAATTTACATATTTTTAACAGGATAGGGTAATTGTTGCTGGGGTGAAAGATGGCACGTCAAAGATATGTATCTGCTACCAGAAATATAATGCTTTTAATTAATTTTTTAGTCATTTTGTTTTTAACGTTTATCACCTATAAAACCATTGAATTAATATGTTGGAACTCTTCAGCCCGCGAATTTTTAGAAAAGATTAAATATGTCCCGATGGTTCCCTGGATGGTAATCGTCTGCTCACTTTTATTATTATTGGTTTTATTGGGTAGTATTCTGGTAAGGGAGCACATGCCAAGAGAATGCCAAGTCGGTTTTTATTTCTTCAGTATCGTGGATTTGGTTATCTGCATTGCCGTGATGTTCTTTCTCAATCTTAGTTACAAGGGGATTTTGTTTCTGGCGATTGCCAATATATTGATTTATATTGAAGGAACCCGGCGAAAGTATTCATTTATCTTTATCGTCATTCTTACCTATATATTCTTTGATTATGATATTTTTTCCATTAAAATGAACATGTTCTCCTTTAATGACTATATTCAATACTATACATCCACCCAACGGCTTTACATCTTCGGCATCCGCAATGTGTTATTCTCTCTGAATGAAATGACTTTTATCGCATTTATGATTTTTACAATTCAAGGCCAGATTGATGAAAATACCAAGATTAAAGAGTTATATGCCCGATTGTTTCAAACGGCTGAAGAATTGAAAGTGGTCAATGTTCAATTGCAGGATTACTCCAAAAAATCGGAACAAATGACGAAAACCCGTGAAAGAAACCGTTTAGCCCGCGAGATTCATGATACCATTGGTCATACCCTTACCGGAATTGCGACCGGGCTGGATGCTTGCGCCGAATTAATCGATCACGACCTTGAAAAAACCAAGGCCCAAATCCTGAAGATTGCTGATTTGGCCAAAAAGGGGTTGCTTGAGGTCCGGAGGTCCGTCAGTGAGTTGCGCCCGGATGCCCTGGAACGATTCACTTTGCTTGCGGCGCTCCAGAATCTCACCGATGATATCAATGAATGCACCAATACCCGAGTGATTTTAAATATTCAGGGTGACGAATTAAAGCTGAATGCCGATGAAGAAGAGATTGTCTACCGGATAGTTCAGGAGAGTATCACCAATGCCGTACGGCATGGTCAGGCCGGGAAAATCCAAGTTAAGCTATGTTTTGAAAGCAACAGCCTTAAAATGGAGATTTCCGATGACGGGGTGGGTTGTCAATTGATTCATGAGGGCTTCGGCCTTAAGCATATCCAGGAACGGGTTGAAATGTTGGCCGGTAAGGTTGAATACAACTCAGGAATTTTGCACGGATTTACCATTCGGGTTCAAATTCCAATGCGAGGGGTGATAAAACAATGATTCGGGTCATGATCGCCGAGGATCAAGAGTTGATCCGCCAAAGTCTGGAGATTATGCTCAGTAATAAACCGGATTTACAAATTGTCGGGACCGCCGCCAATGGTCTGGAAGCGGTGGAATTAGCCCAAAAACTGCAGCCGAATGTTATTTTAATGGATATCCGGATGCCGGACTTGGACGGGGTTCAATGTATCGAGATTATTAAAGGCAGATTTCCGCAGATTAAAATCATTGTCTTAACTACTTTTGATGATGACGAATATGTTTTTAACGCGCTCAAAAACGGCGCCAGCGGTTATTTGCTGAAGGGGATATCCTTGACTGAATTGATTGACGCCATAAAAACCGTAGTGAAAGGCGGGGCCTTAATCAATCCCAATATTGCCACTAAAGTCTGTCGTTTTTTCTCCCAGATGGCCCAGGCGGATTACCGGATTAAAGTGGATGAAAATGTTATCCATGATTTGAACCAGAATGAGCTGAAGATCATCCGGATGATTGGTATTGGTCTGTCCAATAAAGAAATGACGGACAAACTTAAACTCAGTGAAGGGACAATCCGTAATTATATCAGCGACATTCTTAGCAAATTGGGTTTAAGGGATCGGACCCAAATTGCTATTTTTGCCGTTCAAACCGGGTTGACGTTGAGGAAAACCTATGAAGTGCAAGAGTGAGCGCGTAAAAAAATATATTGTTTATAGTTCGGTTTTGAGCCTGGCGGCTGTCTTGTTGTTCATATATATTTATCACCGGATCACCCAACCGGTGGTATTAGAATTTGGAGTTTTTGCAGGCAGCAATTGGGATGTGCCGAACGGCAAAAGTTATGAAATAACCGATGAGGCGATTGCCAACTTTGAAGCGCTTCATCCGGGGGTGAAAATAAAATACCGGTGCGGCACGTTAAAAAGCGACTACTCGGAATGGCTGGCCCAAAAAATAATCCAAGGGAAAGAACCGGATGTTTTTTGCATTTTAGCCGAAGATTTTAATACCCTAAGCGCTCTTGGGATTTTGGAAAATCTCGATACTCTGATTAAAAGCGACTCGGAGTTTGATATCTCCAAGATGTATGTAAATGCGATCAAATCCGGTCAGTTTCAAGGCTCCCAATATGCGCTGCCGCGCGAAGTAGTTCCGGTGTTGATGAATGTCAATGAAACTCTGCTCCGTAAAGAAGGGATCCCTGTTCCAAAGGCCGATTGGACCTGGGATGATTTTTATAATATCTGTCGCAAGGTAACCCGAGATGTTAATGGAGACGGCATTCTCGATCAGTTTGGAGTGGTCGGATTTAACTGGCAGGATGCAGTATACACCAACGGGCAGCAGTTGTTCGACGCCAACGGCACGAAAGCGATGTTTGATAAACCAGGGGTGTTGGAGGCCATCCGGTTTGTCAGCAAATTAAATCAATTGAACGCAAACCGCAGGGTGACCATGGATGATTTCGATGACGGTCATGTAGCTTTCAGGCCCTTTCCTTTTTCTTCCTACCTTACCTATAAGACATATCCCTACCGGCTCATTCATTATGCCCAATTCAACTGGGAATGTATTCCGCTACCCCGCGGCCCTCATGGGAAAAATGCTTCCGCATTACATAGCTTATTGATTGGGATCAGTTCGCGAAGCAAGCATCCAAAGGAAGCTTGGGAATTCTTAAAATTCTTGACGTTTAACCGCGGGTGTCAATTGAGTGTTTTTAAGTATTCACCCGCTGTGCCGGTCTTGCGGGAAGTTACCGAATCAAAGGCTGCCGATCAGGAACTTGCCGGAGACAATCCTTATGAAGCGCTTTCCGTAGACAAAAAAGTTTTGAGCCAGGTCATCGAAGAGTCGACTGTCACCCCGCGATTTCATAAATATGAAGAGGCTATGAATATGGCGGATAAGGAGATCTTCCGTTTCATTAATGAAGATATGGATATTGAGGATGCCATGTCAAAATTGAATAACGATTTAACGAAATTTTTGCAGCAGTAATATAGGCGGTCCAACGAATGACCAAGGGTCAGGGAATATGGACCGTTTTATTATTTACATTTTTTCCCATACGATGATATTTGTCACCTTGATGATATGACAAATGGCGCTACTATAATTGACAAAAAACAGTACCCCATCATGACAATGATTATGTATTAAGCTATCCCGGGTATTTTATAATAGAACCAAGGGAATCAGACGGCCGTTTGAAACACCTTGAATGAAAAGTCAATTGAAATAGGAGGGTAAAAATGTTACGCAGAAAAGTATTTACAATTTCATTTATTGTAGCCTTATTGTTCTCGTTATTTATCGGAAGCAGTTTTGCCAAGGGTAAGGTCCATCATTTTGGAGCTACCTATATGACCTTGAATAATCCGTTTTTTGTTACCTTGAATGAAGGAATCAAAAAGTTGGTTGAAAGTAAAGGAGACAAGTTAACTGCTCTTGATCCCGCGCTTGATCAGAACAAACAGATTTCTGAAATTGAAGACTTGATTTCCCAAAAAGTCGATGCCATCTTTTTAAATCCGGTGGATTGGAAAGGTGTTAAACCGGCCCTGGATGAAGCCAAGAAAGCCAATATCCCGATTATCAACGTTGATGCCCCGGTTTACGATCAAGATTTGGTGGCGTCCATTGTTGCATCTGATAACTGGAATGCCGGTATTTTATGTGCTGAAGATATGATTAAACGAGTAGGCAATAAACCGACCAATGTTGTCATTCTTGAACATCCGACTGCGAAATCAGCCATTGACAGAACCGACAGCTTTAAGCAGGAAATTAAAAAGTATCCCAATATCAAAGTCGTGGCTGATCAATCATCCATGGGCCAACTAGAACAGGCCATGCCGGTGATGGAGAATATTTTACAAGCTCAAAAACAAATTGATGTTGTAATGTGCCTCAATGATCCTACTGCTCTCGGCGCTATTGCTGCTATGGAAAGCGCTAATCGTACTAAGGGCGTGTTGGTATACGGCGTCGACGGTTCCCCGGATGCCAAGAAAATGATTCAACAAGGTAAGTTAACCGCCACCGCTTCCCAGTTCCCGTCATTAGTTGGTAAATATGCAGCTCAGGCAGCGTATAGTATCTTAAGCGGAAAAAAGGTTGAGCATTTAATTAAAGTTCCGGTTCAGTTAATCGATAAATCGAATCTTGCCAAACATAAAGTTGATGCTTTCGAATAATTTTCGTATACCATTTCTAGATTTAAAGTTTTGCCCGGGCAACCGGGCAAAACTTTTAGTAGCAGGAAATGGGTAAAATGGAGGCTGAACATGCAAGAAAATATTTTAAGCATGAGAAACATACATAAGAAGTTTCCAGGCGTCTATGCTTTGAATGGAGTAAATTTCGAATTGTGTCATGGGGAAGTCCATGCTTTATTAGGGGAGAATGGAGCGGGGAAATCGACTTTAATAAAGATCCTGGCGGGAATTTACACCGCTGATGAGGGCGAAATTTTGATTGAAGGGAAAAAGGCCAAAATAACTGATGTCTATAGTTCCCAGGCCCACGGCATCAGCGTGATTCATCAAGAATTATGCCTTGCGCCTGCTATGACGGTAACCGATAATATTTTTTTAGGCAAAGAGTTGGCAGGTAAAGGCGGTTTTATTAATTTTGCCAAACAAAGATATCTAGCTCAAAAATTATTGGATTCATTGAAATTGGAAATCAAGGCCACCGATAAGGTGTCCAATTTAAGCGTGGCCCAGCAGCAGATGGTGGAAATTGCCAAAGCTTTATCCATTGACGCTGAAATTATTGTGATGGATGAACCGACAGCTTCCTTAACCTCAAAAGAAGTTGAGATGCTTTTTCAAACCATTAAAGAACTAAAAAAGAAAAATATTGCTATCATTTATATTTCCCACCGGCTGGAAGAACTTTTTCAAGTGTCCGACCGGGTGACCGTCCTACGTGACGGCAAGTATATCGGAACCAGAGAAACCGTCGGCACCACACGTGATGAACTGATTGCGATGATGGTCGGCAGGGAACTTAAAGATTTATATAAACGTAGTGTTCATCCGTTGGGTGAAACAGTTTTGGAAGTTAAGAATCTCAATCGTAACAATATTCTTCACAACATTAGTTTTAGCTTAAAAAAAGGGGAGATTTTAGGGATTTCGGGATTGGTTGGTTCGGGCCGCACTGAACTCGCCAGAGCTATTTTTGGCATTGACAGCTATGATTCGGGGGAAATTTTGATATCCGGTCAAAAAGTTCAAATTCACTCTGCGGCTGCAGCCATGGAAAATGGCATTGCATTAGTGCCCGAAGATCGAAAGGGACAAGGACTAGTGTTGATACAAAGTGTTTCCTATAATATCACCATCCCGATCCTTAAACAATTTATGAAATTCATCCATATAAATCGTAAGGTAGAGGAAGAGATTACCTCCAGCTATATCGAAAAGCTTTCTATCCGTACACCATCACTCCAACAGATTGCCCAAAATCTGAGTGGGGGCAATCAACAAAAAATTGTAATCGCCAAATGGTTGGGAACTCATCCCAAGATCTTGATCATGGATGAACCGACCCGGGGAGTCGATGTCGGGGCGAAAGCGGAATTATATTCCATCATCAATATGCTGGCGGAACAGGGAGTGGGGATTATCATGATCTCCTCCGAACTGCCGGAGATCGTTAACATGAGTGATCGGGTCTTAGTGATGTTTAAAGGCCGGATCACAGGCAGGCTCGAACGGAAAGAACTTCAACAGGAAACGGTCATGTATTATGCAACGGGAGGTATTAAAGATGCAAGCTAAAATAGAGACTATTGACTATTCAGCCTCAAAAATCAATTTTCTAACATTAATCGGCAATTATTTTAAGAGTAACGCCGGAATTTTAATTGCTTTTGTCCTGATGTGTGTGGTTTTAAGTATTCTATCGCCGGCATTTTTAACCGGGAGCAATATCTTGAATGTTTTACGGCAGATTTCAACTAATGCGAATCTAGCTTTAGGAATGACGCTAGTTATTATTATCTGTGGGATCGATTTATCGTGCGGGTCGATATTGGCGGTCGCCGGCACTTTGGCTGCTGGTTTAATCACCTTTAATCACATGCCCGTGGGGTGGGCGGTCTTGGTAGGTATTGCGGTTGGGACGGGATTGGGGCTATTTAATGGCACTGTGATAGCTAAGACCGGAATACCGCCTTTTGTTGTCACGCTAGCGATGATGACAATGGCCCGCGGTTTTGCTTATGTTTATACCGGTGGACTTCCGGTCCGAACTTTGAATGATAGTTTTAATGTAATCGGTAATGGGTATTTGGGTCCTATTCCGCTCCCGGTTATTTATACCACCATTCTTTATATCGGAGTAATGCTGTTGCTTTACCGGACCAAGTTTGGAAGATATGTGTATGCAGTGGGCGGTAATCGCGAAGCGGCCCGATTTTCCGGGATTAATATCATGAGAGTTGAAATTGTGGTCTTTGCTCTGATTGGCTTTTTAGCCTCATTAAGCGGCGTAGTTTTATGTGCGCGGATGTTTTCCGGCCAACCGACCGTTGGGAACGGTTTCGAAATGGATGCTATTGCGGCTGTTGTTTTGGGCGGCACCAGTTTTTCCGGAGGAAGCGGTACAATCGGGGGTACAATTATTGGAGTATTGGTAATTGGGGTTCTTAATAATGGTCTGAACTTATTAAATGTTTCTTCATTTTGGCAGTTAATTGTAAAAGGAGCGGTCATCTTACTAGCGGTATATATTGATACATTAAAGAAAAAGAGCGGCAAAAAATAAAATTTGGATTTGGATTCATGGTTAAAGCCTGCGTGAGTAATAGTAAGTTCTTTGGCTTTCTATGTACTACGCAGGCCTTTTAACAATATCGCTAATTTAAAAAGATATCTTAGGCGAAAGGATATTCGCTGATGGTAAACCCCTAGATGATAATACCAATGAAAAATTTTTGCGTAATGGAATTAGCTCCAGTTTTCTGGAAAATTGTAATATCTGTGGTGATTTCAAACATCCCCTCTTTATTAGCTAGAGGTTAATATATTGAGGAGTGACAATATGAAAATGATTCGATTTAATTCCATCGGTACTCGAATTCGATTTGGATATTTCACTATAATTATCCTGTTTATACTTCTAGTATCGGGAATTATGGTTATGATGTTTGATTTAAATAATCAATATAATGATATTTTAAAATCGACTATTGTCGCCAATCAAATAGAGGCTGCTTTTGATTCATATACCCTCACTTTAGTTAGACAATTAGTGATCGATAGATCGCATATGTATAAAAATGGTTTTCAAGTGCGGACTCAGGTAAAACAAGATTTGAATTATCTCGATCATTCAATATCCCTTAAAAATAATGACGGCAGAAGAGATTATGACGGGTTAGTTGCAACAATAAATAGTTATTTTGCAATAATCAAGCATATTTCAAATGATAAAAAAATGTCAATGGAGGAGGTTGCTTCTAAATATGCCGAGACCAGAAAATTAAATGATTTTGTCGTAAATGGTGTAAAAAAATTAATTACCAGCCAATTATCTTATGGCAAAGTGCTTATGCAAGAAATTAATATTAGGTCAAAGATTGCTTTAGTTATTTCAATTATATCGGTTATATTAATTATCCTCTTTACTATAATCAATTCCCTTAAAATCTCTAATGGGATTGCGGGGACACTCAAAAAACTTTCGGAGACTGTCAAAGAAGTCGCGGAAGGAAATCTTACGATTCAAGAAATTGAGATCCAAGGTCGGGATGAAGTCTCATCCTTAGCCGGTGCTATTAATAAAATGCTTGGGGATTTGCGAAAAGTGATTCGAAGCATCAGTAATAACAGTACTTTGGTAGCTAATTCCGCAGAGGTTCTAAAGACTAGCGCTGTTCAGAGTTCCCGTGCCAGTGAGCAAATAGCGGTTACAATGCAACAGGTTTCCAATGGGGCAGCTGTACAATCGGAAGAATCCCAAAAAACCGTTTTAGTGGTCAATCATTTGTTACAAGGCAATCAAAAGATATCCGAAGATATTTCCACAATTCTTCAATCGTCGGATAGTGCAACCCGGGCGGCTAATTCAGGTAATCAAAAATTGCAGAGTTTGATTGAACAAATTATCATTATTGAACAGAAGATCAATTTGATTCATACGGTTACTCATAATTTGGAGCGTCAATCCGATGAAATTGGCGAGATATTACAAACTATCAACCAAATTACGGAACAAACCAATCTTTTGTCGTTGAATGCCTCCATTGAAGCAGCACGAGCCGGTGAATTAGGAAAAGGATTTGCAGTGGTGGCGGATGAAGTGCATAAATTGGCTGATGGATCGGGTAAAGCAGTTCAAGGTATCACGGTAATTCTCCAAGACATTCAATCACAGTCCAGAGCAGTTGCTGTCAGTATTAGTGAAGGGGTCGAGGAAGTCAAAGAAGGAACTGCAATGGCCCGTATTGCCCGTAGCTCTTTCGAAGATATTGTTAGTTTGAATGAACACGTCAATCTGCAGGTAAAAGCAATTACCAATGAAATTTTCCGCATGGTTGAAGAAATCAAGACCGTCGAAAAAATGAGCGGAGATATTGTGACAATCGCTGAGGAATCTTCCGCCGGAAGCGAAGAAGTCGCTGCAGCTGTTGAGGAACAAACAGCCAGTCTACAAGAAATTCTGGCTTATGCTTCCAATTTAACCAACATGGCCTTTGAATTGGATAATATCGTTAAACAGTTTACATTTTAATAAGCTATGGGAGTGAGTTATGATATGTTTGATATAGTGGCTTTGGGAGAATTATTGATTGATTTTACACCATCCGGTTTATCAGCTTCCGGAGGTCAGTTATTTGAGCGAAATCCCGGTGGGGCACCAGCCAATGTATTAGCTGCAATGGCAAAAATGGGTAAAAAAAGTGCTTTTATCGGGATGGTTGGTCAAGATCAGTTTGGGCTTTTTTCAAAAAATGTGCTCCAAAGTAATGAGATTGATACTCGGGGATTAAAATTTTCGAAAACTGTCAATACAACTTTAGCCTTTGTTCATCTAGCTCCTAACGGTGACCGTTCATTTAGTTTCTATCGTAACCCCGGCGCCGATATGATGCTTACTTCCGCTGATATTGATTTTGATCTAGTGAAGCAGACTAAAATTTTTCATTTCGGCTCAATTTCAATGACCGGGGAGCCCTCGCGAAGCGCCACTTTGGCGACAGTTAAGTTTGCCAAAGAAAACGGCATCATGGTTTCTGGCTCCGAAGGTTGTTATTACCGTTATTCGGACGGGTTCGGCCGTTTGCCCGGATTTATATTGCCAATGCCGTGGGCGCATTAACTACTACCAAAAAAGGGGCTATCCCAGCCTTACCAAGTATGAAGGAGATTACCGATTTATTGAATAACACTCAAGGTTAACTATTAGAACTATTACGGGTGTGAACCCGACAAAAAGTATACCAAGTAATGGAAGATTTAAATTTTGACTATAGCTTGGCAGTTATAAAAAAACCTCACTGTTTGTTCCATAAAAAATATCTTCCCTATTACTGATAAACTCGCAAAACTTTTCGATTACTTCCCAATTATCTTCGACATCAAACTCATAACTGTGTCCCCATATAGAAAATATCTTTGGTTCCGCAGGTTTCAATTTTACAAACTCTTCGGCTAATTTCATAAAATTGACATCATTATGGTGACAGCTGGCTTTTAGTTCCAGGAGATTAGTCTGGATATCAAAATTCTGAGTGGTTTCTACTACCCTACCATAACCGATATGGTTTTCTTTAAGGACTTGAATGACCCTATGATCGCATGTTCCAAAGGGATAAGCCATTCCGCGAATCTTGCAATCAAACATATGCTGCAAGTTCATTTTGTCCAGCTCAATTTCATTTCGGATGGTATCCACATCCAGTTTCTCCAAGGAAGGGTGGCTATAGCCATGAACGGCAATTTCATGTCCCTGATATAATTCCTTTAATCCCTTCGCATTCATTCGTTTTACACAAACGCCTTTAATGTCCCATTGATAAGTATTGCTCAACATTCCAGAGTTTAAATTAAACGTAGCTTTTAGATTATATTTATTAAAAAGCTTTATCAGACGGCGATCCTGTTCGATTCCATCATCATAGCTGAAAGTAAGCGCTTTGAGTTTGTTGTTTGGAAACATCCTATTTATGCTCCTCTATTAAATTAAATGTCCATTAAAAAAGTGAAGATTTTATCATTTAGACCCGGTATATTCTCATGCCCGTAATCAGGATAGATTATCATGCTTTTTTCGGACTGAATCTTATTGTAGGCTGCAAATTGAGTTGATGGCGGACAAACACTGTCCATAAGGCCTGTTGTAAAAAGTACTTCTCCTTGAATCCGCTTAACAAGATTCTGGATATCGATATAGCCAAGTTTGGTAAATATCTCATTCTCTCTTTTATGCATCGGATCAAATAGCCGAAAATAATCGCTGATTTCCTGGTATGCATCTTTTGCCAAATCCATTTCCCATACCCGTTTATAATCACAAAGAAATGGATAAACGGGAGCGACACGTTTAATACGAGGCTCCAGGGAAGCACAGGCTAAAGCAAGTGCTCCGCCTTGCGATCCACCCGTAACGCATACCCTATTTTCATCAATGTCCGGCAGACTTCTAGCAATAGAAGCCAGTTCTGCAGTATCAAGAAAAATCTGTCTAAAGAGAAGATTTTCCGGTTTGTCATCTAAACCTCTGATGATTTGTCCATGAAAAGTATTGCCCTTTACTCCGCCTACATCCTCAGATAAGCCCCCTTGACCACGGCAATCCATTGCAAAAACTGAAAAGCCAAGCGCTACATAACACAGCTTTTCATTCCAATCACCAGAATTACACGTATATCCATGAAACTGTAAAACTGCAGGATGTTTTGGAGTTGTGATTTTGGGGCGTAGATATTTGGCATGAATTCTAGCACCCTTGACACCTGTAAAATACAAATCAAAGCACTCAGCAAAAGACGCTTGAAATTCTGTTTTTATTAGTTCAATCCGAGGATCTATAGCCCTCATCTCAAGCAGAGCTTTATCCCAATAATCATCAAAGTCGGTTGGACAAGGATTTATTCCGGGATATTCTTTCAATTGCTCTAAAGGCAGATCAAAAATCGGCATTTTTCATTGCTCCTTTATATTTAAGCCCACGGATTCAGGAAAACAATAAAAGCATTTATTTCAGGGCACCTTCTGATATTCCTTCAATAATATATTTTTGTAGAAATAGATAAAGAATGAGCACTGGTATTAGTGACATCACAAGACCAGCCATCAAAGGAGAAAAGTCCACACTATAAGAAGAGAAAAAATTATACGTTGAAAGAGGCAGTGTCTTTAATTCGGGTGATAGTAAAACTAAGCTGGGCAACAGATAATCGTTCCAAATCCACAGAACATCGAGTACAATAACTGTGGATAAGATAGGTTTTAACAATGGCAATACAATTTGGAAAAAGGTTCGTAGTTTTGAACATCCGTCAATAGCAGCTGCTTCCTCCAGCGCCACTGGAATCCCCTTAATGAATCCATGAAAAGTGAATATCGCAAAAGGAACACCACATCCTAAATACATGAACAATAAAGTTTGTATAGAATCTAAAAATCCAATATTTCCATAAATCGTAACCAATGGAATCATTATTACTTGGAACGGTACTGCCATCGACGCTATCATGATAAAAAATAGAACTTTATTAATGTTCCATTTAAAGCGGGCAAATAGATATGCCGTCATCGAAGAGAAAAGAACAATACCCAATACCCCAATTACTGTTATAATAATTGAATTCACAAACCCCATTGCAAAATTCATATCGTCGAAAGCTTGTATATAATTATCAAAGTTAAACTGGACAGGCCATGAAATAGGATTATCCACAAATTTCTGGGTAGTTTTGAACGTATTGAGAATAATCATTAAAAAAGGTATTAAAAAAATGAACAACAACGCAAACATAATTAAGAACTTAATGAATTCTATCCGTTTATGACCTTTCATTATGCATCTACCTCTACCTTTTTCATTAAATAGGCTTGAGTCAAAGCAATTACTGCAACGATTAAGAACAGAACGATTGCTTCCGCTTGTCCAACCCCATATTCGTTTGAAAGGAAAGCTTTTTGAACGATGTGATAGGATGCCAGCTCAGTCGATCCGTATGGTCCGCCGTTTGTTAATGCTAAATTAAGGTCATAGGTTAAAAATGACCTCGAAATTGAAAGGAACAAACACACTACAATAGCAGGAATGGAAAGCGGTAATATTATTCTTATGACTTTACTAAAACCACTTGTACCATCAATATCCGCAGCTTCCAAAATATCATCGGGAACACTCATGAATCCCGCAATATAAACAATCATAAGGTATCCCATCAGTTGCCATGCATTCACAATAACTAGGGCCCAAAATGCTTTAACGGTGTTTGTAAGCCAGGAGGTTTGAAATAATGTCCAACCGTAGTGCCTACCTAAGTAAGGTAAAACTTGGGAAAATAGAAATTGCCACAAGTATCCCAGTACTAATCCTCCAATTAGATTCGGAGTAAAGAAACCGGTTCTGATAAAATTTCGTCCTTTAATTCCCCTCGACAAAGCAAGCCCTAAAAGAAACGCACCGATATTCGCAAAGATTACTGTAAAAAAAACATATTTCAACGTAAACCATAACTGTACCAAATAGGCTTTATCATTAAATACTTCTTGATAATTTGAAAACCAAATAAAAGAATGACTGCCTGTCTGCATATTCCAATTTGTAAAAGTCAAGTATAATCCAAATATCATTGGTATTAAAATTACAACCAAAAATGCAAATAAGGAAGGCCCTCCAAAAATTAAAAAAGTACCTAAATCCCTTAATGTACCTTTTTTTTTCATCATACCAAATCCTTTTTTAATATTTTTAAAATTATAAGAGAAAAGGCCTAAACCTGATATCGAGATGAATCTTACTAACGTTTTCGCCACAATTAGTTCGGCGCTATTGTCATAAACAATAGCGCCGATAACAAAAAAAATTTAACCTTATTTTCCTGCGACTGATTTCCAATAATCTTGAACTTCTTTGGTAAGACCTTTTCGATCTATCTTTCCGGCCAAATATTTTTGCATGGAATCTCCCGTCTTAGCCCAATAATCTGCCGGAAAATAATTTATTACACCGATATTAATCGTTTTTCCCTGACTAATGTATTTTGCGATCGCTTGAGAAGGAACATTGGTACTCTGTACTTTTACATCTTTGTAAGGCAGGTTGAAACCCATTTCTGTAACTAATGCGCTTTGTCCTTGTTCGCTGGTGAACAACCAATAAATAAATTCTTTCGCCGCAGCCTGCTGCTTTGGAGTCGATCCGGAATTATCGATGGCCAACAACTTAGGTTCACTAACTGCTACTTGGGTGTTACCGTAATCATCCGGGTTGTTACTAATTGGAACTGGAATAACTCCAAATTCTTTATCGATTCCTTTAAGATTTCCAATGGTAGACCAGATCCAATCGCCCATAAAATAGCATGCAGTATCACCCTTGGCAAAATCTTGAGAATCTTTATTGTAGTCTGCAACAAGCGGATCATTCTTTCTGGCATTATACTTTTTTAATAAGTCAAATGTATCCAGGAGACCATTATATTGCATATTGCTTGATAAATCGACACTGCCATTTTTTAAACCGTCTACAAACTTCCGGTTTTCGTCAACACTTTTAGATTGCAAAGAATAGGTTAATCCCAAGTAATGCGCGCCTAAAGACCAATTTGCTCCATGAATCATCACCGGCATTTTACCGGTAGCAGCAATTTTTTTAAATAAAGATTCCAAATCGTTACGAGTTTTAATCGTTGCCGGATCAAATGTAGTTCCAATTGCTTCCTCAACAACGCGCTTATTATATAATAAACCATAGCCCTGAACAGTATATGGAATGCCGAGAAATTTACCATCCAATAAAGCGCCGTCGATTGCTCCCGGTTGTGTTATTTTTATGTACTTAGCCTTTTCCGGTGCTAAATCCAAAAATTTATTTTTATATACCTCTATGGTACCCGGATCAAGATTGGCAATTGTTGCTGGAGATTTAGATGCCAAAAGTGACTGAAATTTTTCAAGTTGCTGGCCTCCGATTGGCGTTGGAATAAGTTGAATCGTTACATTAGGATGTTCTTTGTGATAGAGTTTAAACAATCCCTCAAATTGTTTGTTTACTTCCGCTGAGGTATTAAAGAAAGAAATTTTAACAGTACTATTGTCTTTCCCACATCCCAATACCAAGAAACACGTAAATAGTAGACAAACTGCCAGAACCACTACTTTTGACTTTTTCACATTAATCCCCCTTATAAATTAATAAAATATTAACATACTAATTATATATTAATCGATTGGCGCATATATGTCAACCGGTTAATATTTTATTTTATATGCTACTTCAACTATTAAAAACACTTTTTGCGTTCAAGTTTTTCACTAGAATGAATCTAGGGTATATTTTTTTGTCTTACTATTTAATATAATGTATAATGATATGATAATTGTTGGATCGAAAGAGGCATAGGATGGCTACAATCAAAGATGTTGCCAAAATGGCGGGTATAACCGTTACCACCGTTTCCCGGGTGTTGAACAACCGTGGTTATATCAGTGAAGGCACTCGTCAAAAAGTATATCGGGTAATGGCGGAATTAAATTACCAACCCAATGAAATCGCCCGTTCTTTGTATCGTAAAAAATCCAACCTGATCGGTCTGATAATCCCCACGGTAGCCCATCCGTTTTTTGGGGAATTAACCAGCTATATCGAATATTATGCCTATGAGTCCGGTTATAAGGTATTGTTGTGTAACTCGCACCTGGACCGGAAAAAGGAAAAGGAATATGCGGACATGCTGAAAAGGCATAAGGTCGACGGCATCATTATGGGCACCCATACCCTTGAAATTGATGAATATCTAAATCTCAACCTGCCTATGGTAACGTTTGACCGCCAAATTACCAATACGATTCCTTATATCTCTTCAAATAATTTTGAGGGTGGAAAAATGGCCACCGATTTGCTAATCAAGAAAGGGTGTAAAAAAATAGCCCACATTGCCGGCAATTTAAGTTTAAATCTTTTGGCCAACAAACGTTATGAAGCGTTTATCTTTGAGGCAATCAACCATCATGTCGAATATGCAACGGTCCAGACCAATCTGGATGTTTTTGACATTGATCAGTATGAACATATAATTCACAATATGTTTAAAGAACACCCGGATATCGACGGCGTATTTACCAGCGATATGAAAGCGATTCATGTTATTCAGGCATGTCGGCAGTTTAATAAGAGAATCCCCACGGATATTAAAATTGTCGGCTATGATGACATAAAAATGGCTTCATTAGTCACTCCTCAGCTCACCACCATTAAACAGCCAATCGAAGAAATGAGTAAACTGGCAATCGAATTGATCATCAAACAGATTAACGGAGAAGACGCTCCGGCGGAAAACACTTTGCCGGTTGTACTTGTTGAACGAGAGACGACGTAATGGCCAAATACTTAAAGATGATTTACACACCTGCTGATCTTTTTAAATACAGCAGGTGTTTTTTTTGGGTTTATTAATTCTATTTGTATCAACCGGTTGACACACATTGCTGTTCCACGTTATAATCTAGCTACTGGAATCAATCAGTTTATCATTGCTTTTCTATACTAACCGTATAAGGAGGATTCAAATGAAAGGCGATATTATTGTATTGGAGGAACATCACAAGAAAGTTGCCGGTGTGATTGTTTTTGAAATAATCCCCAAAATTCAAAAGAAAACCACGCGATACATCATTACAGTAGCGGGTGAATCGGGGAGCGGTAAATCGGAGACGGCTCAGGCGATTAGCGATGAATTGGCAAAGTGTGGAATTCAAACGGTTGTACTTGGACAGGATGATTACTTTGTTTTACCCCCCAAGACTAATGATGCTAAAAGAAAAGCAGACCCGGAATGGCTGGGACCTCATCTCGAAGTTAAAATGGACGTTCTGGAGCAAAACTTAAAAGATGCGATTTATGGAAAGAAGCAACTCGTTAAACCCTTGACTGACTATGCTCGGGATACGATTACCGAAGAAACGGTGGATCTGGGTGGAATCAAAGTTGTTATCGCCGAGGGAACATATACGTCTTTACTAAAAAATGTCGATACCAAGATTTTCATTGCCAGAAATAGGACCGACACGTTGGAACACCGTCAGAAAAGGAACCGGGGCAATGAAGTGAATGATCCATTTATTGAGCAAGTATTGATGACCGAACACAAAATAATTGCCGGACATAAGCAATTAGCCGATTTCATTATTACAAAAGATTATGATGTGTTGGTTATTGAAGACTAGTAAAACGCTTAACACGATACCAGTTCAAATATTCAAAAGTGAGGCCGGCAAAATGGCAGTCAAAAATCAAGTCCAGCTTATTACATATCCTGATTCACTCGGCGGCGATCTTAAGACCCTGAATAAAATATTGTTAAAATATTTCTCCGATATTTTTAAAGGCGGAATTCATATTTTGCCGCCGTTTCCTTCATCGGGGGATCGTGGATTCGCTCCCTTAACCTATCTTGCAATTGAACCGAAATTGGGTACTTGGGATGATATCCGGCGCATCGGTGAAAATTTTGATGTAGTACTCGATCTGATGGTTAACCATATTTCCAGGCAGTCCCCTTATTTTCAGGACTTTCTCAAGAAGGGGCGGGCTTCGGAATGGGCAGACCTATTTTTAACTCTCGATAAGATCTGGTCGGACGGTAAACCGCTTCGCAAAGACCTGGAAAAACTATTTTTGCGCAGGACCACGCCATACTCCACCTTTACCGTTCAAGAAACCGGAGAAGAAGTCAAAGTCTGGACCACCTTTGGCAAACAAGACCCATCGGAACAGATTGACTTAGATGTGAATTCTCCAATTACTGTGAAACTTCTCACCGATTTCTTTAGCCATTTCAATAAACATAATGTCAAGATTGTTAGGCTGGATGCAGTCGGCTATGTTGTCAAAAAAATGGGAACCAGCTGCTTTTTCGTCGAACCGGAGATTTATGAGTTTTTGAATTGGATTAGCGTTTTGGCTCATACACTAGACATCGAACTATTGCCCGAAGTCCACGCCAACGACATAACCCAATTCAAATTGGCCGAACAGGGGTACTGGATTTATGATTTTATCTTGCCGTACTTGGTTCTTGATACATTATTCAATAAATCCAGCAGTAAATTACGCGAGTATCTCAAAATTCGCCCTCACAAGCAATTTACCATGCTGGACTGTCACGACGGCATCCCGGTGAAACCGGATTTGGATGGTCTGATTGTGTCGGAGGATGCGCGGAAATTAGTGGATATCTGTCTACAAAGAGGCGCCAACCTTAGCCTGATTTTTTCCGACCAGCACAAGGATAAGGATGGTTTTGACGTTCACCAAATCAGGTGTTCTTATTACTCGGCACTCAATTGTGACGATGATGCGTATTTAGCGGCCAGGGCCATCCAGTTTTTTGCGCCCGGAGGAACCCAAGTATATTATGTAGGATTGTTAGACGGTGAAAATGACGTTGAAAATGTTAAAAAAAACGGGGAAGGACGTGAAATCAACCGCCATA
>DNPP01000062.1:0-6232 GCA_003501365.1 Bacillota bacterium
CTAAGAATTTTAGTAGACAACAAATACCTCTTTTATACATTAGTATAAACTTAATCCAGCAATTAGCCAAGCCTAAATTTATTCAAAGGTTGAGAATGGATGATTAATATCCGGGGCAGCATAATAAAAAAGCAGAAAGGGATGACCAATTTGAAGATTAAAGATGTTATGACCGACACCGTTGCGTTTGTGGGCCCCGATACGACAGTTGTTGAAACTGCGCAATTGATGCAGAAACACGACATTGGAGCAATGCCGGTCTGTGAAGGCCAAAATATTGTGGGAATTATTACAGACCGCGACATTGTGGTTCGCAATGTAGCCCATAATAAGGATCCCAAATCGACTCCGGTCCGTGATGTAATGACCTCAAACGTTAAAACTGTATCGCCGGATATCGGACTCAGTCAGGCGGCGACACTAATGTCTCAAGGCCAGGTCCGACGTTTGCCGGTGGTGGAAAATAATCGTTTGGTAGGCATGGTTTCACTGGGCGACCTGGCAACTCAGGCCAAATATGATGTGGAATTGGCGAAAACCTTGGGTGAGATTTCCACTCCTTCCGAGCCTGAGAATATGTAATTAAAAGGAGGAGTTGGCTTGGAAGATCAATCTTCGGAGCATGAATCATTCATCAATCGAAAGAGGCCGGCTATGGAAGGATTGGTGCAACACCTGATTGGTCCGAACGCACTATTGGACCAAACTTTAGCGGGAAAACCGATTATTCCCAATGCCGAAGATGAGTTGGAGCCGGATATCGACAAAATAAAAAAACCGAATCAATGAAGTAGAAATGTTCAGTTTTCAGGGTTTCAAGGTTTCAAGTTTTACTTCTTGAAAATTGTTTTGACCACGAAAAGCACGAAATACACGAAAGTAGAAGCAAACATAATCGGTATTTAAATTTTCGTGTCGTTTCGTGAATTTCGTGGTGGATATTTTTGATAGGCATACCGATAATACCGATACTTGCTACCTAATGATCGAAAATTCCCTAATCCAAATTCCACTTAGGTCCACCATAATTTGCCAATTGCTTCCCGATTTGAACAACTTTTTGAAAATAATTCGGATCGGTAGCCCAGCCCGGATTTTTTCCATCCGGCAAGAGCCGCTTTAAGAACTGGGACGGGTCATGGATGTAGGGTAGGGCATCTTGGAACCAGGAATGCCCGGCGATAATATTGGCATAATCAAGGATACAATCGGTCCAGCTCCCATATTTGCGCCAAAACTCCATCCGTGAAAACCAGCTGCAATGCTCATTCCACTCCCAACCCTTTAAGAAAACAACTTCACCTTTCCAGCTTGTTCCCGCTTTGATAGCAAACAAATTATTCGCTTTTTGAGCCAGTTCCGAATTGCCCCAGTTTGATTCTAAAGCCGCTTGAGCAAAAGTTACCGCTTGATTATAAATAATGTTCTTTTCATCCGCTTCATTGCAGGCATTATTCATTTTACTGATAAATTCCAACTTGGTAATGATCAAAAACCTCCTCCATTAATCCAAATCCTAATCAGTATCCGTAGAGGACCCTGTTTTCTTTTTTAAAATATGCGGAAAATGTTTTTGAAGCAACCATCAGTAAGGAAAGAGTTTGTTGATATCTATTCAGTTCAATGGTATAGTATTGCATGGTAACATAAAAAGTTTGAATAATTGGTTATAAGTGAATTAATTGGGGAAGGATTCGATGAATTTACTATCCATAGAGAAAATCACCAAAAATTATGGCCCGAAGATGCTTTTCAATCAAGTAACGTTTGGAATCGATTCGCTGGATAAAATCGGCTTAATTGGCATCAACGGCACGGGAAAATCAACTTTGCTCCGAATACTGGTCGGTGACGAACATCCCGATGAGGGTAAGGTGACGTATGCCAGTAATGCCCGAATTGGTTATTTGCCGCAGAATCCTGCCTTGCAGGATGAACGTACCGTATTGGAAGAGGCTATTCAAGGAAATTCACCGTTACTTAAGTTGATCCGCAATTATGAAGAAACACTGGAGCGAACGGAACAAAATCCTTCCGACCCTGGATTGCAACAAAAACTAGTCCAGTTGGGGCAGAAAATGGACGAGACCAATGCTTGGCAGGTTGAGAGCGAGGCCAAGACGATCCTGACCAAGCTGGGAATCACCGACTTTCAGGCTAAGGTGGGAATCCTTTCCGGTGGTCAACGAAAACGGGTTGCTTTAGCAGCGGCTTTGATTAATCCGGTTGACCTGCTGATTTTGGATGAACCGACCAATCACATCGACAATCAAACCGTAGATTGGCTTGAACAATATTTGAAGGGTCGCATGGGCGCTTTATTAATGGTTACTCATGATCGCTATTTTCTGGATCGGGTGGCAGGGAGGATATTGGAGATTAGCGAGGGCAAGCTCTATAGTTATTCCGGTAATTACAGTTGGTTTTTAGAGAAAAAAGCCGAGCGGGAGGAAATGGAACAGACACTTGCCGCTAGACGCCAAAATCTATTTCGCCGGGAATTGGCCTGGATCAAAAGAGGCGCTAAGGCCCGCAGTACCAAACAGCAGGCCCGTATTGGCCGTTTTGAAGATTTACAACAACAAATGAGTGACACCGATCATCGTTCGCTTGAAATGGTTGCCGGTTCCAGCCGGCTGGGAAAGAAAGTAATCGTAATCGATGGGCTTGGAAAGAGTTTCGCTGGCAAGCCGGTAATTGGCAACTTGGATTACGCTTTCTCCCGTGACGATCGAGTCGGCGTCATCGGTCCCAATGGGATCGGCAAATCAACTTTGTTAAACTTAATGATCGGGTATATCAAACCGGATCAAGGCCGGATTGAAACCGGCTCCACTGTGAAGATCGGTTTTTTTAGCCAGGAAAACCCTCCCATGGATGAAAATCTGAGGGTCATTGATTATATTAAATCTCAGGCGGAACATTTGCTCACCGCCGATGGTGATACCATCAGCGCTTCCCAGCTTTTGGAAAGGTTTCTTTTTCCCGCTGCCCTGCAATGGTCTCCGATTGCCAATTTATCCGGGGGTGAAAAGCGGCGACTTTATTTGTTACATGTTTTAATGGGGGGGTCCAATGTCCTCCAGTTGGAAGATGAAGTCCAACCCCAACAAAACGGATTTCCAAATGTTTTGATTCTAGATGAACCTACTAATGATTTGGATACCCAAACTTTGAGCATCCTGGAAGATTATTTGGCGGACTTTCCTGGTGTTGTAATCGCGGTATCGCATGACCGTTATTTCCTGGATCGGGTCGTCGACAAACTTTTAATCTTTGAGGGCGATGGCGAAATAAGTCATTTTGTGGGCAACTATAGCGAATACTTGGAATACAGGCAAAAGCAAACAGAGGAAGCGCTGACTCCACTAAAGGCTATTTCAAAAGATGAGCTTGAACCAAAACGCAGTAAAGAGAAACCTTTAAAATTGAGCTACAATGAACAAAGGGAATTGGATCAGATCGATCAAGTTATTGCCGGAGTCGAAAATGAACTGGCAGAGGTTAAAACCAGGCTTGCTCAAGCCGGTAGTGACTACATTTTACTGCAAGAATTAACCGTAAGTCAGGAAAAGCTGGAACAGCGATTAAATGAGCTGATGGAGCGATGGGCTTACCTTAATGAAAAAGCGGAGGAGATCGCCAAGAATAAGGCCTAATAAACCTTCTGCTATTTAAAAATTAACCCCTGTTCGGGAAAGATTAGAACAGAGGTTGAAAGAATTAAGGAAACGTTAGGCCTATCTCAATGAATTAGCCGTCGAAATCAATACCACGAAGAGAAATCGCTTTGATAATTATAATTTCTCTAACCGGAAATCTTTGAAACCACACTGAACTTCACCGCTTGAACATAAGCCGACATAACTATCGTCGAGTAATGTTTTGTCCTTGATTTCAAATATTTTTTGCTCATTAACAAAACATTGCAGGGAAGAGTCCCGGCAGATCACTTTTAGATTGTCATAGGATTCACTGACGGTTTTGTTTTTAACTTCCTTGATCGATTTCCAGCGGCCTTTAACATTTTTAAGCAGTACAACATGATTATTAAGTGCTATTAGTAATGCATAAAAAAAGCTATCGGGGTGATACCCAAATATCAATCCATAGTCGGAGTTATCCGGACCACTTATCCATCGTACATTCACCGATATTTGATAATTGATCATTGCACGATCCCAAAGGATGTTCCAACAAAACCGGGACTTGGTTATTTCATTAGGAATTAACTGAAGTTCACCGTCACAGATTTTCCATGCCTTATCCAGATGAAATCCGGACGCCCCTTTTGCAAAATCAACGGTTGTTTCGTCGGGAGCTTTTGCTGTTGCTGCTTCGTTTGACTGAGCTGCATCCTTGGTGATAGAATCGTTTGAGGATTCTTCTGCAAAGCAATACTGAATATTACAGATTATTAAAAATGTTAAAACCAAATAAAATAAAACCTTAAGCGAGCAAGAATAAATCTTTTCCATGAGCTTATCCTTTTCTGTTTATTTCAATTCAATATATATAAGTTGAAATAAGTAATAGGAACTATTTGTCTATTCAGACCTAACCCTTGCCCTTCCCCTGGAAAATAGATAAATAGGCTGATTCAAGTGGAAGGGCAACCCAAGCCTTTGACCTCTAAAGGCTTTAGAATTCGAAGACATCGGTTACTCTCCCACTGAACTTGTTTCTTCGCATGAGCATCATTGGGGGAGAGCAAGTGAGAGGTCTTCCCAACGTTTTCATTATTAACGGGCATTTAAAATATTTATTTCAATTCAATATAGAAACAAACTCATAATCGTTCAATTTTTCCTTAAGTTTATCATTGGCCCCATCGATAAAGTCCGTTTTCAAGGTTTCAAAATTATCCTTTAAGTCGATTTTCAGATTGCGGAATGTATAAATACTTGTCATAGCGTTTAAACAAATATAAGTCGTAAGGGTAGTATCATAATCACCGATATAAATGAGCTGCTTTTCCTGAGCAGTAAAATGAATTGTTTTTTTAGCCACTCGATTAACAGGAGTTTCAATGACCGCTGCTCTAAAGTCCTGATAACCGGGCATTCTAAGAATGAGGCTAGAAATGAAATTTCTTATTTCATAGGTACCCGCTGGAACTTTTAAAATCCAATAAGGATCATTGCTGTTTTCGGTCAACATCTTTTCGTTGTGATAATATGCAGTTGCTGAACCGTTTACCGGTTTTAGATTCAAAAGAAAAGTCTTGTTGGTATCGGTATTCACCAATTCAATGCGAGTTGAAAAAGAACATTCACTATTAATATCTCGTCCTTCGGAAGCGATTTTCTCATCGGCAACAGCGCGATCTTCTAAATGGGTCATGGCAAATTTTCCAATAATGTAACAATCTTTTCCCTTATCCTTGCTTAAATCTTCATACGCTTTGCTTTGAGACATTGGAGAATCGCTTCCCAAGCATATTGCGGAAAATAAAACAACCCCGACAGTTAGTAAACATACCCACTTAATAGAACGTTTCATCATGAACCACCCACCTTCTTAACAAATATAATATTTTAATAATTCATTAATGTTCGGGATTAATAGTTAATTTCCTTCTTTTGTAAGTAAATAATATTGTTTAAAAAAATTATCATATTGATTCAAAATAAATTAATTTGATTCATTCTCTAAACATTTCAAGATATTCCCCATATCCTTCTTTCTCCAAATCTTCCAGGGGAATAAATCGCAGGGCTGCGGAATTGATACAGAATCGCAGACCGGTCTCGGTAGGACCGTCGGCGAAAACATGGCCCAGGTGTGCAGTCGGATTTTTTGCTTCGCACTTCGGTCCGGTTCATCCTATGACTGTAATCGGGCGTTTCCTTGATTTTTTCTTGATCCAACAGCCGGCTAAAACTGGGCCAGCCGCAACCGGAGTCGAATTTGTCCAAGGAAGAGAAGAGCGCTTCACCGGAAACGATGTCCACATAGATTCCAGACCTGGAATTATTCCAATATTCATTTTTAAAAGGCGGCTCAGTTCCATTTTCTTGAGTTACCTTGTACTGGATCGGCGTTAGGCGGCTTTTTAGATCTGTAGCTTCGGGTATATCATGGGGGTTGCGGTTTGCATCGAGAGCAGTAAAATGAGTATCACAGTTGTTCCAGGTTTTCTCTAAAAAATTTTGGCGTCCTGATCCTTGGCGGTATCTTTGATAGTGCTGGGGATCCTTTTTATGAAAATTTTGATGATAATCCTCCGCAG
>DNPP01000062.1:6383-7050 GCA_003501365.1 Bacillota bacterium
AACCGTGATCAGCAAACTGACCTTCAGCATCGGTGGGATCGATCTGCCGCCAGAACAGATCCAATAATAGTCCATAGCTTATCGAGGTAGAATCATACGTAATATCCACCGCCTCATAGTGGCCGGTCCCGCCGGAACAAACCATTTCGTAGGAAGGGTTCGTTTGATTTCCGCCAGTATAACCGCTGACCACATTGATGACACCTTCCTGGGATTGAAAGGGGGACACCATGCACCAAAAACAACCTCCGGCAAAAGTGGCGTGTTGATAGCGTTCTTCATTTGTTTGCACTTTTTGATCCTTCCTTCCCGATCTTCAATTACAGCTAATCCTAAATTTAGGTTTTATCTTTAGCATTAAATTATACAGGGTAAAATTTAAAACAGTCAACATCGGTTACCCTACCACTGAATGCTCTTCCTCGTACCGGCTCAATGTAACGGAATAGTTAAAAATTAACAGGATTCAAAAAATGATGCAGGTAATTTCCAGGGGAGTGCGAACTTTATTTCTGCGAACTTTTTTCATTAAGTTTCTTACTGCCAAGTGTTCAGATGAACACTGCATTTTCCTGATCAAAATATCTCTTTTTGGGTCGTGATTCTGTGAAAAAATTTTATACCGGAGTTTACCTAATTGTCTTGTCGGCGGCCGGCTTTGGTGTGA
>DNPP01000155.1 GCA_003501365.1 Bacillota bacterium
ATTCGGCTAGCTTTAAATATGTGGGGCTCGAAAATTTTCGTCAGTTGATTTTGAAGTCCAACGATGTTTGGATTGCATTGCGGAATAACTCCTATTATTTCTTCATCCATCTGCTGGCGATTCCGTTTGAAATCGCTGTGGCATCAATTTTGTGTGGAAAGATTCGTAGTTCGAAGTTTTTTCAGTCGATCACCTTTTTACCTTATGTAATCAATGGTGTTGCAGTTGCTTTGACCTTTTCCTATTTTTACTCTCCGAATGGCGGCGCCTTAAATTCAATTCTGGATTTTTTGCATTTAAGCGTTCTTAAGATGGGTTGGCTAAGCAATATTTATATTGTAAACTTTGTGCTGGTTTCGGTTTCTTTGTGGCGTTTTTGCGGTTTACATGTCGTCCTTTTCATTGCGGCCATTTTATCAATACCCAACGAATATTACGAGGCGGCTTCCATTGACGGAGCCAACAGTCTGCGACAATTTACCAACATCACCATCCCGGGCATCAAGACTGTCTTGGAATTGGTTTTATTCCTGAATGTGAGAGGGGCTTTATCGGTATTTGATATTCCATTTTTAATGACCAACGGAGGTCCGGGATATGAAACCTCCACCTTTATGGTTTATACCATCAAAACGGCATTTCAGTTTAATCAATACGGCCTTGCCTCCGCAATGGCGGTTATTTTAATGATTTTGATTATTATCTTTGGTTATGTCCAAAGTAAAGCCATAAAAATTAAGGGGTGAATCAAATGAGCAACCTGGTTACATCAACCCCACCGAAAACAAAATCCCGCCCGACAGGGTCCTTTCAATATTTGGTGATGGGCTTAATTACTGTGATAGTTTTTGTACCGCTACTGATCATTGTCTTAGCGTCGTTAAAAACTTTGCCCGAGATTAGTCAGATGACGCCGCTCGCTTTACCCCATGGGTTTTATTTGGGCAACTTTACCGAAACGTTTGTCAAAGCTAAAATTATTTTGTCACTGCTTAATTCGTTAACCATCGCATTAAGCAGCGTTATCATCAATGCGTTGATGGGGGCAATGGCGGCTTTCATTATTGCCCGTTTTGACTTTAAGTTTAAAAAATTCATACTCGGAATGTTCCTGGTGGCGATGGTGATTCCCTTTTATACAGTGGAAATCGCCCGGTTTCAATTAATTAAATCGATGGGCCTGTATAATACTTTGTATGCGCCGATTTTAATCTATATAGGGGCCGACATGATGCAGATTTTTTTATACAAGCAGTATATTGATAAAGTCTCCGTATCCTTGGATGAGAGTGCGATGCTGGACGGTGCTTCCTATTTGAAAATATTTACCAAAATTATTTTTCCTTTAATAACTCCTGCGGTTGCGACTCTGGCGATTATCAAGTTTGTTGATATTACCAACGACATGTATATACCTTATCTTTATATTCCATCCGATAAGTACCGGACATTAACTACGACCCTAATGACATTTGCCGGTGACCGTTCGGTTAACTGGGCAAGTATTTCGGCATGTATTATTTGGATATTAATCCCCACTCTGTTAGTATACTTTTCGTTTCAAAAGTATATTTTAAAGGGGATTACCGCGGGTTCAATTAAGGAATGATGCCGGTATTTAAAGATTTATCAAAGAAGGTTTTAGCCTGGTAAAAGCTAAAACCTTCTTTGTTTAGCCAGACTTCACAAGGCAAAGCTCTTAAATGCTTATGCAGGGTTTAGCAACTGGATACTCTCGACCGGATGCGATTTGGCACCCAATTCTTCACTTGAAAATGGGGAATGCTTTTTGCAGTGTGCAAATAGAAAAGCAGGTATATCATAAGAAAATAACGAATTTATAATAAACCTTCTAACCTGAAGTTATTTTTATCAGCGGGAGACTAATTATGGAAAAAGAGGGATTTTTTGATCTTTTGAACCGGGAATTGGTCATCGCTCTTGGGTGTACTGAGCCCGGAGCAATTGCTTATGCTGCCGCACTTGCCGGAAAATATGTCAAAACGGGGCCTGCTTCCCATATTAAAGTATTGGCCAGCGGCAACGTAATAAAAAATGCATTGGCTGTAAGTATCCCCGGAACAGGAGGTAGTGGCATTAATTTGGCGGCAGCATTAGGCGTTTTAGCCCGCAATACAGATAAAAGCCTGGAATTATTGTCAGGCTTGACCCAAGCCGACATTGCTCATGCCAAAACAATGATTGAAGAAGGCGTCGTAACAGTAGACGTCGCTGATTCGAACAAGAAATTATATATCGAAGTCATTGTGGAAACACCGGGATCCTATGCCAGAGTTGTCATAGAAGATACTCATACCAAGGTGGTTTGGATTGAAGCCGATGGAAAAATATTGAAAGATAACCGGACATGTTCCGCCGCTCTGAGTGACGAAACGGCGGTTAGCGATTTTTTAAGCCTTGAGTCCATTTGGGAATTCACCCATATTGTCACTATTGGAGAACTTGACATTATTAAAAAAAGTATTGTTCTGAATGTTGAAATCGGATTGGAGGGTTTGCAGGATCCTTACGGACTGCAAGTGGGCAGAACAATCAAGATGAATATGGCCGGCGGCATATTATCCGATGATATTGCAACCTATGCCATCGCCTTAACAGCTGCCGGAGCTGATGCCAGGATGGCGGGTTGCGCCATGCCTGTTATGAGCAATTCCGGCAGCGGCAATCAAGGAATTTCGGCAACCCTGCCGGTAGTCGTTTTTGCAGAAAAGCTTCAAGTCGATGAAGAGAAGAAGATTCGGGCGGTTACTCTCAGCCATTTAATCACCATATATATCAAATTGAAGTTTGGAAGATTATCGGCACTTTGCGGGGCGACAATTTCCGCAATCGGCGCGAGCTGTGGAATAACTTACTTGCTGGGAGGAGACATAAAGGAAATAAAGTCGGCGATTCAAAATATGTTGGGTACTGTTACAGGGATGCTTTGTGATGGAGCAAAACCCGGCTGCGCTTTAAAGATTGCCGCTTGTACCAGTTCTGCCATCCAATCCGCGCTTATTAC
>DNPP01000145.1 GCA_003501365.1 Bacillota bacterium
AAAGCACGCCAAATAAAGTAGTCAGTAGTACCGCTATTAAGATTGCCAGCGGCAGCGGCACTTTAGCCCCATAAAGCGCAACGGTAATCATTCCTCCCAGCATCACAAACTCACCCTGGGCGAAATTGATGATCTCGCTGGAATTATAAATTACCATGAAACCCAAAGCAATTAGCGCATAAACACTCCCCTGGGTAATGCCGCTAAATAAGAATTGCAAAAACACCGACCAGCTGTACATTTTTTACCTACTTAGAAAATATTTTTAGCCTCGGATTCAAGGTAGAACAGACCATCCAGTGATTTTCATCACTTCGCTGCCCTTAGCTAGCTTGCTACATATGTTAAATCAAGGATCATTGCTGAGAATTGAGTGCCTATTTGACCTAACTCTTGCTCTTCCCCCGGGATGTGGTTCAAGGCGGCTATTTCAGTGGAAGAGTAACCCCGGACTTCGACCTCTATAAAAGAACTTTGACTGCGAAGGCGTAGGTTACTCTCCCACTTTAGGGGGAGAGCGAGAGAGAGGTCTAGACCACCCGTTGATCTAGACTGAGCTTGATTTTTTTTTATTTAATTCAACTTATATAACTAGGGGTGGCTGACTACTTTTTTAATAAAGTCCACTTGCCATCCTTGACTTTGAGCATAACGCAAGCATCACTGGTCACTCCATCGTGATCATCGGCCGAAAAATTAAAAATCCCGGCGATTCCAACAAAGTCCTTGGTCTTCTCAATTTGATCCCGAAGTTTGGCGCGATTGTCACCCACTTTTCGCAGGGCTTCACTGACGATATTCAATGCATCCCAGGCATGACCGGCGTATTGATCTGCCGGGGTTTTATACAACTGTTGATAATCTTTGCCAAATTGCAGCAAAACTTTCTTCTGCCGGTCGGAACCGGGAAGTTGATTGGCTGCCACCAGTTTTTCGGCCGGCAGAATAATTCCATCAGCAGCCGCACCGGCTTGGTCCAGAAAAGTCTGATTGGCCATCCCGTGGCTCATAAACAAGGGGATATTGATTCCTAATTGTTGATGATTTTTGGCAACCTGGGCCGGTCCCGGGTTAGTGCCCCAGCACACAATAGCCTTGGCATTGGTGGTTCGAATCTTCGTCAGCTGAACAGTCATGTCCGTATCATTACTGGCAAAGGCCTCTTCACTGACAATTGTTATCTTGTATTTTGAAGCGAGGGACCGTAATTGATCACGGCCGCTGGTGCCGTAGGCATTTGAATCGTAAATAATGGCAAGCTTATCCAATTTTTGCTGGGCCAAATAGCTTAACATCTTTCCGGCAATAATGCTGTCGGTGATGGCCACCCGGAAGACCCACTTTTTTACGGGATTGGTAATCATCAGTCCGGCTGCCATTGAGATTTGAGCTACTTCATTGTTTTCGGCGATTGGGGCTACCGCAAGGGAAGGACCGGTGCCGCTACCCCCAATCAACGCGCATACATTGTCCTGATTAACTAATTTATTGGCCGCCTTCACCGCATTGGTATTATCCGAGGCATCGTCCTCAATAATCACCTTCAAAGGATGGCCGTTAATGCCCCCGTTTTTATTAATTCTGGCTTCAATCATTTTAAGAGTATCGCGTTCCGGCGTGCCCAAAGTGGAATTGGGCCCGGTTACCGAGACAAACGCGCCAACCACATAGGGCTTGGCAGTATCTTTGCCGGCAAAAGTCACACTGGAAATACCAACCATAAAAATAACCATCACAACCGTTAACGCTAGAACAAAGCTTTTTCTCATAGATAAAACCTCCCGCAAATAGTAACGGTGTGCAAGGTGCAAGGTGCAGGTATAAAAAAAAGCCAAACATAGCCATGTAAGGTTTTTTGAACAATATTCCTCCAGGCTACCGTCCTACATATAAAAAACTAAAAGCTCCTACCATGCTACCACCGTGCAAAATTAATTCGCGATTAAGTAAAAAATTCCTGCTTTGGAAGTTAAAAATATAATCTCTACTGCTCCGGCGCCGCTCCTGCATTATCAAACGTAATCACCCGGCCATCCAAACTCACCGTACCGGAGACCCCGCGGACCGTGACTACCGTCATTTTCGCAGTGGAACTATAGAGCCGGCTCTGGGGAATGACCGTCTTTAAAATAGAAGGGCTTGACCAGCTTAATTGGGCAATAGCGGTATCGGCGGATTCAAAATAATTCACTTTAATACTATATCTTACATTAGCCGTCAAATCGATGGAACCGCTCCATTCCCCCGACCCGACCTCCCATTTGTCAATCAACAGTTGATTATTGACCCAAACTTTAACTTCATCGTCGGCATTGACATAAAAAGTATAGCTCTCGGAATATTGCGGCTCCACATAACCGATCCAGCGGGCACTAAAATCATCCGGCTGAATGCCGGGATCCGGGGAACCCAAACCCCAATTAAAATCAATTGTCGGATCAATCCGTTTTACATTCAGGCCGGTAAAATCGCTGTTAACGTAATAAGTAGCCGCCAGGCCATCACCGGTGCCAGGATTTGAAATATCCCAGGTATGATTGGTCTCATCATTGATTACATAGTTGGTTACCCAACGGTATTGATAGTTTCCTTCGGTAACAAATCCAGTATCACCGATCGGTAAATCGGTAAAAGCATGACTTCGCACATCTTCTAATTGTTTTTCAAGATAACGCCCCAAATTGAATTGGGCCTGCCATGTCACCACCCGGCCGTATGCCATCGGGATGGCAATAGCCAAACCGGCCGCCACCATTGAAAAAATTACCAGCGCCGCAATAATCTCGATCAGACTGCTGCCATTTTCTTCATAAGCTCTATTCATAATCCCTCTGCTTTTATTAACGATGAAGACGTTAAGTTTTAAGTTAACGTCTTCATCAACACATTATTATTTAATGTACCGTTATGCTTGGATAAGCTGTGCTACCGCTATGAACGACTGGAGTTAAAGGAATGGAAGCATCGTAAGTATATGCCGCCTTCGTATATGGATCAATTGGTACAGTATCCAACAATGCATGATAATCTCCATCATCAGTTGTTAAGGCATTTAAACCTGCTGCATCAGTCGGAAACGCGTTAAGCGTAGATAACGCCTTATAAGCCTTTAAAGCAGTGGCTATTGTGCGGAAATCGGCTTGGACCCTGGCATCTTTGGCTTGGGTATCCAGACCGCCGAAACTGATCAAAGCAATCCCAGACAGCACTGCTAAAATTATAACAACGATCATTACTTCGATTAATGTAAAACCATGTTCCCCGGAAATCCTTTTCCTAAGATTCATCATCGTTTATTACTTCCCTTCTACAGTTATTGTTACACTCCGTATATCCAATACCCTATGGGGCAAATTCTAACTTAATATCATCGGCAGCACCTCCGTCATCGCTTTTATTTGGACCTATACTCCACACTTTAAACGGATTGGAACTGGGAATAAACCTATAACCAACACCGCCTGAGACAAACTTATCCTTGGGCAGTTCATCCAGATAACCATCATCGACCAGTGTTTGGATACCTATCGGAAAGGTTCCGTTTTTCATATAATAAGTCCTGGCTGCCGCTCCGATTACTTTCAAGTCGACCGTGACTAAGTCGGTAGTTACTTTAGTCTGAACGCCTGAGTAAGTTAAAACAGCAATCGGTATCAAAACCGCCAGTATTGTAATTACAAAGAGTAATTCAATGAGCGAAAATCCGGCCTCATTGGCTCGGATATGCTGATAATGATATTGCTTATGGTCTGACTTCGCTTCAAGAAAACTCGAAATGGCACCCATTATCAACCATCCTCTGGCCCCAATGTCATCAACGAAGAGATACATATTTTGGAAACCAATCAAAAAATGACCGCCGGTAACTCGGGCTAAGACCTCTCTCTTGCTCTCCCCCAAAGAAGAGTTTCGAAATAGCAGATTCAGTGGGAGAGTAACCTATGCCTTCGCAGTCAAAGTTCTTCGAAGTCTGGGGGTTATTCTTCCACTAAAACAGCCGCCTTGAGCCACATCCCGGGGGAAGAACCCTGTCCGAGGACACGCGAGTTAGGTCGCTCTTATTTAAGGTTTATTAACTGTAACAAAGATATCATCTCCGCCATGGTTATTATCAACCCCATTGGGTCCTATACTATAGATGTATATTGTAGTAATATCACTAGTATCTATGCAGTAATCTGCCGTTGCTGCCGCGAATGGATCTTTGGGTAGTTCCGGCAGATAATCGGGTACCAATTGAGGTAAAGTCGGTACACTGCCTCTATCGAGAATATATAGCCTGACAGCTGCTTTTAAGGTGCTTAAATCTCCAGTGGCGATTCGGGTCTTTCCTTCATTGAGATAAAAATGTACCGATAAAGTGGCAACCGAAGCCAACATTGTAATGATTAACACGGTTACTAATACTTCGATCAGCGTCATGCCGTCTTCGGACATTTGGTTTTAAATCCTCCCTGCCCCTGCCCAGGTATGATCTTGAAAATGCAATAAGCCCTACACATATTCTGCGCAGGGCTGCTTTAATAAAATAAACACTAAGTTTATCTTCGGCAACCCGGCGATCAATGACGTAACAATGCAACTCCATTGTTTCAGCTTTAGACCCGTAGCTTTGCGTCTCCGCCTTTCGACGGATTTGCTATTATCGAATAATAT
>DNPP01000459.1:0-2307 GCA_003501365.1 Bacillota bacterium
AATATGGCTCCGATATTATCCAGACTGGTTTTAACCACATTATCGCCCGGTACAAATTGCGGAAAGACCGGACGAATTATTTTTAAAAGCTCTACGGTTTGATTTCCCGGTAAGGCTGCTACTGGAACGGAGTTCTTAATCCCGAAAATTTTTACCTGAGCCGGATTGGTATTTCTGCAAGCATAAATAAGAGTTTGAGCTTCAGCAATCATGACCTCTTTTTCGATTCCCAGTTCTTTCAATACTTGCCGGAATTCAAACGCGCCTCCGGTTCGTCCGGGATTTAAAATAATTAACTGCCCGTCTTGTAAGTAAGGCGCCATTTGGGTTGCCATATAACTATGAGCATTTGCAGGGGCTACAATCATTAGAACATCGACATCGCTTATTGCTTCAGCCATATTGGCGGTCGCTAAGTCAACTTTGCCGAATCCTTCGATTTCACCCATCATTTCAATTCCACCTGCAATTTGAATTGGATGGAGTCGGGTTTCGCTACGATTAAACATTTTTACAGGGTATCCCATAAGTCCTAAGTAACCCGCCACCGCCATTCCACCATGTCCGGCACCTAAAACCGCAAACCGGAGTCGATTCATGGGTTTGCCTCCTTTACGATTTACTACGCCCAACCAAATGTAAGGCCTGTTCCCGGCCAAAATAAGCTACAAATATTTGAAAGTAATAATATTCTTCTTTGGAACGCAGCGAAGTTCCCTGGGCTAATTCCCACAGATAGCTCCCATCCGAAACTTTTATTTCGGCTAATTCAGCCAAAACAGTTGCTATTCCTGTTCCTTCAGCAAATTTTTCTTTCTTCCGGTCGAATATTTCATCGGGTAATAGCTTATCGCTCCGAAAGGCTTCCCTTAGGCACCACTTGGAAATTCCGGTTGAACTTCGTTTAAATTCAGGAGGTATTTGCATCGCCCAGGCAATCACCTGTTGATCGAGAAATGGTACTCTGGCTTCAAGACCGTGGGCCATTGTCATCCGGTCTACCCGTTGCAGGTTGGTATAATGTAATTCTTTGATTGTTTGCCACAATTCACGTTGCAATAAATCTTTATCATGAAAACGATTCAGATATGCATAACCGGCAAATAATTCATCGGCGCCCTCACCGGTGAGTACAACTTTTACTTCGGTTGCGGCATATTTAGCCAGAAAATAATTGGCAACTGCACTACGGACTAATGAGCGATCATATGACTCAAGATAATATATTACTTCCGGTATGGCATTCCATAATTCTTTAGGAGTTACGATTATTTCGTGATGAATTGTGCCAAGGTGACGGGAGACCGACCATGCATATTGCCGGTCGTTACTTTCCGGCATCGAAACACTGAAGGTATGTAATTCATTTTGAGATTCTTTGATTAAAGCCGTAATCAAACTGGAGTCCAAACCACCGCTTAAGAAACTGCCCAGTGGGACATCGGCCATTAGTCGTTTGACCACTGCTTCTTTTAGCCTTGTCCGAAGGCCGGATAGGCATTCGTCCCAACTCAAATTCTGATTATAATTTGACGGGATTTTATAAAAAGTTTGATACCCATATTTGGTACTAAAGATAGTTCCCGGTGGAAATTCACAAATATTCGAATCACTATTACATGCTTTAATTTCTGAAGCAAAATAGATTCTATTTTTATCATTTTGAAGATATAAAGGTTTAATTCCAACCGGATCACGGGCTAAAACTAATTCTTCCGGAGCAGCAATGGCCAAAGCAAACATACCATCCAATTTTTTTAGCCCCGCTAAACCCTCTTCCTCATATAAATAGAGGATAACTTCTGTATCACTAGTGGTTTTAAATCGATGATTTTTCTTTAAATCTGCCCTGATTTTACAATGATTATATATTTCTCCATTAAATACAATGCATAAGGAGTGATCTTCGTTATACATCGGTTGTTGACCATTTTCAACGTCAATAATGGATAATCGGGTATGCCCGAATTTAAAGCAGGAATCAGCGGCCATTCCATAATCATCCGGCCCCCGGTGTTTAATTCGAGGTATCGGTAATGAAAGTTTATTTACATCAAAACCATAGTATCCACAAATGCCGCACATATCAAGTTCTCCTATCTATATAAAAAATTTAAATTAATACTCTTCGGAAATTTTGGGAATATCCTGGGCAATGAAAACCAGTCTTGGTATCCGCCTTTTTGAAATCTCTCCGGCTCGGCAACCGGGGATTTTATGATTTCACTTCGAAGGATAAGCAACAAAACAGTTAAAAATAATATTAATAGAGTATATAGTAAAAAATTCTTAATTTTTTCCATCATT
>DNPP01000459.1:2649-6156 GCA_003501365.1 Bacillota bacterium
TATCAATATCGCTCCTAAATAAGGATAAAAAAAACCATGGACAGTAAGAGGTCCATGGTAAACAAATACACCATGCTTGCCTCTCTGATACGCTGACGGAGTTAGCTGACGGATTCGGGTTGCAGAGTAACCCTATAAGCTCGACCGATCTTTTCAGTCGAGCTTAATTCACCCCCAAAGAACTGGTTCCCCCGCTCTCAAAATAGTATTTGAGACTGAGCGATTTGGAAGAGCATTTTGGCCTTATGTTTCTGAGATTTAAATATAAAAAATATTAAATCCGTATATTTTATTATACAACTTTTTAACAACATGTCAATAAGTATTATTTATGGTAGAGACGATCAAAAAATATAATGAATGTCTTTCACTTCGAAATAATAGGGTTATGACCATGATACGGTCATAACCCAACAAAATTGGCAAAGGATCATTCTTTTTTGTTATTTTTTACTTTTGACTGTATACTGTCCGATTTAAACAACGGCCGCATGCTGCCAGCATATTGCTCAATGCCGTTGACGATAGCCTCGGCGCATGCCGAGCGGAAATTATCGTCTTTTAGGTAAGCCTCTTCCTCCGGGACGATCATATATGCAGATTCTGTCAATATCGAGGGCATTTGCGGTGAACGGGTTAAAGCTAAATTATCATAGTACAATCCGTCATCCCGTAAATTAAAATCGCTGGCATTCTCAAATCGTTGACAATAGGCTGTATGAACCTCTTTCGCCAGTTGCATACTCATAGGAGTGAAATAGTACACTCCAAAGCCATGCTTAATGAAGGGGTTGCCTCCATAAGGCAATGAATTATTATGAACGCTGATCAAGATATCGGCTTTGTTTTGCCAAGCAATTTTAGGCCGGTCGCTTAAGGGAACATCAGTATTATCCGTCCGAATCATGAAGACATCCGCCCCTTTTGCCAGCAGCTTTTCTTTCAGATTGAGAGCCAAAGCCAGATTGGCATCTCGCTCTAGATAACCGGTGGCTCCGATGGCTCCGTTGTCGGGTATCCCGTGCCCGGCATCCAATGCAACCTTAAGCCCCATTAGGGAAGAAGAAGTTGCGAGCATTGGTGGCGGAGTCCTTAACTCCAGCACAAAATCAGTTCCTTCATAACGGGGGTCATATCCCCACCAGCTGTTAGGAACGGTATTGACTCGCAACCGATAGGTTTCCTGATCATCCTGAAACCAGCTTACGTGTTTGGTGACACCGTTGGTTACATTGGTAATTAGATCCGTATTGGAAAAGGCCCCATAAAATGAAATATCAATATACTTTCCATCGGGATCGGGCTCTACCATAAAAGGAATTCTGCGTCCCAGCGGGAGACGGATTCGGGTCGAACGGTCACCAGCACTAATGGAGATATTTCCTGCCATAACATAGTTTGGCAGAGTTCCTTCCGGAAGCCTTTGCACTTGATTTGCACTTACCCAAACAGTTTTGGTCTTGGTCAACCGGACCCGGTATTCGTCACCTTTCCTACCGGTTATTTGCATTATCGTTCCCAGCGAAGGAAATAAAAAATAACCGGCTTTATCATCGGGAGCCACTGCCGGTCCGGCCCGTAGTATTACATCGGGAGAGGTGGTTTCTACCATTGCCGGGATGTTTTCGGGAAACCGTGAAATTGTGCCGGCTGACTCCATGGTACATTTTTTGCCGTTTTCTTCAAGCGTAACTTTGAATTTTGATTTATTTACCTTATCATTATCCCCGATCTGATACACTCCGCGATAAACACCAGAATTTGCATCAGTCTCTATCAGTGGAAATTCCTTATTCACTTCTTTGAGCGTGAAATAAGCCTTCTTGCCGGAAGTTCCTTTACAAGTAACCTCGACAAAATCCCCGGGCAACAATTCTTGATCCTGTTTTGGACTAACATCTTCAATACCAATACTTACCGGACCTGCCGGCAAGGCCAAGGATATCGGTGCCGATCCGGCCACTACAATATTCCGGGTATAACGAAAACGAACATCGCCTAGTTGAAGTTCAGCTATGATTTGAAATTCTCCGGACGAAAGCTTTACCATGGTCAAAAATCCGCCACCCGGATGAATTGGTACCGGTGTACCGTTAATCCATAGTTTGCCTTCCGGCGGCGCCGAGCCACAAACGAAAGTGGACGGTACTGCGGGTAAATGTGCATTTTCAGCAGGAGTAGTAATTTGGAGCGGATCGGAAACCGAAGTTGTAAGCTCCGAAGTCGTCATAGTATTAGTAGTAATATCCGATGACGTTCCATTGGCCGAATCTTTAATTCCGCCTTCGGCAAATAAAGTACCGGAGCATAATAATAATAACAAGAATAGTACGCTAAGTGTCTTTTTCATAACTTCTCTTCCATTCTCTCCTCTCTATATAAATAAAAAAATAAATATACTCACTAACTGTATTTAAATTTTATTCGATTTCGAAAGTATTCCTCCTTTAGTCTATTTAAGGAAATTGAAACGGTCAGAAGTAAAAACTTAAATAACCGGGATATATAAAAAAAAACCGCCCTTGCGGTAGAATTTTGTTTCTCAAACTTCTGGTAGTTATATAGTCTTGGTCCTCGTTGAAATTGATTTAGTTAAATTTTAGCAGCAAAAAAACTAAATCTAAATCCGGCAGGTTCTGATATCGGTTACAATGATTCCTTTGGCGCCGATGGCAGCCAGCTGGTCGATGATCGAATTCATTTCGTTTTTTTTGACCATTGCTTTGACGGCTGCCCAATTCTCGTTACTGAGTGGAGCAATGGTGGGCGATTCGATACCGGGAGTTATTGTACAAGCCTCAGCTAAAGATTCTTTGGGGACATCATACTCAACAATGATATATTCCCTTGCAACAATAATCCCTTTTAATCGCTTAATAAAAAGATCGACATCTTCTTGCCGGGTAGATTCCATTGAGTGAGCAATTAAAATGGCTTCGGATTTCAATAAAGGACGATCAATGGTAACCAGTCCTGCCGCTTCAAGGGTTTTCCCTGATTGGACTACATCGGCAATGGCATCAGCGACACCTAACTGAATTGAGATTTCCACCGCACCATCAAGTTTGATAATTCGGGGTGTTGTAACACCGCGACTTTTCAGATCATTTTCCACTAAGCGCGGATAGGATGTGGCAATGCGTTTGCCGTTCAGATCATGAACGGTAAGACCGCTACCTTTCGGTATCGCATAAAAGAACGAGGAATGGCCAAAATTTAACGATAAAAGCTCCACTACTTGGGCTTCGCTATCTAACATCAAATCCCGCCCGGTAATCCCCAAATCCAGGAAACCGTTGCCGATATATATTGCAATATCGCGGGGACGCAAAAAATAAAAATCGACATCATTGATTGGGTCATGTAAGACCAATTCACTGGAGTTCCGTTTACAGCGATACCCGGCTTCGGTTACCAGACGGATAGCATCTTCCGAAAGAATACCTTTATTGGGTAATGCAATCTTGATCATGGAAAGTCTCCTCACTTCGGGATTTCATATTTCTA
>DNPP01000459.1:6511-9877 GCA_003501365.1 Bacillota bacterium
TTAAAGGTATTTATAAATATCTTCCAGTGTCAGATCACAGGCCAACATCATTACTTGAATATGATATAACAGTTGGGATATCTCTTCCGCGGTTTTCTGAGTGCCTTCATACTCGGAAGCCATCCATACTTCGGCTGCTTCTTCCACCAGCTTTTTGCCGATAAAATGTTTACCCTTATTAAACTCAGTAACTGTTCCTGAAGCAAGATCCTGATTGGTTACTTTTTGTTTCAGTTCATCAAATAGCTCTTCAAAATGTTTCATATATATCTCCACCGTACTCATTTTTGAGGCGTTTATTCCAACCCAATGATTTAAAATCCTGAAATATTATAATATAAAATTATAACATAAAAAACATAATCCTGTTTAAGCGATTTATTTTAAAGTTATACCAGTTTGACAGTCCAATCTTCAACATTCCAGATGTCAGTCACCCAATTGCTGTAAAAATCGGGTTCGTGGCTGACAACTACAACAGTGCCCTTAAACTCCCGCAATGCTTTTTGAAGTTCGGCTTTGGCATCCACATCAAGATGGTTGGTCGGTTCGTCTAACACTAACCAATTAACTTCCTTCAACATCAGCTTACATAATCGGACCTTGGCGTTTTCCCCGCCGCTCAGCACCATCATCTGAGTGGCAATATGCTCTTTGGTCAGACCGCAGCCGGCCAAGGCGCCTCGGACTCCGGCATTTCCCAAGCCCGGAAACTCATTCCATACTTCTTCCAGGGCGGTATTGTTGTTAAATTTGGCGGATTCCTGTTCGAAATAACCGGGTATCACCAGTTCATCAACTTTCACACTGCCCAAATAGGGTTTTTGAATACCGAGCAGCGTTTTTAAAAGGGTGGATTTACCCAGCCCATTGACTCCTTTGATTGCAATTTTGCTGCCGCGCTCTAATACAAGATTCAGTGGTTTAGTCAACGGTTCATCATAACCTATGACCAGGTCGCTGGCACGAAAGATAAACTTGCTGGGTGTTTTCGCTTCTTTAAATTTAAATACCGGTTTAATCTTTTGACGCTCTTTTTCAATGACATCCATCTTATCCAGCTTTTTTTGACGGCTTTTCGCTAGGTTTGCTGTGGCGGCCCGGGCTTTATTGCGGGCCACAAAGTCCTCCAGACGCTCAATTTCTTTTTGTTGCTTATCGAAAGCCTTTTGATTCTGTTCTTTTTTGAGCAGATACATTTGTTGAAAGTCATCGTAGGTACCGGTATACCTGGTCAATACTGCGTTTTCAACATGATAAACTACATTCACCACAGCATTTAAAAAAGGAATATCATGAGATACCAATATAAATGCATTTTCATAGTTTTGTAAAAACTTTCTCAGCCATTCGATATGATTTGTGTCAAGAAAATTGGTAGGTTCATCCATGATTAAAATCATCGGATTTTGTAACAGCAACTTGGTCAGTAATACTTTGGATCTTTGTCCGCCGCTCAAATCGGCGACGTCCCGCTCCAGTCCGATCTCACCAAGTCCCAAGCCATTTGCGATTTCTTCAATTTTGGCGTCAAGGGTATAAAAACCATTATGCTCAAGTGAACTCTGAATCTCTCCTACATCTTCCATCATCGCGGCTATTTCACTTTCGTTACTGGCAGCCATTTTTTCATAAATCTGCAACATTTCCTGCTCAAGGTCGAACATTCCTTGAAAGGCTTCCCGTAAAACTTCCCGGATAGTCTTGCCTCTGGTCAAAGTAGTATGTTGATCCAGATAGCCGGTAGTAATGCGGTTGCACCATTCCACTTTTCCGCTATCCGGAGCGAGTTTTCCAGTGATGATGCTGAGAAAAGTTGATTTACCTTCTCCATTGGCGCCTACCAGTCCGACATGTTCCCCTTTTAAAAGTCGGAAAGATGCATTTTCAAGTATCTTCCGGCCACCAAAATCATGACTGACATTTTCAACAGTTAAAATACTCATTTTACCTCTTGTTTTATATGATAAATTTTTAATTGCTAGGTAACTTGGCCAAAAGCAAAGTTTAAAGTTTCCAGCTTTAAGTCGTACCGACCGAGACAAAATAATTCTATTCCGTGAATCATTTTATCGTAGTTTCTTAGTAAAAGTCAAAGCAAAGATTCATTTTAACTTTTTTTTAAAGGACGGCCTTTATTTATCAATATTGTCAATATTGTTAATCAATAGAACCTTGTCAAGTCTCGTTAATTTAGATATAATAAATGTGATTTATTAAGGAAACTATGGGATCTTTTATCAATGATATTCTGATATCCAAAAGTAAAAAATATTAAATATTGAATACTTCGTATCACTTACTGTTCGGGATTTTTTATGATGAGACCTTTGCACCGGATAAGGTTTGCAGGTCTCTTTTAATTCATTCGTTTTTCACTCGAGGGAGGACCAGTATGGATCAGAAATTAACGAGACAGGCAGCTAAAGCTGCCGGAATGATCTCTATAATGTTTTTGCTTAGCCGGATCTTGGGTTTTGTGCGGGAAAGCCTTTCCGGTAGTTTCTTTACACGTTTTGAGACGGATTCTTTTTTTGCCGCCTTTATTATTCCCGATGTAATGTATTATTTGTTGGTAGGTGGCGCACTTTCGGCCGCTTTCATCCCTGTTTTTACCGAATATTTAACCAAAGGCGAAGAAGAAGAGGGCTGGAAAATGACCAGCACTTTCATTAATTTAGTTTTTTTGGTGTTAGCCGGTTTAACATTGTTGGGCGTATTTTTTACCCGCTGGATTATTCCACTGGAAGCCCCCCATTTTCCCGCCAATAAAATCAGTTTATTGATTAGTCTTACCAAAATCATGTTTCCCGCTGTATGCTTTACTGCACTCGCCGGTTTAGTGGGCGGAGTTTTAAATTCCTACCGCCGTTTTTTAGGGCCGGCTTTGGGACCGAATATCTATAATATTGGTATTATTTTGGGGGCCGCCTTACTCGGTTCCCGTTTTGGAATCAAAGGCATGGCGATTGGGGTTTTGCTGGGCGCAATCGGCAATTTCTTAACTCAATTAATGTTTTTACCTAAATGTGGCGGCCGTTATTATCGATTTGGCTATATTGATCTTAAAAATAAAGGCTTTCGGAGAATGTTAATTTTATGGATCCCTGCCCTAATTGGTCTTTCAGCCGACCAAGTCAATATTTGGGCAACTACCGCTATGGCTTCCGGTCTGCCGGAAGGGGGTATCACCGCTATCCGTTTCGCCAGCCGGTTGGTGCAATTACCGATCGGGATCTTCGCCGCCGGAATTTCCATGGCCTTCTTTCCTCTACTTTCCAGCTTGGTAACTGAAAAGAAAATGGAATCGTATAAAGATACCTTATCACTTTCGCTACGCACCATCTTTTTTATTATGGTTCCGGC
>DNPP01000459.1:10210-10941 GCA_003501365.1 Bacillota bacterium
CACGACACCATGTTAACCTCATACGCATTGCTTTTCTATAGTTTGACGATTTTCGCCCATGCTGCGATCTTAATGCTTCCCAGAGCTTTTTATGCCTTACAGGATACTAAAACCCCGGTGGTAGTGAGTTTTATTGCAGTTTCTTCCAGTATCTTCTTTAACTGGTTGTTCCTGCGCTATACTTCGTTAGGTGTGGGTGGTTTCGCCCTGTCATTCTCGATCATGGGTTTAGTGAATATGCTCTTGTTAATGATAGTTTTACGAAAGAAAATTGGTGGGATGCGCGGTCATAGTATTTTAAAGTCATTTATCAAAGCCGCGGCGGCTTCCCTAATCATGGGTGCCGGAATTATGCTCTTTATCAAATTAATCGCTCCATTCACTCACCATTTGAGCGGCCATCTGGATGCGGCCGTTAAAATTGTGTGCGGTATGACAATTGGCGGAGTCATTTATCTTTTATTGGCATGGTTGCTAAAAATGGAAGAATACCAACTATTGATGCAACAGTT
This sequence comes from Bacillota bacterium, assembly GCA_003501365.1. GTDB lineage: Bacteria > Bacillota > UBA4882 > UBA8346 > UBA8346 > UBA8346. The sequence goes on from DNPP01000459.1 coordinate 10,723, forward strand.
GCGCAAAAGGCTTCAACGCCAATAGATTTGCGGTTTTTCCATAATTTGTTCTTTGACGGGGCCTATTTCCTTTGCTATAATGGCCTTCGTAGTTTGGATACGGTTATGAATAACGGCAATTAATACTAAGTTGCTTTCAACTTTCAATTTGAAGTTCACGAAGCGACTTAGTATTTTTAACTAATTTGCTTCAAAATTTATTATATGTTTGAATGCAAA
>DNPP01000459.1:11242-17327 GCA_003501365.1 Bacillota bacterium
CAGTTATAAAGATAATCTTTTTATGTTACTTTGAAAGGAGGACAATACTGTGTTACGAAAAAATATTGTAATAGGAGTCTCAATGCTAATGCTCTTTATGGGAGTTCACCCTGCCAATGCGGCAATATTGCATAGCATTCAAAAAGGAGAATCTCTTTATAGAATTGCCGTTAATAATGGAACCACTGTAAACCAGTTGAAACAGGCCAATGGAATAACCGGTAACGTTATTTATCCCGGAGGCAAATTAGCAATTCCATCGTCGAAGGTAAGCTATAATAACAACGAGAACTATAATAACCATGAAATTGATTTATTGGCCAGACTGGTTACAGCTGAAGCGGGTGGTGAACCGTTTAAAGGTAAGGTGGCTGTGGCTTCCGTGATTATTAACCGTCAAACGGATACCAAGTTTCCGGAGACCATCACCGGAAATATTTTTAAACCGCATCAGTTTGAATCCGTATCCAATGGTTTAATCTGGAAACAACCGACGGAAGACTCCTACAAAGCGGCGAAGGCGGCTTTGAAGGGATGGGATCCGACATATGGAGCCAAGTATTTCTTCAATCCGGCTAAAATAAACGGACCGTCCTGGGTATGGAGCCGTAAGATTGTTGAACGAATTGGAAATCATGTGTTTGGAGTATAATGGCAATCATTAATTAGAAACTAACAATTTATAATTAGAATTTATAATTTATTTAGTTTTGGGTACTGAAAATCTAATTAATGCAAAAGACCGTCCAGAAGAATGGACGGTCTTTAAAATGAACAATTATATCCTGTCAATTACCCTTTTTGAGGTATTTACCTCTCTGAATATAATGGGTATGGAGCAAGTGATGGGACTTTTCACCCAAAGGCTTTTCTAGAAAATCTTTGTATAACTCTTGTACGGCCGGATTTTGATGCGATTTTCGCAAAGGCATGCCTTTATCTTCTTCATAAATGGCCTTAATCCGGGCTAAACGAGTTTCCAAATTGGTGGGGAACGGCTGACCGCCACCACCGATGCAACCACCCGGACAGCACATCACTTCGATGAACTGATAATCAGCACTGCCGTCTTTGATCTTTTCCATCAGCTTCTTGGCATTAGAGAGACCATGCGCCACAGCAACTTTAACTTTGGTTCCGTTTAAGTCAACTGTAGCCTCTTTGACGCCTTCAATCCCGCGGACTTCATCAAATTCAATCTTTGGCAACTCTTGATTGGTGACTACTTCATAGACAGTACGCAGGGCAGCTTCCATCACTCCACCGGTAGCACCGAAGATTGCTCCTGCTCCGGTCGAGATTCCCAACGGCTCATCAAATTTTTCTGCTTCCAAGGTATCAAAGTTGATACCGGCTTCACGCAGCATCCGACCTAGCTCACGTGTTGTTAGAACTACATCCACATCCCGCTGACCACTGCTATTCATCTCCGGCCGTTGACACTCATATTTCTTGGCAGTACAAGGCATAATCGATACCATAAAGATCTTTTCCGGAGCGATACCGGCCTTGTTTGCATAATAAGTTTTTGCTAAAGCGCCGAACATCTGTTGGGGTGATTTACAAGTTGAAAGATGTTCCAGCATTTCCGGATAAAAATGTTCAATATATTTGATCCAACCGGGGCTACAGGAGGTAATCATCGGTAATTTGCCGTTCCCACCGATTCGTTGTAATAATTCATTTCCTTCTTCCAAAATCGTCAAATCAGCCGAGAAATCGGTATCGAAAACTTTGGCAAATCCTAGTCGTCTAAGAGCGGCTACCAGTTTTCCAGTCACTATACTACCCGGAGCCAAACCCATCTCTTCACCAATGGCAACCCGGATTGCCGGGGCGGTCTGGACTACCACATGCAAGTCGGGGTTGGCCAAAGCTTGCCAAACCTTTTGGGTATCATCCACTTCATAAATGGCTCCAACCGGACAAACTTGAATGCATTGGCCGCATAAAGTACAGGCGACATCATTTAAATTTTTACCGCCCGCCGGGGCGATACGAGTCTCATCTCCCCGATTGACAGCGGATAATGCCGCTACTCCTTGAACTTTCTGACAGACTGCAACGCAGCGACGACATAGGATACACTTCGACGGGTCCCGTACAATCGAATAACTGGAATTATCAATCGGCAATTTTTCTCTTTTCGCTGCCGGAAAACGTTGGGAACGAACACCCAACTTTTCGGATATACTTTGTAATTCACATTTTTGATTGCGTATACAATTTAGGCAATCTTGAGGGTGATTGGAAAGCAATAATTCAAGGTTCAATTTCCGGGCTTCCCGGACAGCCGGGGTGTTGGTCTTGATAACCATGCCTTCGGCAACCGGTTGGGAACAAGCCGTCTGTAAGGACCGGGCGCCGATTACTTCAACCATACATATCCGGCACATTGCCTTTGTATCTAAATCCGGATGATAGCACAGAGTTGGAATATCAATACCGGCCTTTTTAGCAGCTTGTAGTATGGTAGATCCTGCTGGTACTTCAACAACCTGTCCATCGATAGTTAATTTCATTAAATCCATAATACTTCATCCTTTCTGGCTGGCATTTAGTCGTTTAACAAGAATCCGGCAAGTAATTTTCGAAAGTGCTTCAATTAACTAACAACTTGCCGGATCGAGGTTTAAATTATCATGGTGAGTCCCAATAAAAAAACTTAATGATTGATTCCGGGAATAACCCATTTATCGATGACATGGCCGCCGATGACATGGTCAATTACAATTTGGCGGGCTCGTTCACTGTTTATTTTAGCGTAAGTAATCTTATCTTTTCCAGTGATCGATACTTCGACCAATGGTTCCTGAGCGCAGACTCCCAGGCAGCTTGTTTGAATAATCGAGGCATCTTGAAAATTTTGTTTACCAAGTTCATTTAGGAAAGATTTAACGGTCTCTCTGGCTCCTGACACAATCCCACAATCATCCATGCTGACTGCAATTTTTATTCCAAATGAACCTTCCCGAATCCGGATCAATTGTTTGAACTCTTCTTTGAGTTTGTTTAATTCTTCCAATGATTTTAACATTGAATACCCCCCTTGTATGGTTGGCAATTGTTCCTCGTTTCACAAAGTCTTCTAAAAAATAAAGACCCAAAGGAACCTTATTAATTCTCAAAATTCGCCTTTTTTTATTATAACGGAAAATGCTTTAAAATGTCAACTTATTCAATTGGTTTCTAGAAAGAAATATATGATTTTCATTTATTTCACTATTTCACAACGACTAAGTCGGGGCTGATTGTCGTCCAGAATCTGCCGGAACGACCGATTAAAACGGGGATGAAATAAGGCAGGATCGAGTTCCAGTAAAGGGGCAAGTACGAATAAACGCTCTTCAATTTTGGGATGAGGGATGATTAATGAATCGCTTTCAAATACCCAGTTTTTAAAGAGCAATAAGTCAAGATCAATGATTCGCGGACCATATCGATAAGTGTGGACTCTTCCCATCTCCTGTTCGATTTGTTGCAATTTTCCTAAAATCATCGTTGGAGTATGTTCTTTAGCGGCCTCAAAAAAGGCAACCTGATTAAAAAACCAAGGCTGCTCCAATACTTCTACCGGTTCACTAAAATATAAAGATGAAGCAATAATTTTGGTTTTCAGGCGTTCTTGGAGCAGTTGGACAGCCCTGGCAAGGTTTTCCGGAGAATTAGTAAGGTTACTGCCCAAACCAATAAAGATCCGATTATCAATTACCAATGACATTATCGATAACGTCCTGTCGTAATAGAAATTATCCTGATTATTTCTTGAAAAATAGTCAAGATCCTGCTTGCTACTTGTAATTAACGAGTATAAATAAGCAAAAAACCCCGGATGGGGTTAAGATAACAAAATTTTACAGCTCAACAATGAAGCATATACTACGGCAGTAGCGAATATTTGTATTACTTTTTGGGATACATACAGCTTCAATCATCTATTCGGAACGCCAGATGCAGATCAGCTTTATAACCTGTCACTTTTCCTTCTTTGACCGAAGCGGTAAAATTTGTGACTTCAACGCCGCTAATATTATGAAGGGTTTCCGATGCTTTTTCTACGGCGTTTTCAATTGCATCTTTCCAACTGTCTGGAGAATCCGCAACCAATTCCACGACTTTAATTACACTCATACTTAAAAAACCTCCTTTCCCGACTAGTTGATATTGATTGATAGACCAATCTCGTATGAGCCGAAATTTTCGGTACTAGCCGCTCTTTTAAACAGATGATTAGTACAATAGCCATTATTAAAATACCGATTAATAAAATCAATAACCCCGGTTTTATCAAAACTGTCACCGGAGTTATTATTTGAATGAACAGGATTTCCTATACATCATGATTTTATGGTTAACACCGAATAGGCCGTAACGTTCAAAGAGCCATATTTCATATTCTATATTCTGTATTCCAAAATTTCAAAAATCACCCATATATAATTTTCGTAGCTTATGTAATGCTTCCTTTTCCAGACGACAGATTTGGACTTGGGAAACACCAAAGATCTCCGCTATTTGACTCTGCGTCATTTCTTCAAAAAAGCGCAGCTTTACTAGTCGTTTTAATCGGGGCGTCAGTTTGGAAATGGCTTCCTGTAATGCATAATTCTCAAACCACAGAGTATGTTCGGTATCTTCGCCGATTAACTGTTCCCGGCTTAACGATTCACCTTCATCTTCATGAATGATTTCCTGTAAGGAATTGGGCGGCCGGGTAGCTTCCAAGGCGCCGGCTATCTCCTCGCGAGGTAATCCGGTCGCTGCGACCAATTCGGATAATGTCGGCTCTTGACCAAAGGAATTTGAAAGTTTAACGCGGGTTTGTTCTATTTTGGCAGCAACCTCTTTTAGACTCCGACTTACTTTGATCGGGCCGTCATCCCGCAAATACTGTTTAATTTCGCCGATAATTACCGGAACGGCATATGTGGAAAATCTAACTAAAAATCCCGGATCAAATTTTTCAATTGCCTTGATCAAACCCATACACCCAATCTGAAATAAATCATCAATCTCGCCGCGATAAGCGAAACGTTGGGCAATACTCATAACCAAACGCAGGTTATGTTGGATGATGATGTCTTTCGCTTCATGGTTGCCATTTCGATATTGATCAACCAGATTTAAAAATTCCTCATCCGATAATAATTCATTCTCCGGTAGAGTAATTTCACATTTAATTGTTTCGGGAGATCCCATCATCAGCAAGCCCCCGTTCCGGACGCTTTTTCATCGTTACGGTGGTACCTTCCTGAGGACGGGATTTCAGTTCCATTTCATCCATAAACGATTCCATGAAAACCAACCCCAACCCCATATGTTCCGGTTCAGTAGAAAAAGTCGCTTGTTTTGCTTGCTCAATATCCACGATCCCTTTACCATAATCGGTAATTTGAATTGTCAAGCCACTATCTTCAATGGTCAAACTCAAAACTACGATTCCGGTAATCTCCGGATAAGCATGAATCACACAATTGGAAACCGCCTCCGAAACAGCAACCCGGATCTCTTCAATCTCGGCTAAAGTAAATTCTAACTGGGAAGCAAAAGTAGCCACCACCAAACGGGCCAATCCAACATTTGGCGGCAGACTGGGAAACTCCAATTTTAAATAATTATTCAATACGATTCAACCCCCATTAACTATCTAAGGCTTGTCGGCGATCATCATAAATTTTCATGATTCGTAAAAGGCCCGACAGCTCTAAGACTCGTAAAATTTGCCGGGAGACTCTGATTGCCGATAATCTCCCACCTTGCTGGTTTAGGCGTTTAAATCTGCCCAGGATTGCCCCCAATCCCGAACTATCAATAAAACTTACCTTCTCTAGATCTAATATTAAATGTCTAACCGAATCATATTGATTGAGTTTTTTATCTACGGTGTCACGAAATACAGGTGCGGTTTCTAAATCCAATTCACCGTCGATGGATACGATTAAATTGGCACCACAGCGTTCCGTTTCTAATGTCAAATTATTGATCCTCCTTCCAACTTCTTGGAAAGAATTCGCCGCTTGAAGCGAAGATCCTGCTGCGTAAAAAAGCAAAAAAGCCCGAAAAATCACTGTTTGTAAAGGGTTTT
>DNPP01000426.1:0-3475 GCA_003501365.1 Bacillota bacterium
AGCCAACACGCAACGGAATGGCCCGCAGATTTCGTCATCAATTCCGGCCTCTGGAGCCTACAAACATCCATCGCTCTCTCACACCTTGGCGCAAAGTAACAACCGTCCGGCAAATGCAACGGATCGGGGATCATTCCCGGTATCGCATAAAGATCTCCGGTATTTAAAGGGTTCGGAATGGAACGCAATAATCCTTCCGTATAAGGATGCATGGGATTCTTAAAAATTTCACCGACTGAGGCTATTTCCACGATCTTGCCGGCATACATCACGGCAACCCGTTGGGCAATCTCGGCTACAATTCCCAGATTATGGGTGATCATTAACAAGGACATATGGTTCTCGGCTTGCAGATCCTGGAGAAGTTCCAAAATCTGGGCCTGGATGGTTACGTCTAAGGCCGTGGTCGGTTCATCGGCGATTACCAATTGGGGCTTACAAATCAACGCCATGGCAATCATCGCCCGTTGCCGCATGCCTCCGGACAGCTCATGCGGATATGCCTCAAATTGGCGGACCGGATTGGGAATACCGACTTTACCTAAAGCCTGGATGATAGCATCTTTCAATGCTTGCTTGGACAAATTGGAATGAATCTTGAGTACTTCACTAATCTGAACACCGATTCGCTGCACCGGATTGAAGCTGGTTAATGGTTCCTGAAAGATGATGCTGATCTCTTGCCCCCGCAGCTTAATCAGATCCGGCAAAGGGATTTTAGTTAAATCTCGTTCCTTCCAGCGAATTTGATCAACAGTGATCCGACCGGGCGGAGTAGGGATTAGTTTCAAAATCGATAATGCGGTTACAGACTTACCGCAACCCGATTCGCCAACCAAACCCAGGGTTTCGCCTTGATCCAACCCAAAAGAAATTCCATCAACCGCTTTGATTACTCCAGCTTCGGTACAAAAGTTTATCGATAGATTTTGTATTTCTAAAATTGGTTGAATCATGTCATCCCCCAAACCTATCCAATATAAATCAATAACCTTTTAATATCTCAAATGTTTGAACCAATAACTAATAACTAATAACTAATAACCAATACCTGTCCTACTCCATCTTGCTATATTCTCTGGGATCAAAAGCATCGCGGATCCCTTCGCCAACGAAGGCAATCAACAATAATACGATAAACAAGGCCAGGGCCGGATATAATGAAAGCCAATAAGAGGAGAGATTGCCCATACCTTGATGCATCAACTCGCCCCAACTGGGTGTAGGCGCCGGCAACCCAAATCCTAAAAAGTCCAAAGCGGATAGTGAGAAAATCGCCCCTATCAAGTCGAAGGGTAAAAATGTAATAATCGGTGTTAAAGCATTGGGGAGGATATGGCGAAACATGATCTTGCGATCCTTCACTCCCATTGCTTTGGCAGCTTCTACAAATTGAGTCTCCCGAAGCTTTAGAAATTCGGAACGGATAAAATAGGAGATCCCTATCCAATCAAATAAGGCAAAGATGATCAATAGAGTTACAAAGCTGGTTCCCAACGAACTTCCGATAATAATCACGATATACAAAAACGGCAATGCCGAAATGATTTCGATCAGGCGCTGCATCGTAATATCAAAAAAGCCGCCCATATAACCCTGGAGGGCGCCCATAATCACTCCAATCACCATACTGACAAAAGTGATGAGCAGGGCGAAACTGAAACTGATCCGGTAACCGTATAATAGACGGGTCAAGATATCGCGGCCCCGGTCATCGGTGCCCAACCAATTCTGCATGGTGGGCGGCGTAGGCGGGTTACCAGGTAACTCCAACAGCGCTTCATTAGGCCCATAGGGAATCGGCGGCAAGACCATAAAATTGTTTTTGTCGCTTTGAAAAGCCGCACTTTGTTTTAGCACTTTGTAATTGGGGACATCGGTGGCGCCGAGTCCGAAATGGTTACCGGCATAAAAATGAACCACCGGAAAATAGAGCTTTCCATGGTATCGGACGATGAGGGGCTGATCATTGGCGAGGAAGTTGGCAAACAAAGACAAAATATAGATGCCAATCAATATCCAAAAAGCAAGATACGCCCGTTTCATCCGTTTAAATTTTTCAAAGCGCCGTAAAGTAATTGGTGAAATACGCAAACTAAGACCACACCTATCTAAAAAATACTTTTTGCCTTGTGTCTCCGTGTCTCTGGATAACTACTGAAATTTAATCCGCGGATCCACCATGACGAGACAAAAATCGGAAATAATCCGTCCCACCAGCACCAACAAACTGGAGATGACAATCAGTCCCAAAGCCACCGGATAATCGCGGTTCACGATGGACTCATAACCGAGTAATCCCATGCCGTCAATGGTAAAAATGGTTTCAATCAACATGGAACCGGAGAGAATAACTCCGATGATCATTCCAATGTTGGTAGCAATCGGAATCAAGGCATTTCGTAAGCCATGCCGGAAAATCGCCTGCTTATAAGTGAGTCCCTTGGCCAAAGCTGTCCGGATATAGTCCTGGTTTAACTGATCCATCAAGGAATTCTTCATTAGCAAGGTCAACGTGGCAAATCCGCCGATGGTATAACAAAGGATCGGTAAAAACATATGATACGCGTAATCCAATACTTTAGCAATCAGCGACAAGTCTTCAAAGTTATCCGAGACGATCCCGCTGATGGGGAAGATGTTCCAAAAACTGCCGCCGCCGAAGAGTACGATTAAAACGATTGCCAGGACAAAGGAAGGAATCGAGTAGCCCAGAAAAATCAGCATACTACTCCAGTGATCAAAAGGTTGGTCGTGGACCAAAGCCTTTTTAATCCCGAGCGGGATACAAACGAGATAGGTAAAAAACATACCTACCAGCCCAAAGGTCAATGAAACCGGAAAACGACTGATAATAACATGCAACACCGGTTCTTCATAAGCGTAGGATGTTCCGAAGTCAAGCCGGATCAATTTGCCCACCCAGTTAAAATAACGCACCAAAACCGGCTTGTCAAAACCGTAATATTTTTTAATATTCTCGATTTCATCCCGGGTCATTGTGGCCTGAATTTTTCCAACACTAAGTCCCGCTTCTCCGTGGACAGCCAGTTTCATTTTTTGAACCGCCTGTTCCACCGGCCCGCCGGGAACCATCTGCATAACCAAAAAGCAGGCAATAGTAATTCCTAAAAGAGTGGGGATGATCAAAAGAATCCGCTTGATAAAATAAGCTCGCATTAATTTTGCTCCCCCAGTTTATTGCTTTACACCGTTATCATAATATACTTCAATTGGTTCCTTTGGTAAGGGCTTCTTTTTAGCTATCGCTTCCCGATAATGTTTCGCCTTAACTGGATCAAACCACCAATAATTAATCACATCACCGTTGCTATACTTGGAAAACACCGTATTAGGCATTCCAAAAATATTTTTATAAAAAATTCTTGTATAATTATCCCACCATAATAAAATATAAGGATACTCATGGTAAATGATTCGATCTATTTTTTTGATAATTTCCATTCGTCCATGG
>DNPP01000426.1:3792-5243 GCA_003501365.1 Bacillota bacterium
CCAGGATAATTAGTGCCACCAATTTCATCAGCATGTTTTGAATACCATAATTGCTCAGGGTCATCAAATAATTGTCCGGTCCAACCAGCAACCGCCACATCAAAACTATATTCTTCCATCTTTTTTTGAAAAGTAGCCCAAGATAATAACTCTAAATTAACCTTTATTCCAACTTGTTTGCAAGATTCGACATATGGAGTTAAATATTTTTCCCAGTTGTCACTATAATGTAAAATGGTAAATTCAAAACGCTTACCAGTTTTATCAATTAAGTAACCATCTTTATCTAAACGGGTAAACCCTGCTTCTTGGAGCAACTCTTTAGCTTTAACCGGATTATAATCAATCATTTGATTAGCATTTTCTTGATTACTATATAAAGACGGCCAATAAGATAATAAAGGTCGGCTTTCGTTATATCTCATTTTTGCGATCAAGGTTTTGCGATCAAATAAATGGCAAAGTGCTTGACGTACCCGAATATCTTTAAATAAAGGTCTCCGCATATTAATAGCCAAGCCTAAAAAACCTTGGGGAGAATAATTGAATATTTTTTGTTTTACAATCCAGTTTTTTTGAAACCGCTCAATATTAGTCTCAGTTACCCAGCGTTTAGGCGTTATTTCATCGTAAATATCAAACTCACCTTTTTTAAAGGCTTCAAAAGCAACATTTTGATCCATTACTTTAAATTTAATCTTCTCAAAATTATACATTCCGCGGTGCTGCGGCAATTGATCAGCCCAATAATTCTTCCTTCTAGTTAAAACAAAATAGCGACCTTCCTTGACTTCGCTCAAAATATACGGTCCACTGCCCGCTGGAAGACTCATATTAAAAGACTTATTAAAATCTTTTCCCTCAAAAAGATGCTTAGGAATAATATTTAGTCCAGCCAATGCTTCCAAGTTTTTAAAATGAATGGTTTTAGCAGTGAACTTAATAGTATATTGATTGATAATTTCGGGTTCTTTGATACGGCCATAATAAAGTCTCATTACAGAGGTTAAATTTTGAGGATTCATAATTACATCATAAGTAAATTTAACGTCTGCTGCAGTAATTGGTTTCCCATCTGCCCACTTCGCTCTGGGATCAATTGTAAAGGTAAAAACCTTTTTATCATCAGATATATTCCAAGTTTTAGCGATAAGCGGTTCGTATTCCAGTGTCACCGGATGAATCTCCAATAAAGTATCATACACTAATCCAAAAACCGCCATAGTATCAGCACTAGCAGTTGTAAACCCATTAAAAGATTTTGGGAATGCAGAGGTATGCAAGTTTAATTGTCCACCCCGGACTGCATGAGGATCACCATAGGGTGTACTTTTGGGTGATTCTGCACGAATGATTATGGTTAAACTAAAAACTATAATTGAGATTAAAATAAATAATCTATTAAATCGTCTCATTGCCATACCTCCCAAATTCCTTACAATCTTTGTCCG
>DNPP01000115.1:0-7364 GCA_003501365.1 Bacillota bacterium
CCAAAGGAGACCGAGGCTGCACCGGCAATGCTCCAAAAGCCCAAGGCCAATCCCCGCTGCTCCGGTGGAAATTCCCGGGTAATAATGGCCATACCCACCGGCATCATTAGTCCGCCGCCGACTGCCTGAATAACCCGGAAAAATATTAAGGCATTTTCATTCCAGGCTGTCCCGCAAAGCATTGAACCGGTCGTAAACAACAGCAAAGCTACAAAATAGATCCGTTTATAACCGAAACGATCGGCCAACCAACCGGAGGTAGGCAACATCACTGCAAATACCAACATATAGGCTGTAGCGATCCAGGTAATCTTATCAACACTGGTGCCAAAGGTGGCCATGATTTTCGGCATACTCACATCGACAATTGTCGAGTCCAGAACCGCCATAAAAGTGCCGATCATGATATTGGCCAGAACCCACCAACGATATGATCCATGTCCAGGTTGCAGTGAAGGAAAATTTTTCAGCAATCGATGACGAAGCCCTTGAAAAATCCCCATTTTATTTCACCTTCACTTTGACTTCCACCGACATCCCCGGCAATAACGGTTTAGCGCTAACCGCATTCTCAATGCCGATCTTCAACGGCACCCGTTGGGTGACTTTCGTAAAATTTCCGGAAGCATTATTGGCCGGAATCAATGAAAATTGAGAGGCGGTATTAACACCGATTTCTTTGACTTTACCGTAAAAATGGAGCCCCGGATATGCATCTACCGCGATCTCTACTGGATCGCCTACGCGGATAGCCTCCAATTTGGTCTCCTCAAAATTGGCCGTCACCCAAACATGCTCGAGATCATAAATGGTAAATATGGATTGTCCGGGTTGGACCACATCTCCGGTTAAGACCCATCTTTTCGAAACAACACCGGCAATCGGTGTATCAATCTGGAGATTTCTTCGATTCGTATCGTCTACCCCCAGCTTAGCCTGGGAAGTTTTTACCGCCGACAGCGCGAGAGTAAGATTGACCTTGGCGACGTCCAGAGCATGTCGGGCATTGTCATACTCTTGTCTGGAGATAAAATTTTTATCGAATTGCGCCTCAGCTCGCATAAAATCTGTTTGTGCCTTATTCAAATTGACCTGAGCCAGATTAATATTTTCTTGGGAATTGGCAAAAGCCGCTTGGTCTTGAACCTGCTGCGCCTGGACATCGGCATCATCGAGCTCAGCCAGCAATTGTCCGGCTTGAACCGGCTGGCTTTCCTGCACCAATAATCGGCTGACCCTCCCCAATACTTTCGAACTGATAGTGGATTGAAAACCATCGATCATGGCATCATCAGTTGAAATGTAGCCATGGAGCTGCGTATACCAGTACCAGCCTCCGATACCCCCTAAGATGACAAGCAGCAAGCCCGGGATGAACAATTTTTTGAACCCATCCGATTTCATTGGAAACACCCTTTCGTTTCTTGAATGATTTTAATGGGATAATTATAAAAATCATCCATAAAAGGGCTTTAAAGCATTTTTAAAATGTTTATAAAAAAGTATAAAGAATTTATAAATCTGTAGCGTTAAAAAATGGCGCGGCAACTAAAGACCTCCTTTTAAAACCATGAAAATAAAAAAGTACAACCTTGCTTATTGATGAAATGCAAGGTTGTACTGATGTGAATTTGTACCCATTCTCTATGCGACTTTGTTATTCCCGCAATTGAAAGCCTAAGTCGAGCGCATCGCAAAATATACTCCGGCAAGGATCAATAGACCCCCCAGGAAAAAGATTGCCGTCAATGCCTCTCCCAAGATGAGCCACCCCAATACACTTCCCACTACCGGCTGGAAAAAGAAGAATAAGCCGGCCTGATGGGGATTGGTCAGTGCCAGTCCCTTGTTCCAACAAAAATAGGCTATCGTAGTAGCGAAGATCGCAATATATAAAACACTGCCCAATACCGGCAAACTGCAGAATGCCGCCCGGATATCCCAAGAGCCGATCTCCGTGAAAGCCGCCGGCAAGGCGAATAATGTGGCCCAAAGTATACCCCAGGCGGTGATCTGAATGACCTGATGCCGTTCGGCTGCTTTTTTCGATAATACCGAGTAATATCCCCATAAACCAGCTGCAGCCAGGAAATAAAGATTCCCCGGATTAAAAGCCTGACTATTGGTTCTGGTTACACCAGTAATAATGAACACGCCGATCAGGGAAATGCCGATAGCTAAGACTTGTTTTAAGGTAATTCGCTCCGACAGCAAAAGAATAGCAAATAGAGATTGAAAAACCGGAGATAAGGAAGTGATTACCGCTCCCATATGAGCCGAGGATAACCGGGTTCCCAAAAATTGACTGGCGATGGAAAGAAAATAACCGAAAAAACCAATTTGAAATAAAAGCCAGCCATCTTGGCGGGGAGTGAGGGCTATCCGTTTCCAGCGACACCAACCCAGTAGGATCAGTGAGGCCAAAAAATAGCGGATAAATAATAGGGTAAACGGCGGGATAGTGTTGAGTGCATATTTACTGGCGACATACATTCCGCCCCAAATACCGGCCGCCATTCCTAGATACAACGGTCCTTTTATTTTATTTGTCAAAGGAATCAACCTCCTGTAATGGATATTCCGGAATATATCCATTATAATCGGTTGTAATAGTTTTAACTTAACTTTCCTGTGGAAGTTTCTTGACTGGTATTCGGCTTTGCATCCGGTACTCTGAAGGAAGCATGCCCATATGTTCCAAAAAAAGTCGGGTTAACGTGGAATGGTGCTTGTAACCAACCTGTTCCGCGATTTGAACGATGCTATAGTCGGTCTCATCCAGCAAACTTTTTGCTTTTTCCAAACGCAATTTCCGGACATACGCCATGGGTGACAAGCCATGCTGCTTTTGAAACCATTCACAATAATAAGTAGGATTGTAATGTTCAATGGCGGCAAGTTGTTCAATAGTCAATAACTGGTTATAATGCTCGCTGATATAAGCTAGCGAGGCAGATTCGGTTTCCAGTCCCACTGTCAATAATCCTAAAATATAACGGAATAAATCCGATAATCGTCGATTGGAACTGGGACCCTCCGGTCCGACTTCCGTCAATATAAGGTCCCGAGCAGCATTCCACCGACTATCCAGGGGTTGGGACAAAGGCAAAACCGTCTCTTGATGATTGACATACATTGTCGGAATATCCCATACCAAAAATTGATTGGAAGCATCCGCATAAAATGAATGAGGCGCATCCGGAGGAATATAAATCACCATCTGCTGATCATGCTTAAGCACTCGTTTTTTTACTGTAACGGCTAAAATCCCCTCAACCGGTATGACCAGTTGAGCATAAGTATGATCATGAGTCTGGGGTTCTTCCTGATAACTCCGGCGTTCACACAGGATGGTATTGAGGTCGGCCATTGCATTTCTCCTCCGACTTATCTTTTCGTGCATGAAATGACATGATCATATCATAAGTTGGAATCCTTTGCGGGAGATCATGATAAGGTTTCAGGTTTTCTCTGCGTCTCCGCGTCTCCGCGCGAGATAAAGTCCTTTAGACCCTAAAATTTATTATTTTGGGCGCCCTTGATAGTAGGGGGCAATCAAATCGAAATCTTGTAATTCATTCCCCTTCGGCATTCTCAAACTGGCTGAAAACCATATGATGATAAACCCCTTTTTTCTCCAAAAGCTGGTTATGGTTGCCCCGCTCCACAATCTTACCGCCATCCACCACCATAATGGTATCCGCATCGCGAATGGTACTCAGGCGATGGGCAATCAGGAAACTGGTCCGGCCCTCCATCAGCTTGAGCATAGCTTCCTGGATGCGAAGTTCCGTCCGGGTATCGACGTTGCTGGTGGCTTCATCCAAAATTAAGATGGTCGGATTGGCCAATATCGCCCGGGCAATAGCCAGCAGCTGCCGTTGTCCCTGGCTCAAGTTACCGCCGCTTTCCGTCAAGATCGTATCATAACCTTGGGGAAGACGTTTGATAAACCGATCGGCATTAGCCGTGGCAGCCGCCGTTTGAATCTCTTGCTCCGAAGCATCCAGCCGGCCATAGCGGATATTATCACGAATCGTTCCGCTGAATAGGTAAGTATCCTGCAAAACAATGCCGAAACTTTGACGTAGACTATCGCGGGTATATTCCCGGAGATCCTTGCCGTCGATTAGAATCCGGCCGGCCGTAACATCATAAAACCTGGCCAACAAGTTGACAACCGTAGTCTTTCCAGCCCCGGTGGGACCAACCAGGGCGGTACTGCTGCCGGAAGCGGCTTCGAAAGAAACATCTTTTAAAATCGGAACATCAGGCCGGTAACCGAAACAAACCCCTTCAAACACCACATGGCCCCGGGAATTTTGTAGCGATACCGCTCCCGGCGAGTCTCCGGCCTCTTCCGCTTCGTCCAGGACTTCAAAGACCCGTTCCGCTCCGGCGATAGCCGTCTGTAAGGTATTGAAAGTATTGGCGATATCGTTCAGCGGCCGGCCGAACTGCCTGGAATAGCTTAAGAAACTCGCGATAATCCCCACGGTAATCAGGCGGTTGACGGCTAAAACACCCCCCACTCCGGCTACAGCCGCAAAGCCGACATTGTTAATCACATTCATCAGCGGCATAATATAACCGGACCAAATCTGAGCTTTTATCCCTACCTTGCAGAGTTGCCCATTAACTTCTTCAAATTCCCCGATAACCTGTTCTTCGTGACTGAATGCTTTAACCACATGTATGCCGGAGATCGTCTCTTCAATATGGCCGTTCAGCTTTCCCAGCACCGCTTGTTGCTCTTTAAACAAGATCCGGGTGCGACCGGCAATGGTCCGCGTCAGTATGAACACCAACGGGATAGTGATCAGACTGGCCAGGGTTAATAACGGGCTTAAGAGCAGCATCATCGTCAGTGAACCTAAAATCATCAAAGCCGCCGACATCAACTGGGTAGTCGACTGGGAAATGGTGGTGCTGATATTGTCAATATCATTGGACAAGCGGCTCATCAAATCCCCATGAGTCCGGGTATCAAAGAAAGAAATCGGCAATTTCTGCAGTTTGGCAAAAAGGGTCCGACGCAGACCTTGAACAATTCGTTGCGATACTCCGGCCATTAGCCAGCCTTGAATTAACGTCAGCATTGCATCCGCAACATAGGCGGCCAGCAAAGTTAAGATTACGATTTTGAGCAAACTGAAATTCACCAGGCCATGGCGGGCTGAAAGCGCATCAATCCCCCGTCCGATCAAAAATGGTCCGGCTAGTACGATCCCGGTATCCAATAGTACCAATAACAAGCTGAAAGTCAAGAGTTTGCGTTCTTTGCCGAAATGCTGCCATAACCGCTTTAAACTTTGCCTAAACTGCTTGGGCTTGGCTCCCGACACCAACCAGCGTGCCCCGCCGCCACGACCTCCAAATCCGCCAATCGAACCGGTCGGTATATTTCCCGTTCCCCCGGGCTTATAAGAATCAAGCGGTTTTCGTTCATCTGTGCGATTCAACTCAGATTACCTCCTTCCCGATCTGGGAATGGTAAATATCTTGGTACACCAAAGATGACTGCATCAACTGTTGATGGGTACCCATTCCTACAATTTCCCCATTATCCAGGACAATAATCCGAACAGCTCCCATTGCCGAGACAATCCGCTGCGTAATAATGATACAGGTCATTCCCTTGGCATATTCTCGCATTCCTTTACGGATATCAGCTTCGGTAGCCATATCCACTGCGCTGGTACTATCATCAAGAATCAAAATTTCCGGTTTTTTGATCAACGCTCTGGCGATGGAGATCCGCTGCTTCTGACCGCCTGAGAGATTGACTCCGCCTTGGCCAAGATAGGTACCGTATTGCTCAGGAAAAGTGCTGATAAAACCATGGGCCTGGGCAACCCGGGCTGCCTGTTCCACTTCATCAATAGTCCCATCGGCCTTGCCCCAACGGATGTTATCCATAATGGTACCGCTAAACAAAACTGTTTTCTGCGGCACCATCGCGATCTTTTTCCGTAATTCCAAAGGATCAACATCTTTCACATCGACACTGTCAACCTTTACCACTCCGGAGATGGCGTCATAAAAACGAGGAATCATGCTTACCAATGTGCTCTTACCGGAGCCTGTGGAACCAATGATCGCGATAGTTTCGCCATGTTCACAGCTAAAAGTGATCCCTTTGAGTACCGCTTCATCCGGTCTTCCGGTATAGGAGAAAACCACATCCCTAAATTCAATCCGCCCATCGGCATCCTTAAATTTCCCAGGTCCGGCGGTTCCCACGGACATGCCCGCCATACTATTCTCCTGATTCATTACCTCAGCGATCCGTTCCGTCGAAGCCCTGGCCCTGACGAACATATTGAAAACAAAGGAAATCGTCATCAACGAGGCCAAGATCTGGGTCATATAGTTTACAAAGGCAATGACCTGTCCGACATGCATCCGCCCGTTGTTTACCCGAATACCGCCCAGCCATAATACACCCACGATGCCGATATTCACAGTTAAGGTAATGGTTGGGGTAAATATGGCCATAACCCGCATCGCAGTTGTGGAAACCGAAGCCAGTTCTTGATTCACTCTTCCGAACCGCTCTTTCTCATAGTCAAAGCGGTTAAATGCCTTCACTACCCTTACTCCGTTCAAATACTCCCGCATCACCGTATTAAGCCCATCCAGCTTTCGTTGCACTTTACGGAAAAACGGATATCCAATCCGAACACTGATGAACATGAGAGTGGCGATCACCGGTACCACTACGATTAAAATAACGGCCAGTTGAGGATCGAGCATGGTTGCCATGATGATACTGCCGATACAAACCAGCGGCGCCTTGACAAAGATCCGCATCAGACCGTTTACGAAGTTCTGCACCTGAGTGACATCATTGGTAAGCCGGGTAACCAGGGAACCGGTTTCGAACTTATCGAGATTATCAAAGGAAAAAGTCTGAATCTTCGTAAACAAATCAAAGCGCAGTTCCGCGCCGAACCGTTGAGATACATTGTTAGAAATAATATTCCGGCTCACTGCGGCTAAAGCGCCCAATCCCGTAACGCCTAGCATCACTACGCCCATGGTTAGGACATAGTGCAAGTTACGGTGCGCCACACCGATATCTACAATCCTAGCCATAATTGTCGGTTGCAGTAAATCACAAAAAGCTTCCGCCATTAAAAACGTTACGCCGAGGCAAAAGAGTTTCCAGTATTTATCGATATATTTCTTCATAAAATGCATGTTTGATGTTCCCTTCAACAATGATGATCATGATGCCATATCCGTTCATGTCCGGAAGAGTCCTCCGTCCCGGCGGTTAAAGAGCCGGGATTATTAGTTTTGTTCAGACATAAACATAATTTCTCAATGATAGTCAACATTTGCATTTTTTCTTCCTCGCT
>DNPP01000115.1:7629-7928 GCA_003501365.1 Bacillota bacterium
CTTCCTCGCTCAACGTATTAAAAAGTGAGTCCGCAAAATCATCGTTGATCGCTATCAATTGTTCGACCTCCCGTTTACCCATGTCCGTCAGACAAATCCGCATGGCCCTCTGATCCTGCTGATCCGGGTTCCGAGCAATGAAGCCGGTCTGTTCCAATTTCATCAGCATTTCGGTCATCGAAGAAGGTCGCACATCCATTTGTTCCGCCAAATCCCTTTGGTTGGCGCCGCCATTTTCGGCTACCAAATGCAGTAAATAAGCCTGACGGTGAAAAAGGCCCCCTTTTTCACGGATAGCT
>DNPP01000414.1 GCA_003501365.1 Bacillota bacterium
TGTCGTCAACTTGATGCAATAATTCCCCCAATAACCTATCATAGTCTCGTAAAACCTGGCGGCGATAAAAACTCCATTGCCGATCATTCAGATAAAGGCTAAATCGCTCCAACCGTTCCAGATCACCTAGAGTAACAACAATTACTTGAGCTTTACTATGGAAATCCTGCCAGGTGGAAAGAATTTGGCGCGAGTTGGTGCGGATTCCAAATGGAAAACGGGGATCTTCCCTGACGGTTTCCTGGCCGATTGCGCCATAATCCAACAGCCCTTTCTGATCCATCAGTAATAGCGAGCCGCAACGACTGATGAGATCGGCATCGGCATTACCGATAGCCGCTGTTCTAAGCGATTTTTGATGTAACAATTCCCCAAATAAACCAATGTTCGGAGTTATATCTTTGCTGTTCAACTGAACCAGCTTAGTCAGGCCCAGATGGACGACAGCGTTCTTGCCGGGATAATAACCTGTAAGCGAATGATAAAGAACTCCTGCCGGTATTTCTTTATATAACTCGGCGCTATTGAACAGTAGATAATTTTCTTCCGCCGTTTTTACCTGCGTACCACTATTAAAACTAAAATAAACTTGATCAAGGGCCACCGGTTCCTTAAGCGGGGTAGTCATAACCCCAACTGCTCCATGGTCAAGAAATCTGAGCAAATTTGGATAATCCTTGGTAATCTCCGGCAGAGTTAAACGGGGTATATCAATAATTAAGATATTTTTAGTAGCAACAGCCCGCAGGGACGGATGGTAGAATGCCAATAATATTGAAAAAAGCAGCAATGTAGTTAATATCCGATGCCGCACTCGGCCACCCTCTTTTTTATTTGGTAAAGTTCTACTAGTCGTAAAAGCACATAGAAAAAGCGGATCGACTCCGCTATTTATAACCATAATACCTAATCCAACCATAGTTGTCAATCAAACTCTGTGAAAAAAACTCCCCATTGTTTGTTTCGAAATCAATTCATTTCAAATTTCAATCGAAACAAATCTCATAAACACTTCTGAATATTATACCGGCAATCGCTCCTAAAGGAACGGCAAAAACCATTCCCGCCAGACCAAACACTTCTCCTCCCAGCATGATAAGATAGATTACCGTTACCGGGTGCAGCTTTAAATTGCAACTAATGATCCGCGGTGCCAAAAAAATAACTTCAATTTGATTAACCACCAAAAAAAGCACTATCACATATACTACCAGCCAGGGCGATTTCAATAATGCAAATAAAATTAATGGCAACGCTCCTAAAACCGGACCAAAATAAGGGATAATATTAAAAATACCCGCCATAAAGCCAAGCAGAATTGCGGCTTCAAAGCCCAATAAACTTAGACCAATGGCAAACAAGGTTCCAACCATTAATATATCCAGTAATTGACTTCGGATATAATACTTAAAAACGGCATCAATCCTTAAAAGAGTGCCAGTCCAATGGTTTCCCAAATGTTGAAGGGCCCATTGCATGATATGTTCTTTTAAAGAAGGATAATCCCGGCTAATATAGTAGGCGACCAAGGGGATCAATAGATAAAGCAGCGATTGAGAGAAAATCCGTACCATGCTTTGGCCTAATTGAATTACGAAATTCTTAAGCAGAACTTCACTGCGCTTGGCTAGAATTTCGGTGAAGGCCTCAAGGTTAACCGGTAAATTCCAACCGGCCAGATATTGGCCCAACTGGGTTTGCAGTGTTTTTAATTCCGTTATGATGACTGGCAACTTCCGGATTACTGCCGTTAAATCATGAATCAAACGGGGGATTAGCAGCTCTAAAATCATCGCTCCGATGATAAACATCACCAAATAAATAGTTAAAATTGCCCAATCTCGACGGGCGCCTTTTCTTTGCAGAAATTCAACTGTAGGGTTCAAGGCGTACGCCAGAAAAAAAGCTACAATCAGCGGTAACATGATGTGCCGTGAAAGATAGATGATCAAAAAGAATAACGGAATGAAGAGAATTAAAAACAGCAGTTTTCTTAATTTCAACAGAACTCCTTTGATAAAAAAAAGGCTGTCTTAAAAGTGTTTTTAAACTTTCGGGACAGCCCGGTTCTTTAAGAAGTACGGTGAGCCAGTTTACGGGAAAAAGCTTCGGTGCCGCTTTTCACCGCTGAGGTCCAACGCATCGCGTTATCCCGCACCATTCTTACGGTACCGTGGGTACGCTTGTTTAATTGATCCGCTTGTGTATTCATATTTTTCATTACACCCGATTTTTTACGCGTTAACATGACTAATCCGATAGTGGCTCCAATCACGCTTCCGGTAACGATCCCCCTTACCAATCGATTCATTCCTCTCACCTCTTTCCGGCGGGTCTGGTTTAATACTCAATTCGGCAAGTGTTATATCATGATAATCGGTATCTACTTAAGATGCTTACCGAATTCGTGGCAGAGTTATTATCTCCCGCTTCGAAAATAGTTAAACAGGAATTAATACCAAGTTGCTTCTCTAATTGAAAGCAACGCAGTATTAGCGAAACGCTTGATCAATCGTGCCGCCCCCCAGCATCAAATCCCCTTGGTAAAAAACGACTGCCTGTCCTGGAGTAACAGCCCTCTGTGCGGTGTTAAAGTCCACTCGGATTTGATCCGATGTCAAGGGACTTACTCTCGCTGAGACCGGTTTGGCGCTATAGCGAATTTTGA
This sequence comes from Bacillota bacterium, assembly GCA_003501365.1. Classification (GTDB taxonomy): domain Bacteria; phylum Bacillota; class UBA4882; order UBA8346; family UBA8346; genus UBA8346. The sequence goes on from DNPP01000414.1 coordinate 2,669, forward strand.
CTTCAACTTCCCGGGGTGAAAGCAATTCCGAAAAAGCAATCCAATTCAGACTGGATGCTTGTAATCCCTTGGCGAAAACATCCTCATTGGTACTTAAAACGACTTCATTCGTCGCCGGTCTGATCTCGACTACGTATAGCGGGACTCCGGCGGCTATTCCAAGCCCCTTGCGTTGCCCAATCGTAAAATTGGTGATTCCCTGATGCTCACCGAGAATGTTGCCGTCAGGATCAACAAATTTACCTGGTTTTACAGCCTCAGAAGAATACTCACGGATAAAACGGCCGTAATCTTGATCCGGTACAAAACAAATCTCCTGACTATCCGGTTTATCCGCCACCTTTAAACCTAAATCTGCCGCCATTTGACGGATCTTGACTTTTTCAAAACCTCCCAGCGGAAAAAGGCTATGGGCTAACTGGTCTTGACTAAGGCCATATAATACATAACTTTGGTCCTTACCGCCGTCAATTCCCTTGCGTAAAAGCCATCGTCCACTCTCACGGTCTTGTTCTTTTTGCACATAGTGCCCAGTAGCCACAAACTCTCCACCCAAAGACAGCCCTTTATCCAAAAGATTGGCAAATTTTAGACTATGATTGCAAACGATGCAAGGATTTGGCGTACGTCCCCGCAGGTATTCGGCTACAAAATAATCAATGACTTTCTCCCGAAACGGGGCCTGAAAGTTCAATACATAATAAGGAATACCCAGTTTATTTGCGACTGCCCGGGCATCCTCTACTGCCCCTAGCGAACAACAACCGCCTTCCACTTCCGTTCCATAGGGTAAATCGGAATCCCAAATCTGCATGGTAACGCCAATCACATCATAGCCTTGTTCAAGTAAAAGAGCGGCGGCGACAGAACTGTCAACACCCCCGCTCATAGCCATAATTACTCGGGTCATGAAACCTCCTCCATTACTTGGTCCGGGTACACCCGGAGCATTCCTTGCGGACCGCCGAATCATAAAGCGGCGACATCCCTCTAAGCTTATTAACGATTTCCGGCAAGACTTCCAGAAAATAATCGATTTCTGTTTTGGTATTGGATTTACCCAAGGTTAAGCGGAGTGAACCGTGGGCGATTTCATGGCAAATGCCCATGCCGAGCAAAACATGTGAAGGTTCGAGCGAACCCGAGGTGCATGCAGAACCGCTGGAAGCCGCGATACCTTTCAAATCCAAACTTAAGAGCAGAGATTCGCCTTCAATATACTCAAAACTAAAATTGATATTGCCGGGCAACCGCTTTGAGCGATCCCCGTTTAAACGCACATGGTCAATACGTCTTAAAACCTCCTCAATCAGATAATTTCGTAATTCAGTGATCGTAACTTGGTTGGCAGCCAAATTACCGTTAGCCAATTGTAAAGCTTTGGCGAGTCCCACGATGCCGGCAACGTTTTCGGTTCCGGCACGCCGGTTGCGTTCCTGGCTCCCACCATGAATGAAAGAATCGATCAGCGTGCCTTTTCTTACATATAAAACCCCCACTCCTTTGGGGCCATAAAACTTATGGGCCGAAAGCGACAACATGTCTACTAAAAGTTCATTCACATTCACCGGAATCGAACCCACCGATTGAACCGCATCGGTGTGAAACAAAATTTTACGTTCCCGGAGCAAACGGCCGATTTCGGCGATGGGTTGAATGGTGCCCACTTCATTATTGGCATGCATAATGGAGACTAAAATCGTCTTGTCGGTCAGTGCGTTCTTTACATCCAACGGATCGATTAAGCCCGCCTCGCTCACGGGGATATAGGTAATCTCGAAGCCCTGTTTCTCCAAGTACTTACACGTATCGAAGATGGCATGATGTTCAATGGCGGAGGTGATGATATGATTTCCTTTTTTTCGCAGAGCCGATGCTACGCCTTTTAACGCCATATTATCGCTCTCAGAACCGCTGCCGGTAAAAATTATTTCGCTGGGCTCACCCGCTCCAAGCTCTCTTGCCACAACCGTCCTGGCCTCATCGATGGCTTTACGGTTCTCCCGGCCAAACCAATGAATACTCGATGGATTGCCGAACGATTGGCTAAAATAAGGTATCATCGCAGTTACTACTTGGGGTTCAACCGGAGTAGTAGCCGCATGATCAAAATAAATCCGTTCCATATTGTTCAACTCCTGCACCGCATCAAATTTAATTCCCACTAAATTACTATGAATTTAACACAATATTACTATACCTATTTTTTTACTGTCGGCGCTTGAATATTCCTTTAGCATACGTGAACCAGTTGATCAATGAATTGTTTGACTTTTTCAGCCGACCAGTAATAATACTTGAATTGGACAATCAGTTCATTTTGGTTTATTAATAACTTTTCCAGGCCGGGATACCGAAGCAAATCGGGAAACCGGCAACTGTCCCAGATAACACCCGCAGCAACTGGTTCATTGGTCAGAATGAACCATTGGCGGTCAAGCCCGGGGTCTCCGGTTAAAAAGCGCTTAAAATCTCCCCATTCATGCTTGCCTTTTCGCATTGGATAGCATTCTAAAACCCCTTGAGCCGAAACATTAATATACATGCGGATCTCCAAACCCGAATGCTCTTTTATTGAATCGACGGAGGCTTCCACGAAGCGAATTTTTAATTCTTTATCCCTATAAATCGTATTGATTTGCGAATAGACACTGGACGAAAGCAAACCATTTTTCTCTGGTATTGCCCCCAATAACTCCGCCAATTGTTTTAATAAATAATGATGATAAAACTTAACCGGCCAGTTGGTAGTGAAAATCGAAATTAAAAAAGTGGCCGCCAACAGCAGCAGCAGAATGTACATGAACTTCCTCCTACATCTATCTCTCAAGTTGGACCCGTTCTATTGCGGCCGGCTCACAAAAATCTCGTAACTAAAAAATCACTGTTTTAAACCAACGAAGTAATACGATTACGGTGATCCCGGATAATCTCTTCACGCAAGTTTTTGAGAAATACCATATAAAGAATTAAAATCAACATCGTTATGGCGCCACTGACTATTATCCCCTGCATATCGGGATTTCCTAAATTATAACTAAACCATTGCGAAGTTAGAAAAATCAAATTGATAGTTAACCCATAAAAAAGCAAAATACTGACGGTTATATATCCCCATGGTTTACCTTTCCAGATCCAAAGGCTGGTGATAATGGCCAAGGGGCTAACCACACCCAGATTTAGCACCAGATGGATCAATGAGGTTGACCCGTAACAATGCAGCAGATCAGGTTGGGAGCCAGCTTTCAGAGCCGGTAGTAGCGGATTTAACCAAAGATAAGCCAATAATAAACCGCCGCCGAACATAATCAATGCCGCAAAACGAACCGGTGTTTTTGGCGAGAAGCGGAGACAAAACTCCTCCGCATCCAACGCAAATAATGCTCTTATAAAAGCAAAAAATGAGAGTGTAAAAAGGGCGACATAAATCAAGAAAAATTGATTATAAGCAATGCCGGCAGCATACCATAGATAAGTCGTCATAAAATATGCAAGTATTCCCACCCAAACCAGATACGCCCGATTCGAACGGCGTAAAGCCATGAAACCGGTGAGAAGCAGTAATGGTACTCCGATAAATAAAGTAAACAAATCCCGGCTTCGAATGGCATGAATCAAGTCGCGAGAATTCCCACTATAAATTTTTAAATGACCTGAACAATAATAAGTTACGAATGCTGCTGTCAATGCTATTAAGGCGGTAAAGATATAAGAGGTAATTGGACGTTTCTTCAGCATCTTAATCCTCCCAACATTAATTGATTGCATTACTTCAACTGTTAGGCCTTCGTGGATGTAAATGCTTGAATAAAAATGTTTCGCCGTTTCCCTCTTTTTCCCTGCAAGAATTTAAAAAAAAGGAACTTGATAAATTGTTTGCATTAGTGGCCGATTATTTTTTCAGTCCCATTACGAGAGCGATGATCATGACTAGAAAAAAAGCAATGGTTACAGCCAACACACTGCTGGGCCGATTTTCTTTTCGTAAGAAATTAAATCCTATCAATAGACCGGTCAGGGCCACCCCAAACATTACTTGGGGTTTGCCCATGGCAGTAACCACCAATAGAATTCCGATCGATAATGTTGCAAACTGATTGGCAGTGACTCTCAACTTTTGCCTTACCCTTTCTGGCATTAGAGACCAATGGTTGGTTGAATTTTAGCCGCTGCAATTTCCGCATTATATCTTGACTTGTAATCATCAAAATTAGGAACCGTCCGTTGATAGCCGCAAGTAATGAGCGATGAATTAATCATATAATCAGCCGAGGCACGATTACAGGCAACCGGAACATTCCATACAGCTGCTATCCGTAATAAGGCCTTAACATCCGGATCATGGGGTTGCGGTTCGAGCGGATCCCAAAAAAAGATCAACATATCAATGGCCCCTTCGGCAATTAAGGCTCCAACCTGCAAGTCACCACCTAATGGACCGCTTTGAAACTTATTGACCTTAACTTCTAGCGTTTGTTCCAGCAACTTTCCCGTGGTGCCGGTTGCAAATATATGCTGTTGAGTTAAAATACTCCGGTATTGTTTGGCCCATTCCAATAAACTGCGTTTTTCGTTATCATGGGCTACCATTGCAATATTCATGGGTTGAAGTTTTTTGGCATTTTCAGTCACAGTTTTTTATCCTCCATTTATAGAAATCTTTATCTCAATTATATCGTAATTTTTCTAAAATTACTTCGGGCAAATTGATTTTTAACTCAATTAAAATAACTTATATAATAATAAAAAAGCCCCTCTTTGCAGAAGGGACTTAAATAAGTTATACCTTTACGGAGTAATTCAAGGCCAAATTACAACAAATGCTTATCGAGCTCACCGGCAATCTCTTTTTTGGGTCGAAAACCCACTAAACGGAAAGCCGGACTACCGTCCTTAAAAAGGCAAATGGTAGGAATGCTCATCACTCCATATTCACTTGCCAATTCTTGATTATCATCGATATTAATCTTGCCAACTTGAATTTTTCCTGCATACTGGGTGGCAATCTCTTCAATAACCGGCCCTACCATTTTGCAAGGTCCGCACCAAGGCGCCCAAAAATCTACTAATACCGGAGTTTTAGATTCTAATACTTCTTTTTTGAAATTTTCTTGATTATACTCGGTCATTCAGTACACCCCCGTTAGTCAATTGACAAATAAAAACAAATTTAAAAATTCCTCGTCAAGCTCGGATTGCCGTTGCCTGTATCATTATTACCTTTTACCGCACAGTATATACCTGCAGCAGATTGGTTGAACCGGGTTCGTTGGTGCGAACACCGGCAGTAAGTACGATCAGGTCATTGACTTTAATATTACCGGTATTCTTGGCCGCTTCTACGCTTACATCCAACATGCTGTCGATATTTTTGGTCATAGGAACGATCATTGGAAAAATTCCCCAAGAAATGGTTAATTGTTGGGCAACTTTTTCAGAAGTAGTAGCCGCAAATATCGGGGCCTGCGGTCGATATTTAGAAACCGTACGGGCAGTACTTCCTGAATGAGTTGAGCTGATAATAGCTTTTGCTTTAAGATCGAGGGCGGTTTGACATGTCGCATGACTAATGGCGTCAGCGACAGTCGGGTTGACACTAACTTTCTTTTGAGCTAAAATCCGCTCATACTTTAAGGAAGCCTCAATTCGCTCTGCGATGCGAGCCATCATCTCCACCGATTGTACCGGATACTTACCTGCCGCTGTCTCCGCGGACAACATAATTGCATCGGTTCCGTCAAGAATAGCATGCGCAATATCCGTGACTTCCGCCCGGGTAGGCCGAGGATTTCTGATCATCGATTCCAGCATTTCGGTAGCGGTGATAACCGGTTTACCGGCCCGATTGCAAAGATCAATTAAAGTTTTTTGAATAATCGGCACTTCTTCTAAAGGGACTTCAACTCCCAAATCTCCCCGCGCCACCATAATTCCATCACAGGCTTGAAGGATTTCGGCACTGTTACGGAACCCTTCTTCATTTTCAATTTTGGCGATTAAAAGTTGCTCGCCGCCCAATTGATGAACCAATCTACGGATCTCCAACAAATGTTCCGCTTTGCGAGCAAAAGAAACAGCGATAAAATCGACTTGCTGTTTGACGACAAATTCGATATCGGCCGGATCTTTTCCCATCAGGGCGGGCAGACTTACCGATATCCCGGGTAAGGTGACTCCTTTTCTGGAAGTCAATTCGCCGTTATTAAGTACCTGGCATTCCAATTGATTATCAACCGCAGCCAGCACGTTCAAGCTAATCATGCCGTCAGAGAGTAAAATTTTACCGCCGACCTTGACATCTTGAATCAAGGTTGGATAGTCAACATATATAAAACCCGTGGTTTTATCTTTAGCCGGATCAACCGTCAAACACACTCGGTCTCCTTCATTCAAAGCCAGTGGCTCTTCTTTAAGTTTACCGATCCTAATCTTAGGACCTTGAATATCCGCCAAAATTCCAACCGGTACCCCCAACCGAGCTGCAGTATCCCGAACCAACTTTATTCGCTGGGCATGTTCTTCATAAGTGCCATGGGAAAAGTTCAACCTGGCAATATTCATGCCCGCCTTGATCATCTTTTCCAAAACCGCTCCATCGGTACTCGTGGGTCCGATCGTGCAAATAATTTTGGTTTTTTTCAAGAGACACCTCCTAGGCATTAGCCAAGATATTAACTAGTTCCAATTGTTCCGGATCAAGCGACTTTTTAGTATTGATAGCTTCATCCATTGCATATATCTGGATCCGGTTTTCGCTATAACCAATCATCTTCTCAGTCTCACCGGCTAAAAGTAGATCAATCGCCTTAGACCCCATCAAAGTCGCAATCTTACGGTCAAAGAATGTTGGAGTGCCGCCACGTTGCAAATGGCCGAGAATCGTAACGCGAATATCAAGTCCGGTACGTAAGGATAAATAATTGCCTACTTTAAAGGAACTGGAGTGATCGATGCTGTTAGGATCTCCGAATAAGCCTTCCGCTACCAAGACCACGCTATGTGATTTCTTACGGGCCACATTTTTAGTGATTTGGGTGGCCAAGGATTCCAAATCGTATGGGACCTCGGGGACTAAGACTGCTTCGGCGCCCCCGGTCAAAGCCGCTGATACAGCAATAAATCCAGCGTTTTTACCCATTACCTCAATGATACAAGTCCGGTTATGGGAGGAAGCTGTATCGCGTATCTTATTCATGGCATCCAGAACGGTATTGACCGCCGTATCAAAACCAATGGAATAATCGGTACATCCGATATCATTATCAATTGTACCGGGAATGCCAACTGTCTGGAATCCCATCTTATTCAATACTTGAGCGCCCCGAAATGAACCATCACCACCGATAATCACCAAACCATTCAAGCCGAGTTTTTCCAGTTGGTCTTTGGCCAATGCCTGACCTTCCGGGGTCTTAAACTCGAGGCAACGTGCAGATTGCAAGATAGTGCCGCCACGATGCAAAATATCGGCGACCGAAAGCGAATCCATTTTGACCATATCACCTTCCAATATCCCGCTAAACCCACGCTTTATACCGTATACTTCACAGCCTTGAAAAATCGCTTTTCTTACGATGGCTCGGATAGCTGCATTCATACCGGGCGCATCGCCACCACTTGTAAGAACTCCAATTTTCATTTTACCCTCCATAGTTCGTTTAGTTTTCGAAGTATTTGCCATAATTACGAAACCTCTCATATCTTTCTGCCAATAATTTTTCCGGTGAAAGCTGCATTAGGGCTTTTAAATGTTTATTAATACTTGCTTTTAAGCTAATACCGGCTTCAGCAGGATTTTTATGTGCTCCTCCCAGGGGTTCTGGAATAATTTCATCAATAATACCGTTACTTAATAAACTGGAAGCCGTAATTTGTAAAGCTGCTGCGGCTTCAGTGGCCCTGGAAGCATCTTTCCACAGGATTGAAGCGCAACCTTCAGGAGAAATCACTGAATACCATGCATTTTCCATCATCAATACCCGGTTACCCACACCAACAGCTAAAGCGCCGCCGCTTCCCCCTTCGCCGGTAATTACTACAATCACCGGTACGGTTAAATTGGCCATCTCCCGAATATTACGAGCCAGAGCTTCTGCCTGTCCCCGTTCTTCCGCTTGAATTCCACAATATGCCCCGACTACATCCACTAAGCTAATGATCGGACGGCGGAATTTTTCGGCTTGTTGCATTAGGCGCAAAGCCTTACGATACCCTTCCGGATGAGGCAAGCCAAAGTTACGGTAAATATTATCTTTGGTATCGCGCCCTTTTTGAGGACCCATAATGGTCACTGGAATTCCATCAAGAAGCGCCACCCCGCCGACCATAGCCGGATCATCCCTAAAACCGCGATCACCATGCAGCTCAATGAAATCCGTGGTGATCATTCCAATATAATCAAGACAGGTAGGTCGTTTAGAATGCCGCACCACCTGCATTCGTTGCAACGATGTCAGATTTTTATATACCTCTAACCGAAGTGAATGGGCTTTTGCTTCCAGAGCAAGGATCTGCTCTTCCATGTCAATCCCTTTTTCGTGTGAAAACTGCTTAATTTCTTCGATTTGTTTTTCAAGCTCAACTACGGGTTTTTCAAATTCCAAAATCGGTCCTTGATTAATCGCCACTAACCTCACCCCCGGTTACATGAATTTTTAGTAATTGGGTTAGCGATGATTTTAATTCCTTACGGGGAACTAACATATCAATCATCCCATGTTCAAGCGCAAATTGTGATGATTGAAACCCCGGCGGCAAAGTCTGCCGGATAGTCTGTTGAATAACCCGTGGTCCCGCAAAACCAATTAAAGCATCGGGTTCGGCAATAATAATATCGCCCAGCGATGCAAAACTTGCAAATACGCCTCCCATAGTCGGATCGGTCAAGATGGAAATATATAAACACCCCGCTTCGGAAAGTTTATTCAAAGCCTGGCTAGTTTTTGCCATTTGCATCAAAGAGAAAATACCTTCTTGCATCCTAGCGCCGCCACCCCCCGCCGAAACGGCGATGAAGGGCAATTTTTCCTTAATCGCATACTCGATGGCCCGGGTTACCTTCTCCCCAACTACCGACCCCATCGATCCGCCCATAAAGGCAAAATCAATGACTACCAGACTCACCGGTATATTATTGATCAATGCCCGTCCACTGATAGCGCCTTCAATTAATTCGGTGTTTTTTTGAGATTTCTTTATTTTAATTTCATATTCCGGGAAATTTAAAACGTTCATCGGTTTTAAATTGGTATTAAGCTCCTGAAACCCACCTTTGTCTACCAATAACTCCAACCGTTCCTTGGCATTGATCCGAAAATGGAAATTACACTTGGGACAAACCTTAAGATTTTTCTCTAAATCTTTGTGATAGGTTATCTGGGAACAACGGTTACATTTTACCCACAATCCGTCCGGGATCTCTTTTTTCTCGACCGGTTCGACCCGGCTACCG
>DNPP01000342.1:0-677 GCA_003501365.1 Bacillota bacterium
TTGCCCATGCCCAAGAAGCCCATCATCTCGACGTGTGCCGGAACGGACGAGGAACCGGCGAATTGCGCATCGGAATGCATGCGGCCCATTGTATCGGTCATGCCGTAAGAAGCCGGGCCTGCCGCCATATTGTCGGGATGCAAGGTTCTACCGGTACCGCCGCCGGAAGCAACCGAGAAATATTTCTTACCCTGTTCCACACATTCCTTTTTATAGGTTCCGGCCACCGGATGTTGAAAGCGGGTCGGATTAGTGGAGTTTCCGGTAATGGAAACATCAACGCCCTCATGATGCATGATGGCCACGCCTTCTCTGACATCATCCGCGCCATAGCACCTGACATTAGCTCGTTCCCCTTTAGAATAGGCGATCTCTCTGACAATATTTAATTTACCGCTATAATAATCAAATTTGGTTTGCACATAGGTAAAGCCGTTAACCCTGGAAATGATCTGGGCGGCATCTTTGCCGAGACCATTGAGGATTACTTTTAAAGGTTGTTTCCTGACTTTGTTGGCTGACTTGGCGATTCCGATAGCGCCTTCGGCGGCGGCAAAGGATTCATGGCCGGCTAAGAAAGCAAAACACTTAGTCTCTTCGCGGAGAAGCATAGCCGCCAAATTGCCGTGCCCCAGTCCAACTTTTCTGTCATCAGCCACGGTACCCGGAATACAGAA
>DNPP01000342.1:962-3851 GCA_003501365.1 Bacillota bacterium
CCGATGACTTCCGCCGCGTCGGCAGCCTTCTTACAGCCTTTTTTAATGGCGAACGCCGCGCCTATTACATATGCCCAGCCGACATTCTCGAAACAAATCGGTTGAATATTTTTGGCGATCGTATAAGGATCGATCCCTTTTTGCTCACATATTTGTTTGGCCTCTTCGATCGATGAGATCCCGTATTTGGAAAGGGCCGTATTGATTTGAGCGATTCTCCGCTCATAGCTCTCAAATAACGCCATTGTAGTTCCCTCCTTAAAATTTATTCATGTCTCGGATCAATATGTTTTTTGGCTTCATCAAAACGGCCGTATTTGCCGGTAGCTTTCTTCAACGCTTCGCCCGCCTCGGTCCCCTTTTTGATCATTTCCATCATCTTCCCGAGGTGGACAAATTCATAACCGATGATTTCATTATTTTCATCCAAAGCAATCCGGGTGACATAGCCTTCGGCCATCTCCAGATACCGAGGGCCCTTGGCCACCGTGCTGTACATGGTCCCAATCTGGCTACGTAACCCTTTGCCTAAATCCTCGAGACCGGCGCCGATGGGCAACCCTCCTTCGGAGAAAGCGGTTTGAGTCCGGCCATAGGCGATTTGCAAAAACAACTCACGCATGGCAGTATTGATTGCATCACATACCAAATCGGTATTTAAAGCTTCCAAAATCGTTTTGCCGGCCAAAATCTCCGCAGCCATCCCGGCGGAATGAGTCATGCCCGAGCAGCCGATCGTTTCAACCAGCGCCTCGTGAATGACCCCTTCTTTCACATTCAAGGTTAACTTACAAGCCCCTTGTTGAGGAGCGCACCAGCCCACACCATGGGTTAGACCGGAAATGTCTTTAATCTCCTTTGCCTGAACCCATTTTCCCTCTTCAGGAATGGGGGCCGGTCCGTGATTGGGACCTTTTGCAACGCAACACATTTTTTCCACTTCTTCTGAGTAGATCATTCTTTTACCCCTTTCTTTCATTTGTTATATAGCATGATATAATAAAACTCCTGCATAAGGCATAATATTTTATGCCTTACTTCAGGAGCCATCAGCCTTATAGGCATTCTTTGGGATCAGCATCACCATTTTTTAATCATTTTCCATATTAATATACCACAAAAGCCCAATATATGTCTAATGATATTTACTTCGATACGATTACGAAATATTAAATATTTATTAACACTCCTTTGCAGCCCAATCATATGTATTCCACCAAAGACTAAATACAGCCCAACCCCATATCACTCATAAATATCGCAACCGATGCATTTTAAATAGACCGCCGTTCAATTCATACAGTATCATCTCGGTTCCGATTATTTCAGTCTCGCGGTCTACCAAATGCCCGTTTACCCATTTTTTTAGTTCCGGTAAAATTACCTCCCGAAACTCCTTTGCTGCCTGTTCCGGATAACGGGAACCGGGGATTGGATAGAAAAATAGAGATGGTTTGAGTTGACAGTCGATCGAAACACTGACAACCACGTTCCCCTGAATCTTCGGCCTATTGTTGCAGCGGGAATTAAACTGAAAATTCTTATGCGTTCCAAATTCGATACGCAAGTCAGCAAAATCCGCAGCCCATTCTTTTATCTCCAGAATGGAACAAGCATATTCATATCCGGGAGGGAGCTTTTTAAAAACCGCTACTTTAACGCTCATGATAATCCCCTCTATACTAATTTTTTACAAAAAATCGATTTGGAGGTAATGACCTCAATCAATATATTACCATAATTAGTTTACTTTTATATAGTATGAAAAGCAACGAGGCTGCCTTATAACGAGACAGCCTCATGGATTACTTTAAAATTCCATCTTTTATTAAAATTGATGCGGATCTTTTTCAAGTGGAATTACCTCTTCCGGAGAAACCACTTTTGTTGTTACTTTATCCGGAAGTAAAATATTATCGCCCTCTAATTCGCTATTCTTACTACTAGTCCCAATCGCTTTAAAAGACTGGCTTGAAAGAACTCTTTGATGATTTCCAAAGTTCAGGTTTTCATTCTCCAGCATATTCTCCATTCCATTTACAATTTGGGACAGTTCTCGGACGATTTTTTTCATGCCCTCGGATTGAGCATTCAATTCCTCAGATGCTGACGCACTTTCTTCCGCACTGGCGGCATTTTGTTGAGTTACGTTCTCCATTTGGCTCATCGCCTTATTCACCTGTTCAACCCCTTGGGCTTGTTCCTCAGTGGCGGCCGAGATTTCATTCATCAATTCATGAACCTTTTTAGCCTTAATTGTGATTTCATTTAAGGCTGCACGAACCCTTTCGGCAACAGAAACCCCTTTACCGGACAATTCAATATTGGTTTCAATAATTGCTGTCGTATCTTTGGCGGCTTGGGCGCTACGCTGTGCCAAATTTCTGACTTCTTCCGCCACAACGGCAAATCCCATCCCGGCTTCCCCGGCTCTTGCCGCTTCAATTGCCGCATTTAAAGCGAGAATATTAGTCTGAAAGGCAATGTCATCAATAACTTTAATGATTTTAGCGATTTGGTCGCTGGATTTTTTAATCTCCTGGATTGAATTCATCATCTCATCCATTTCGTTACTGCCCTTATCCGCGGAATCGTTGGTCTGCTCCGATAGCTGAGCCGCCTGTTTGGTATTAACAACGTTCTGGTGTAACATTGATGAAGTTTCCTGAAGGGTAGATGATGTTTCTTCAATCGATGTCGCCTGCTCCGCACTACCGGATGATAATTGTTGAGCCGCCACCGACAATTGGACAGAAGCGGACGCAACTTGATTTGAACTCTCTGTCAGTCCAACAACAATTTTATTAACAGGCTTGGTAATACTTCGGGTAATCAATACTGCGCCAATAACTCCCAGAATGAGGCAGATAGCCACCAATATCACTAATA
>DNPP01000007.1:0-1529 GCA_003501365.1 Bacillota bacterium
TGAAGCAAATCAACAAATCAATCTTTCCCGCCAGCCAAGTCCAGTTTGGCCTGGGCCGTTAAATAAAGGACCACTCCCCGGTAATATCCATTGAGCGCTTGATCCAACGCCAGTTGCGAATCCATGATATCCATGGTAGTGGCCATATCCTCGGAAAAACGCGCCTGCGTCAATCGCAATGATTCCTTAGCCATATCAATATTGCTCCGATTTGCATAGATGATCTCCAAGCTTTCTTGGATATTTTGCAGCGATTGTTCAACTTCCAACTTAATCTGATCGCGCAATCCAGATTCCTGAATGGAAACCAATTCGATACTTTTTTGAGCGCCGGTCACTTTCGCCGAAGTGGCGAGACCGTTAAAAAAATTTCCGCTAATATTTAAAGAGAGCGTCCAATATTTATTGTCATCCCAATGTCCGGGCACATAGTCCAGACTTACCCCCTGATAGGCTCCGACCAGAGAAACCGTTGGTTTATAGCCGGCCTTCGCTATTTTCTTTTGGTACTCGCTTATCTGTTCAGTTTGCTTAATCCGGCGCATTTCCGGCCTATTTTGGTATGCCGAATCTAGAACTTGATCGACGTTAACCATCATGTGCTCAGGAATTTGCAATTTATCAACATCAAATGCGAGCGAATAATTTTGTTCTTTTGAAAATCCAATTAAAATTGCCATCTGAAGTTTGGCAAGTTGAAGATCATTTTGGGCTGTGATCACTTGCGGCTTTAAAGAATCCCGTTGCACTTCGGCCCGGAGCAATTCAAATTTGGAAACTGTTCCGGCTTGATAAAAATTTTCCATTTGTTCCACATGTTGCACCAGGTTATCGTAGGAGGATTGAGCGGTTTTTAAAATTTGTTCCGCAAGCCAGACTTGATAAAACGCCTGTTTCACTTGAAAAGTCACCCGCTGTTTAGTCTGACTCTCATTTTCCAGGGTCATGTTCAATTGCTCCTTGGCAAGTCGAAATCCGTCGGTTAATTTCCCCCCTAAATACAAGGGTTGGGTTAGGAAAATAGCTGCCCCGGAATAATCGGTAGCGGCGTATTGATAAACCAACTTCGAATAGGGATAAATGGCCTCCTCTGCTTTATCGGCAAAAAGCGCATAATCAATTTTGGGCCAAAAACCGCCGGCCGCTTCTTTAACCGATGTTCCGGCAATTTCAACCCGTTTCGTGGCCTCTTGAATCTGCTGGCTATTATGTAAAGCAAGTTTCAAGCATTTTCCCAATGTTAATGCTTCTTCCGGCTTTATCTGAGATTGAAGATTCTCAGCCGCTAAAATTTTCAGCGGTGAAACAAGCATTGTGATAATGAGCATCATTAACAAAAGGTTACGATACATTAAACAACCCCCTTTTTATAGGTCTATAGACGTTATAGGTCCCATTTCATCGTCCAAACGCTTTTTTTCCTTCAACAAAAGTGTTGGAATAATGGTTAGTATTGCTATCGCCGAAATAACTAGCATGGTATCGTTGAGCGCTTGAAGCCGGGCCAGCTTTGCCGTGAGAGAATAAAC
>DNPP01000007.1:1859-12930 GCA_003501365.1 Bacillota bacterium
CTGCGCTTTTTTTAAAAGTTCCACACTGCCTAAGTTGAAGCTATTCACTTGTTCGGCCAGAGCGGCATAGTTAAAACTATTGCGATGCTGCATAACGCTAGTAATAATTGTAATGCCGACGGAGATGCCGATTTGCTTCACCGTATTCATCAAAGCGGAAGCATCGGCTGTCGCTTCTTTTGGTACGGCATTAAACCCCGCCAGTTGCACCGGTATCATGATAAATCCGATTGCCAGACCCCTCAGCATTAAAAGCAGCGTAATCGTAGTGTTAGAAGTATCAAAGGTGATTTTCGACATATTGTAGCCGTTGATCGCCAAAAAGAACAGAGCTAAAACGGCAAAGATCCTTGCTTCCAATTTCCCGCTAAGTTTTGAGGCGACCAACATTGCAACCGCCGTGGCGATCGCTTCCGGGAAAAGGATCATCCCGGTTTGCTGTGGAGTAAGACCTTTAAGCTGTTGCAGGAAGATGGGCACCAGAAATATACCGCCATAAAGTGCTAAAATGGCGATATTCATTATGATAATGCTCATGCAATAAGTATAATTTTTTAGCAACTTCAGATCCAGCATCGGTTCAGAAACCAACAGCTCATTTACTACAAACATCAGCAGACTATAACAGCCGATAATCATTAAAATAATGTTATTTAGATCGCCCCAATCAATATTGTCTTTTCCCAGTACATATAACACACATCCCAAGCCGGCGCTTGAGGTTAGGAGCCCTATCAGATCAAAACGCTTTGCCGGTCGTAGTTCCGATTCTCCTAATAATACAAAGGACAATACGGTGCCCACGACTCCAATCGGGATATTGATGAAAAAAATAAGCCGCCAATCAAAATTTTCAATGATGTATCCGCCTAAAGTCGGCCCAAGGGCTGGGGCCACCATAGTGGCAATGCCTAATATGGCAATGGCCACTCCTCTTTCCTTCTCTTCAAAGGTATTCATTAAAATGGTCATGCTGATGGGGATGATCAGTCCGCCCCCCACTCCCTGAATAATCCGGAAAGCGACAATCGATGCCGTATTCCAGGATATTCCACAAAGTAAGGAACCGCCCGTAAAAAACGCCATTGAAATGATAAAGACCTTTTTGGTGCCGAATTGATCCGCCAGATATCCGGTAACCGGCATAATGATTCCCATGGTTAAGGTATATCCGCTTAAAACCCACTGAATCTGGTCAAAGGTAGCATTAAAGGTCTGCATCATTTTGGAAATGGCTAGGTTTACAATACTCATATCCAGATTGACCATAAAAAGGCCAAACAACACCACCAGCAGGACAAACCATTTATTGGAGCTCTTCGGTTGGTTTTCCATAAATCCACACCTACTTTACATGAATTCTGACCACAGCATTGGTTCCGGGCAAAAGATTTACAGCAGTTTTTTCAATATTGATCTTAACAGGCACTTTTTGAATAACCTTAGTAAAAGTGCCTCCCGAGGTGGACGGAAGCAATGAAAAGGCAGAAATAGCAGCCTCACCGATGGACGTGACTTTGCCTTGGAACTTTCTGCCGTCGAATTGGTCAATACTGATATCCACCAGCTGCCCCGGGCTAATCCGTTCAAGTTTGGTTTCTTCAATATTGGCGCTGATATAAACTTGTTCCGGGTCGACCATCAATGCTAACGTAGGCGCTGCAGTGCTTAATTCATATTCGCCGACAGTCGCCTGCTTCTTCATGACGATTCCGCTGATCGGCGCTCGCAGGAGCGACGTATCAATATTGGAATCAACCATTCCAACCGCTTCCATGCGGCCGATAATTTGATCTTTGACAAGCCTGTCGCCTTCCTGAACATTGAATTCCAACAGCTTTCCGGATATCTGGGGCGTCACTTTCACAAAATCGCCGGTCACTTTGGCGTCATCCGTAGAGACATAATATGTATTATCATACCAATAATGGAAAACGACTCCTCCCATGCTTACTACCATGGCGATGAATATCGCCAGAATGATCTTTTTGCGTTTTTCAGCCATTTTCTCCACCGTCCTGTCCTCACTTTATTAGAGCAATTTCCGCAAACATTCCCGGTTTTAAGAGCGGATCTGGATCGCTTAATTTCACTTTGACCCATATATTTTTGCTTTTAGAATCAATTACCGGGGCAATTACCGATATTTCGCCGTTAAACTCCCGATCGGGAATTTCCGATATCTTAACGACAACTTGCTGCCCGGTTTTTATCTGAGTAATGAGTGCGGCAGGCGCATAGGCATCGATAATGATCGGATTGGAATTGACCACTGTGACCAAAGGGACTCCGGCAACGGCCAATTCGCCATTATTGATATTTTTGGCGCTGATAATCCCGGAAATGGGCGACAAGATCATCCCCTTGTCAAGTTGAGTCCTGGCAATCTTCAACGCCGCATTGGCCGACTTTGATGAAGCATCGGCAACAGCAAAGGCGGTTTGATATTGCTCAAATTGAGATTTAGAAATCAACCCGGCATTAAAAAGCCGTTGATTGCGCTCATAATTGCTTTTGGCATTCTGATAATTACTCCAGGCGCTGTCCAACCCTGCTTGTGCTTGTGTCACCTGGGCTTGAAGATCATTGGAATCAAGCTGAATAATCACCTCGCCCTTTTGGACGAAAGAACCAACATCAACCTTTATCACGGCGACTTTGGCGGTAATTTTAGAGGTTATATCCGCCTTTTCATTCGCTTCGATTTTGCCGGCCATTAGGTACACTGTTTGTTTATTGTGAATATCGGCTGCAGGGATGGCGCTTGTCTGCACATTTTTATTATTGCCGCAGCCCCGCAAAACGAATATTCCTGTTCCTACGACTAGCAAAATGATCAGCCCGACCATACTTTTTTTCACGCGATTATCCTCCTTTATTATATTAACTAACCACCTAGTTAATTTCAAATAAAAATTTATTTTTATAAAATTGACATAAGACTATTTAACATGAATCAGTACTTGCCGGATTCTGTAGAAAATCCGATCCGGCCAATTTTTCTGAGCCACTGCAGGAAAATTGCAATGTACTTGCCGGATTGAGGTTTAATTAACTAACCGCATAGTTAAAAATCTATAAAAAATTTTTTACTCCCCAAGATGAGCGGCAAGATGTGTTTTCTTGAAGGATTGGTAAAATTGTTCCCTCAAATCTTTTTCACTGATATGGTAGATTTTTTGCCATTCATCCCCATATAAAGCATAACTGATTAACGGCATGAATCCGGTAAAAAACTCCGTTACCAAAAACTCCTGTTTATTCACGGAAAAATGAAGCCCTTTGCTTTCATAAGCTTTACGAATACTTTCAATCTCTCCGTCAATAATCAAAGTCCCAACTTTCATAACCATTGAAAGTTTGGTTGAGGCCTTAACGGATTCCCCGATGACAATTTTAATAATTTTTCTTTTGCGGAACATAAAATCCATAAAGGCATCAATGAGCGGCCGGTAATCTCCATTTATAATATTATCTTGGATTTCAGGTGTGCCTGCCACTGTTTTTTGAATTAATACTTGTTTAATTTCATCAATCAGGGCTGAAAAAAGCGTATCCAAAATTTCATCCTTGCTTTTAAAATAATAATAGATAAGCGCCTTGTTGACACCGGCTTCTTTGGCGATATCATCCACTCTGGCGCCGTCAAATCCCACTTCCGAAAAAAGTTTTTCGGCGGTCGAAAGTATTCTGGTCTTTGTTTCCACAGCATCCCGTTTATTCATGATGACTCCTACTTTTAATAATTAACTAACTGCATAGTTAATTATATCTGAATTACTTAATTTGTCAACACAACTTCGACTACGAGAAATCTCATCATCCTTTTTATCCGTTCGTCAGATACTCCATGCCATCATAGACTTCATATTTCTTCCCATCGACTAATTCCTGGCGAATACTGATATTTTGGGAAACATTCTCGAATGCCCCCTGCGTTCAAATTTTATCTCCCTCCTTGTGATGGATATCCGCTAGCGCCTCAAAAAATAAATACGGCTGGTCCATCATGGTCATATGTCCGGCATTCGGGATTAAAAATAAATTTTTATGCGGAGCCTTAATTTGGTTGAAGTATTCTTGGGCAATAATATAGGGAGTTTGCCAGTCATTTCCGCCTAAAATGTAATAAATAGGCACTTCATATTCGGCTGATTCCGGCCTTAAATCAAAGGCACCTAAAAATTCCATTACTTTTTCATTCGCTTTATCTCCCTTTAAAAATGCAGCAATATCCGATAATTTAAAAATCGGGCTTTTGAATATATTTAAAAACAGCGCAAAGTTCCATCGAATGGCTAAGTCATATTTACCTTGAAGTTTCCGTACTTTCATACACTTTTTTAAGAATTCACGATCAAATTCCAGCCTCTCACCGGGGTAATCGCCCACTGCTGCAAGTTTTTTTAGAGACTTTCCATCATCCGCCTTGATAATTAATTCCTTCAGTTTTTCATAACCCACACGCTCATTTTCAAGCATACAGATAACTTGTCCAACTCCAATATAATAAGCGACTTCTTCCGGATATTTTTTGATAAAAATACTTCCTAAAACGCTCCCCCATGAATGACCCAGCAAAATAATTTTCTGCTGATGATATTTTTCCTTCAAATATTGAATGATTTCCAATAAATCTTTTAGCATCAAATCCATGGTTGGATAGGCATCCGGATTTTTCGAAAGAGTTTTTCCGGCGCCCCGTTGGTCCCAATGAACAACCGTCAAAATGTCCTGCCATTTTTCTTGAAAAACGTGGGCAAACAGTGATTCAGCGTTTCCAGGCCCCCCGTGTAAGAACAATAAGACCGGATTATGATCATTGGTGGTAGAATGAAGTAGATATTGATTGATACCATTAATCGGTACATATTCTTCAAAAAAATTTAGTTTTTGGGATTTTTTATTCATGACGCTTACTCCTTTTTAACGATTTACTTTCGCTTTTTTCACGCATGCGCCGTCTTTCAAATTCTTTTAAAGCCCTGATCTGGGCTTCATTTTGTTCCGCGCTAATATCCAGCGCGGCTTCTGCTTCAAAATCATCTTGAGGTTCGCCATCGAAACGGTACATTTTCTTTAACAGCTCCCATAATAACTCCATTTCTTTCGTGGTAAAATCTTTAAAAAGATCGCCGAAAAAGTTGAGTCCCTTCGCGGAACACTCCAGCATAACTTGTTTCCCGGACTCCGTAATGTTAATATTCACGGCCCGTTTGTCCTTTCGACTTGAGACCAAAGTTACATAACCTTTATTTTCGATAATTGTTATCAATTGTTTCACGCTCTGCTTGGAAGTGCCCAACTTTTTGGCAATATTATTGAGGGTTGTTTCATCTTCCGGCAAGTGAAGAATGGCTATCATTGCCATAAATTGCCTTGATGTTAAGCTTTGAAAGTATTGATCTCCTTTCATCTGAATTTTATTGGCAAGCGAAAACAGCGTGGCGTAAGTTTGTTGCATTAAAAATATCTCTTTATGTGTATCCATAAGGTCTCCTTTTTAGACAGTATACTGTCTTATATAGTATAAGCAATTATTTTAATTTAGTCAATATCCTGTCTAAATTATCTTTACAATATATGCCTTAATCAATGCTGGAAAGTCTATTCTCATATTGGATTTGGTTCAGTCATGAAGCAGTCGCGAAGAGTATTTATAGTGGTTGATCAGATTGTAGTATCGGAAAAAGAACATGCGGTTATGTTCAGTGACGAATTAGCCGATATGGTTGAAAGGTATCTCGTAGGCTAACCGATTTCAATGACGGGTCGTCAGCCAATAGAGAATCATCATTGTAATGGGAACAATGAAGTCCATTATTGCCGGAAACGCATTGTCAATATGATAGTTCTTACCTTTCAAAACATGGTATAAATGCAAACAGCCAGCCAAAACCCAAAAGATTGTAATAAAAATAATTGTCGCCAGCCAAAAATCTCCATGACGCCAGAAACCAATAATGGCCACAAAACCTGCTGCCAAATCCCAAAAGCCCAGTTCCTTTTGAAATGGATTGCCCGAAGGCCAGCCAAGCAACCGGGCGGCGGTTTCCCCGCGAAATACATGTCCAAAAAAAGCAATCACCGAACTAAAGCCAACACTGATTAATAAAAAATACTGTAATAATATAGCAGCAGCCGTTGTAGTTGTTCTGGGATCTCCGGTCAACATGACGGCAATAGTTCCGCATAGGATGCCAACAAAATATAAGGTTGTGATTACCACGGTAAACTCCCTTTCAATTCAAGGATTGAACTTATGCCGACTGGCTGAATTTTTTGCCGGTGAACTTGTGGACAAACCGGTAATAAGAATTTCGCGGCAATAGGCCGAGCATTTTCACAAGCATTTTGGTATGGTTCCCCGGTATGCACACTACCTTATTTTTCCTTAGATCCCGCAATGAAATATCTACCACTTCTTCAGGGATCATCCACTTGAGCATTCCTCTATTCCTCTGCCTCGACTTTTCCATGCCCATTTTCTCGTGAAAGTCGGTCCGGGTTAACCCGGGACAGACAACCTGCACTTGGACACCGGTCCCCATTAAATCCAGATGCAGCCCTTCACTAAAAGTCTTGACGAAAGCCTTCGTTCCCGAATAGATGCAATTTTTGGGGAAAGGCAGCAATGCGCTTTCAGAGGATATATTGATAATAATCCCTTTTTTCCTGGCCACCATTCCCGGTAAAACCGCATGAATCAACTTTACAGGCGCCGAAACATGGACTGCAACCATAGCCAGTTGAATATCGAGATCTTGTTGATATAGTAACCGGCTAGCGCCGAAGCCGGCATTATTCACCAATACATCAAGCGGACGATTACCGATTCTTTGAATCAGCTCGTCAATCCCAGCCTCATTCGACAATTCAACCAAGACGGTATCCACTATTACACCATAGTGTTGGTGAATTTGTTCCGCCCTTCCATTTAATATTGCTGCCCTGCGTCCCGTTAATATCAAATTGTATCCTTCTTTGGCGAATCTTTCAGCGTAAGCCGCGCCGATACCACTGGTAGCGCCGGTAATTAAAGCGGTTATCTTTTCCATATCGATATCACTCTTTTCGTAAAGGTTTTAATCTGACAAAAGTTTTAGTTTCATCAGTGATCTGCCATAACTTTGATTGGCTGATTTTCTTTCTTGTAGCTTCCCGGCTTTGATGGCCGTCTTCCAAATATAAAAAGCCTTCTTTCTTGATAATCCGATAAATTTTAGCTAGAAATTCCAGCGGATCAGCGACTTGATGAAACATATCCAGAGCATAAACCAAATCTGCCGAGTGTTCTTCAAGCGATTGGTCTTCCTTTCCTAGCAAAACCGGAGTTACATTGAGGTTCTGGGATTGAATAAGTTTCCGTACATTTTGAATGGCCAACGGATGCACATCGGCCCCATATACTCTTCCCGATTTTCCTACAAGCTCCGAAGCCTTTTTTAGATAGCGGCCGGGTCCGCAGCCGTAATCGATAACTGTATAGCCGGTTTTAATGCCGAATTGTAATAAGATGTCACCCGGCTTGCCGAATGAATCCTGAATCTTGTATGTCCATATCATCAGTTGATACATCGCATTTGATTTATTGGGCATGTTATCAATGCTCCTTTTGCATTTTTTCAACGTCAATTCATCAGCTATTTAGGTTTGCCACCAATTTGCCTAAAAGCCTTATCAATTCTTGGCGTTCTTCCTTGGTATCGAAAGATCCCAGCACCTTTTGCCATAAAATTGCTTCGTTTTTTTGATGCTCAATCTGTGCCAAGATTCCATCCTCGGTAAGTTCCAATCCGAATGAGCGGCGGTCGCGTTTACTAATAGTTCTACGGATCAAACCTCTTTTTTCCAAGCGGTCGATCGCATTGGTGAGGGTGCTGCCGGGTATCTCCAAAATACCGCTAATATCCTTTAGAATAACATCCGGATTATGTTCAATAATGCTTAAGATACTGATTTCAATCGTTGTGGCTCCCTCAAGTCTATCATTCCACAATTCTTCACTCGTTTTTTGCAATACGTGAATCATCCGATGCCACACTTTATCCAAAACATCAATCTCATCCCTGGTTATTTCATCCTTCAGCTTGACCACTCCATTCCAAATCTATTCCCATTATCGTAATTTACTATATTGGTATTATATAATAAGCGGAATCAAACTGTCAACTTGTTTAAAACTACATTGATATAAAAAAATCGATCTATTACCTGTTTATTTTCCACCCGGCAGCCTCTTCCCGTATACTTACAAAGTCTGCATACAATCCTTTCTGCCGGATCAAATCACTGTGTGTCCCCTGTTGAACAATGCTACCGCCGTCCAATACCAATATTTGATCGGCATTGCGAACGGTTTTCAGCCTGTGCGCAATCATAATAATCGTCTATGTGTCAGCGCTTCAATTGCTTTTTGCAGCTTATCCTCATTTTCCGGGTCTACATTCATAGATTTTAATTTATATATATATTAAATGTTATATATTGATATCTATATAAGCTAAGTCTAATATGGAAATATAAAACAAGGAGGAATAAAAATGCAAGCAGCAATGACCCAAAGAGACCTAATGTTTCGCAAATTTCAAATCATGAAATTTAACAGGAAAAAAATGGCTCCGGCTGTAACCATGACAATTAATGTGGATGCCAGTCAAATACTGAAGCTGAAAGATAATTTAAATAACCAAAGCAGCGATGCATCGCACATCACAGTCACCCATATCATCATGAAAGCGGTCGCGAGTGCTCTGATGCAGTATCCTATTCTTTACAGCTTCTTTAACGGCAAAGATATCGTTGAAAACAAGGAATTGATTTTGAACATACCTGTCGATGTGGAATCTCATGTCGAGTATATTGTAATCCACAGCCCTGAATCAAAATCCCTGGCAGAAATAGCTGCAGAATGCCATGAAGAACTGAACAGTATCCATTCGGGCAACGGTACTTTTATGAAATTTCTCCTATCCTTCAACAAAATGTCAATGGTTCGGAAAATAATCCATTTCTGTGGACCCAATGGAGCGATACGCTTTTTAAGAGAGGGTTATGGCAATTTCCCGTTGTCAAATTTCGGCTCGTTCCATATAAATAGTGGTGCTGTAGCCATTTCCCGGCCGATGATCGCGGGGCTTTGCATAGGCGTGATTGCAAAAGAACAAGAACGCAAGTCTATACCGTTGACATTGACCTTTGACCACAGGGCAGTGGATGGAGCATATGCCGGAAAATTTTTATACGACGTCAAGACACTTTTGGAGCAGTCTGACCCAATTATTTCAGACAGGAAGTGATAATTTGGAATTCCAACAACTTCAATATTTTCAGATTGCCGCTAAAACGCAAAATTTTTCCCAGGCAGCCAATGAACTAAACATCTCTCAGCCGTCCTTAAGTATCACGATTTCAAGACTGGAAGATGAACTGAAGGTTCGTTTATTTGATAGAAAAGGCCGGAATGTACAGCTGAATGAGGCAGGAACCATATTTTTGCGTAGGGTCAATAATATGTTCTCCGAGCTGGACAGCGCAAAAAGAGAGGTTGCTGCTATAACAGGAAAGCAAGCCAGACAAATATCGCTGTCAACAACAGGGGCTCCATTACTCTCGGGCGTTTTAAAAAATTACATTCAATCCCATCAAGAAGTGGTAATCAATCAGAAGTGCGGAATACTGGATGCGGTCAAAAAAGAGCTTGTTTCGGGGGAGAGCGATTTTTGCATTACACTTCCGGCTATACGAGGCGAAAACATAGAATGCAGAATTCTAAAAGAGGATGAAATCGTCCTGATCGTCCCCGAAAATCACCGATTTGCTCAAAGAAAATCCATCAAACTGGCTGAAGTCGCCGACGACGACTTTATTACGCTACCGCTCAATTATAACTTCAGGGAAGTGGCTGATTTACTCTGCCAAGCTGCGGGATTTATGCCGAAAGTAGTGTTCGAAGTCGACGACATACTGATGCAGGAATTAATCGAACTGGAAAAAGGGATTACTTTAATGCCGCTATATCTTGTAAACCGCCCCCATGTCAGAAGACATAACCTTAGAATGCTAAAAATCACGGAACCTGACACCCATATTCAGATAGGCCTGTCCTGGTTGAAAAACAGGTACTTTTCTGAAACAGCAAAGCAATTCTATGATTTTATCATCCAGAACTATCAAATATAGCACAAGCTTAATTTCCGCATTTATTACAGTGATTTCTTTGCAGTATAATCGAAATATATCTCTTGGGGGCGGCTTCAATGACGGGTCGTCAGCCAATAGAGAGTCATCATTGTAATGGGAACAATGAAGTCCATAATTGCCGGAAGTGCATTGTCGATATGATAGTTTTTAGCTTTTAAAACATGGTGCAAATGTAAACAACCAGCTAAAACCCAAAAGATTGTAATAATAATAATTATAGCCAGCCAAAAATCTCCATGTCTCCAGAGGTGGATAATAGGCAGACCCTCGCAGTACAAACATTGGGCCGTTCACACTGCATCCCCCTTATTCCGTCGCTTTAACTTTTAATAGGTTGGCCAGCCAGTTGTTGCCTTATTGAATAATTCGCAGGATGACCCCAATATTCCAGTTTATTATATTGAGGATGACTCGAATGAAAGCAAATCCACAGCGGAGCCCAATCCAGTTCCGGATGAGCCCGGAAAAACATCCTATCGCCATAGCGAATCGCTTTCAAAGCCAAAGGAAGCTCCCGTCGGAAGATCCTATCCCGGTCCGGGGTATTAACAGCAGAGGTCCCATCTACTTCAACATATCCATAGAAATAATATCCATCACCATCCTGTCGCCATTCGGCCAAAACTTCATCCCGCATTGGGTTGATTTTGTCCCAAGCGTATTCCGGGGCGATGGTTAAAAAAAGATCGGCAGTAATGTCGGAATGGGTCAAGGTATAGTGCCGATGCAGAATAGGCATTCTCGGATTGACTCCGGTCCGGAACTCCACAAATAATTTTTCGGGATTCAGATTGGTTTGTTCCCTCATGTCCCCCACCCAAATTGATATTGAACTGATGGAATATAGTACTCGGGACATGATGATTGG
>DNPP01000223.1 GCA_003501365.1 Bacillota bacterium
TATTTGGCCTCCAGCAAATTATCCACCTTATCCTCGGCAATTCCTAAGTGGTTAAAGGATTCATGAACGATTAAATTGATTTGATTGACGATAATCCAATATTTCACCTTTCCTTGATATCGTTCAAACAGAACCTTGCAATATCTCACAAAAAAATCGATGACTTCCCGAGAATACCATCCGCTATATTTCAATGTCAAATTGAGCGGCATTTCATAATGGGAAATTGTAATCAAAGGCTCCATTCCATTGGCAATAATTTCATCGATCAATCCCTCGTAAAACCGGAGACCTTTTTCATTCGGCTGGACGTCGTCGCCATTCGGGAAAATCCGGGCCCAATTAATCGATGTCCGGAAGCTATTGATGCCAAGGCCTTTTAGCAGTTTCAAATCTTCCTTGAAAGTATGGTAAAAATCGATTCCCCATCTTTTAGGATAAATACCGGCGGTATCTTCCATGGCTTGCCGAACAATTTCAGTGTTCATTTCTTCATTATATTTTTTATTGAGGGCAATATCATCCCGAAATTGATTGATATCAGCCACGCACCAGCCCTTACCGTCTTCTTGCCAAGCCCCTTCACATTGATTGGCTGCTACAGCTCCGCCCCACAAAAAATCCTTTTTAAAACCGGTTGCTTTTTTCATCGACATGGTTATCTTTTCCTTTTTCAAGTTTTGCAGCAAAACGAACTTTTTTATGGCTCAAAATGATTACAATTTTTGACTGAAAGAAATGAATTCAATTGTCATAGCGATGAGGTTAATCAAGTGCTATGACAATTGAAGAAAAGCCTTAATCGCCCTTCAAAGATCCTAAGAAATGATCAGCCTTGAAGTTCCTTCGATTCTATTTCAATCTGCTGTTTTTCATAGGCTTTAAAAAATGGGTACCAAATTGCAGTTGCGACTACAACTATAATAGCCAACAAAATGAATCCGGTAACACTCTTGGTGGTAATCCAGGTAGAAAATGGGAAAGGACAATACCACATATCAAATAAAACCGAAGGTATCGGCGCAATGGTAATCACCTTGGTGAAAACCCATACAATAATCGGAAGGATAATACCCTGGAGCCACATAGGAAGCATCAGCATTGGGTTCCAGGCAACAGCACCAAATACTGCCGGTTCGTTAATATTGAAGATTCCCGGAACCAAACTGGCTTTACCCAAAGCATTCAATGATTTACATTTTGACCGTATCATCATAATAACCAAAGGAAGTGTACATCCAACACCACCAACCCACAAATAAGCGGAATAAACCGTTTCTGCAGTAACAACATGCAATTTTGATACATCATGAATCCCTGCTGCCGCTAATGAGATATTCGCAGTAATCGCTGCCAGGTAAATCGGTTTGATAATCGGTTGTAAAACCCAGCCGGAGATACCCATGGAATACAAAAAGCAAGTAAGAAACAGAATTAAGGTAAATCCAAAAGGCGTCTCCATAAAGCCGGCAATCGGCATAAATATTGAACAAATCATATTATAAATATCCACTTTCATCAGCAATACAACAATCCAGCCGAAACAGATAACAATGCCAATTGGAAGCAAAGAGTCAAACCACGATCTTACAAAATCGGGAACCACCGATTCTTCCTTAAAGAAAGAAAACTTTCCAAAAATTGTCATGATAAAACCGGTAATAATCCCACTAAAGATGGCAATGAACATGCCACCGGCGCCTAACGCCTTATGCCCGAAACCAATCGTTTTATCGGCAGTGACCTGCGGAGTAATAATCATTAAAAATAAAATCAAACCGGTCAATCCAGCAATCAAGCGTTGTTTGCGAAGATGTTTCTTTTCCATTAAATTAAATGGAATTAAAAAGGCTACAAATAAAGAAATCTTACTCATGGTCCACCCAAATGGTTCCCAAAAAGAAGGTAATTTCGGGAAATAATCATTTAAAATTGCCAAGCAGCAAAATATCGAGCCTAGTAAAATAAACGGTAGAGTCTGCATAATGGAATCTTTCAGTGCGATAACCCATGCATTATTATTTACTTTACTCATTTTAGGCGCAAAACCGGTCTCGAGCCATTTTATTAAAGCTTTCATCTTTTCATATCCCTTCCCCTATTAAAATAATGACAAAATATGTTCGAGTGCCATTTCACCGTTTAAGGTTGCATAATATTCAGGTTTCATCCGGGCAACCTTTATATCCCGCTCACCAATCAAATCATCAACCTCATCCAGAATGTATGCTAAATGAGGTCCCACCATCAAGCAATCAATCTCATCAATGTAATTCTCAATCTCCGATTCACTTTTGGCATTAACGGTGATCTCCACTCCTTTCGCTGCGGCTGCTTTTCGGATATTGGCAGCCATAAATCCGCTTGACGCCCCAGAACCACAAACCAATAAAACATCTAACTTTTTCATGTCCACTCCCCTTTCGTTTTATTTTTGGCTGCAAAATTACTTAAATTATCAGGGAACATTTGATATCTTTTGATATCTTTACGAAGCGGTTTAACCGTCATGTGCTTGTTTCCCCTTTAATTCATTTAGTGGATTAGCTATTTTGAAATACTTCAGTATGGTCCGGTTATAAAATTTCATTATGACCACCATTAAATTACCCGTTAATACTATGGATAAAATAGTGCCAATCCCGATGATTCCACCCATTAATACACCGATTAGAGTATAAAGAAAATCAGCCGAAATTCTCAGCCAGCGGTACTTTATCCCGCTTTTTTCAGCAATGGCGAAACATACGGCATCGACAGTGGTAACTCCAAAACGTGTGGCAGTTGTTAATCCCATACCGAGACATAAAATAATCTCTCCGATGATAACAATTCCAAGCCGGCTCAAAAATGGCATCCCCAATATAAAGTCCGGAATCACGGCATCAAAAAAATTTAGAAAAATGCCGCATCCTAACGAAGCGATAATTGTACCGATAAAAATGTGTTTGCGGGCAAAAATAATTGCAATGATTAAGAATATGGCATTATATATGATTGAAGCATTACCGTAAGGCAATTTAAAGGTGTGATGTAAGCCATCCAGCCACACTGTTATTGGGTCTGAGCCCAACTTGCTTTTAAGAAACAATGCAATTCCAAGCGCCGTTATCCCCGCCGAAATAATATTTAGTCCCACTTTAACGACTATTTCCCGTTTCGCTATTATCATCGCTCTCCTTCTTTTTCATGATACTGAGTATCAAATATCTCCCCATCTCTTTATAAAGCAAAAATCATGCCAATATTTCTTTTGTGGTTTAAGATCATTTTTAAATTATTGTTATCAATCATATCTACCCACATTCCGATTAAATTTTCATTTTCAAATTTAGTGTATCAACTATATTTCATACGCTTCATACACTATTGCCGAATAAATTTGATAAAGCTCTATAAATACATAATTTTGAAATACATGCTATCCAAACAACAGCACTTGAACTTTTAGTTCATAATGAGTAAACTTGTTGTACCGATACAACGGAGGTAGCTCGTATGAAAAGAATCGACATCATCTATGAGAAACTCAGTGAGCTTAGTGTGGAAAAAGGAGTAACTACCGAGGATATTGCAAAAGCGCTTGGGCTCAAGAGACCCAATGTAAGCTGTGAGTTAAGTAAGCTTTGTGAACAAGGGAGAGCTGTAAAAGAAGGTCTAAGGCCGGTACTCTTTCGAGCTAAAAAAGCCGGCGATATCCGAAAAAGCTCTGTCTTCGAAAAATTTTCTCAAAAAAATCCCAGTCTCTTTTCAGCGATCCAGCAGGCGAAAGCTGCGATACTCTATCCTCCCAACGGTATGCATATTTTAATTTTAGGAGAAACCGGCACCGGAAAATCAATGTTCGCCGGGCTTATTCACCGGTACGCCATTGAAGCCGAACGAATGTCTGAAAATTCACCTTTGGTGGTTTTTAACTGCGCTGATTACGCCAACAATCCCCAGCTTCTGTTGAGCCAATTGTTCGGCGTTCAAAAAGGCGCTTACACCGGGGCTGATCATGATAAAAGCGGACTCGTCGAAAAAGCCAACGGCGGTATTTTATTTTTGGATGAAGTCCACCGGCTCCCGCCCGAAGGGCAGGAACTGTTCTTTACTTTTATGGATACGGGGACTTATCGAAGACTGGGCGAAACTGACGGCGGAAGGACTTCCAAAGTACTAATTATCTCTGCGACGACCGAAAACCCCGATTCCGCTTTACTAAAAACTTTTACCCGCAGAATTCCGATGATTATCCGGATGCCGAATCTCGCCGAAAGAAACATCGATGAAAGATTTAATCTGAGCAGTCAATTTCTGCGCGAAGAATCATCCCGTCTAGGTAAACCGATATTAATCTCCATCAATTCCATGAAGGCGTTTTTGAGTTATCCCTGCCCCAACAATGTAGGCCAATTAAAAACCGATATTCAACTGGCATGCGCCAATGCTTACGCCAATTTTCTGTCGGATCAAAAAAACGCCATCCAGATCAACAGCACCGAACTTCCGCCTTACATTCGCGAAGGATTATATATGGCGACCGAGCATCGTCAATTATGGAATAAACTGATAGATATCAATAAACATTATTGCACCTTTGACAGCAGTGAAGAGGCCATCCTTTTTAAAGAAAACGGAAAAAACATTTACGATATGATCGATCTCCGGGTTCAGGAACTCAAAAACCAAGGAGTCAGCAACACAGTCCTGGAACAAGAAATGGAAAGAGATATCCAGGAGTATTTTTCTATTTTCCTGCACAATGTTGAGCAAAATACAGATTTCCCGAATTTGGAAAGTTTCATCAGCGCAGAAATTGCTCAAGTTGTTGAGGAGATTATCCAATATAGTGAATCCAGGCTAAAAAAATCTTTCTCTAAAATGGTCCATACCGGGATAGCGGTCCATATCTCCAAATCGTTCGAACGCATCAAACGGGGTAAAAAAATCATCAATCCCCAATTAAATAAGATTCGTACCGAATTCAGTGAAGAATTCACAACTGCGGTCGAATGTCTAAAAATAATCAACCATTTTCTTGATGTCAATCTGCCTCTTGATGAGGCTGGCTTTTTAGCGATGTTTTTCGTATACTATGAAGGCAATATCAATAAGCCGCGCAGTAATGTCGAGATCGTCGTTATAACTCACGGCTCATCCGCCGCAACCTCAATGGCGGAAACAGCCAACCTTTTGCTTGGAGTCAATCACGCCTACGGAATCAATGCCCCTCTCGATGAAAAACCGCAACAAGTGATCTTCAAGTTAAAAAGTTACCTGAGAGGATCAGCGACTCATTCCGATATTCTTTTTTTGGTTGATATGGGATCGCTTACTAATTTTGGTGAAGAAATCGAAAAAGAATTGGGTATACGGACCAAAACCGTATCTCTAGTCAGCACTTTGCACGTCATTGAGGCCACTCGAAAGGCTGTCATGGGATATTCTCTGGAGGAAGTATACAGGGATACCTTGCTAGTCAATGAGCTATCCGGCAGCGAGCATCCGTTGCCGCCCGCTCCAAAAGGGAATCAACTTTTGGCGATCGTAGCCATGTGTACCACCGGAGAAGGGGGAGCCAAACTTATTGAAAATGTTTTAAAGCAACATTTAGATTTAAATAAAAGCCCCATTGAAATCATTCCGATCAGTTTGGCCGATAGCGAAAATATCAACATCAAACTAAAAAAATTAATGGAACAATACCGAATAATCTGTTTCGTAAGTCCATTTCGAATCGATACCAATATTCCCCAATTTGGCATTGATCAAGTTATAAGTCAAACTGCGCTAAAAGATATCCAAAAACTTATCGATATTGAAAATACTTTTCTTGAGATTGGCGATACGTTTGATAATCATCTTAAAAATATTGACGGCCAATTGTCTCTGAAAGTTATTCGGACTTTTATCGAGCATATAGAAGAACGTATCGACCTAAATATGGAGAACAGTGTTTTAATCGGTTTAGCCATGCATATCGGATGTATGCTTGATAGGCTGAAGGACGGGAAGAGTAATAATGAATTTAAAGAAAAGGAACCTTATATCAA
This sequence comes from Bacillota bacterium, assembly GCA_003501365.1. Classification (GTDB taxonomy): domain Bacteria; phylum Bacillota; class UBA4882; order UBA8346; family UBA8346; genus UBA8346. Next base: position 6,039 of record DNPP01000223.1, read on the forward strand.
AAAAAACAGCGAACTTTATCATATGGTTCAACAAGAATGCCGCCTGTTCGAAAAACATTATCAAATTCGCATTTCGGATGATGAAATTTGCTATCTGATGATCTTTTTGGTCCCGACTTCAAGGTTCAAACATTGATCTTCTATTTTTCATTCAATATTAATCTATCCCTAACATAAAAAAAGGCTTTTCAGAAGTATTATGTAAATATCAATTTAAAAAGGAAGGTATGCATTTGACGCTTAAGAATAAGCTATTAAAGGAATTTAAATTTTTTTTATCCATGGTGACCGGTACTGCCATAGGAACGTACGCCTTTAGCCGGGTCCTTATTCCTAACAGTCTGACAGCCACGGGACTCGGAGGGCTGGCAACCGTTATTAACCATATCGGCGGATGGAATATTCAATTGCTTTTATTGGTCATGGCTGCGCCGATCATTATCTGGGCGGTCATCAAGTATGACCGCAAGCAAGTTTTTTACGCCAGTTTCTGTTTCTTTTTGTTTACGGCGTTAATCGGGATCTTTCAAAAATACCTGCCGGCTTTCAAGACGGATTCGGTCATTGCCACGGTCGTCGCCGGAGTATTAACGGGACTGTCTACGGGGATCATTTTACGGCAAGGGTTGGCCAATGGGCCTGAGGCGATTGCAGCCCTTTATTTGAAGTAAACAAACGGCCTGAGTATCGGGAATTTCTTTATGATTCTGAATTCGCTAATCGTTTCTTCTTCAATCATATGTGGCAACGT
>DNPP01000021.1:0-2302 GCA_003501365.1 Bacillota bacterium
AAATTTTGAAAAATAAAACCCAGATATGCGGCGCGGTATTCCGAACGTTTTTTGGGATGGGCGCTCAGGATATTGGCGCCGTCAAGGGTATATTCGCCGTTGGTCGGGGTATCCAACATGCCGATTATATTGAGCAGCGTGCTTTTTCCGCTACCCGAAGGTCCTTTAAAGGCAATAAACTCACCTTTGGCAACCTTGAGAGAAATCCCTTTCAATGCCCATAATTCAGTGGCGCCAATCCGGTACTTTTTTTGAATATTTGTTAATTCCAGCATTGATACCTCCGGGAAAGAGAAATTTATTGTTGTTCCGAATTAAAACGAAAATAGCAAACTTAGTTGGTAACGGGCGGCATCTTCATAAAGATTAAGATATTCCCCTTTTGCACCGCCAAAATGATAGGTTAGATTGAAATTAAGAGTCAAGTTTTGAAAAATAGAATAGGCTATATTTGAATAAAACTGATAACTGGCATACTCACTACTTGCTCCTTCATCAGGTACAGAGGCAATTAATGAATTCGTTAATGAGCATTCGTCATTTCCCAGCGTAGGCAAGTACCAGTTTAACCCGAGATAGCTTTGCGCCCAGTTATAGCTGAAATAATCGGTATAGAATTGATGTTTTCCCGGATGACGGTCCAGATAATTGATAAAGTCCTCTCGTTCCTGACAGGTATAGGCTTCGTTATTTTGCATATATTCCAAGGCGATACTGTAGTTCGGGTGATTAATCATGATTCCGGCGACCATTTTAGTGGCGCCGTTTTCATTCCGATAATCCAAGGTGTCGCTATTAGAATCCGATGGATTGAGATTTGCCACTTTTTGGTCGGCTTGGCTCATCCAAAGAGTTTCCCCGTATAATTGATAAATTCCGGCCTGATAGGTCAAATCGGCAACTACCGAATAACCGCGATTCCCTTCCCGAAAACAATAACCTTGCAAATTAAAATTTTTATAATGGACATCGATAAATCCCGAATATTGGACCTGCTCCCACCCGGACGCATCCTTAAAATTGGCAATGAAACCGTAATTAAAATTATCGGATTTTAAAATATCATATTCAATGAGCTTTGCGGGGTAACCGGCGCGTTCATAACGGTTGGAAATAGTAAAAAAATTAGCCACGCCTGCCTTTTTATATTTTTGGCCGCAATATAAAAAAGATCCATTATCAAAAGGAACAATAAAATAGTATTGATTAAAATACCCTGTCGGAGATGGATGACCGGAGTCCTGCAAATCACCTTCAAATTTATAATCGACTAAAAACTGAAGCAAGGAGTCATCCTCACTTCCCCGCAAAAATAAATCCCCTGCGGTATAGGTCCAAAGATCACTCGTTACGGTCGGATTGGTTTTCGTAAAACTTTCATTCTGATCGCGATTAGCCATTTCAAAATATAAATTACCATATGTATCAAGACCTATCCCAAACACCGGTGAGTGGATTGGCCCTACAAAAGTAACCAATAACAATACCAAACTGATAATCCCGGTCATTACTAATGTTTTTTGATTCAATGAAGAACACCTCCCTACCTAGAAAAAATTTCCAATCCGGATTCTAGGTCGAACAGCAACAGTCATCCCGGTCAGCCGGGCTGGCTGACCGGGATGGCTGATTATTTAGTGGCTAATTTCAAATACATTCTGGTAAAAGTAGCATCCGGGATTGCTTTTGAATAATCGAAATCACTCATAGTCGTTTTCGTAAACCACCCCTTGCGCAAACTGTCAATCATCGTAAACTTCATCAAATCCAGCTTGCCGTCTTTTAATTGGATATCTTCAAAAACCATTTCCCGGACTTGTTGCCCCGAAAAGGCGTAATAAAGACGCTTTATTGGAAGATAAGTGGCAGGATCCAAGAAATTCACGATTTTCTTATAGGCAACAACGTTTGATTTGGCAGTTAAGGTCAAAACGGCAAAATCTTTGCCGTTTTCCCGGACAGTTTCCAGACTCTCAACATTATAATAATTCTCCAATTTCCCGCCCATGACGTCTTCTTGGGTTAGAGTGGAGTTGCCGAAGGCTACTTTGGCGGAAACTTGTTGCAGAACATCGATTTTTTTTAGATAATTAAAAATTGCATCATCGATGCGCATGGAGGCAGTGCCCTTAATCAACGCCGGTTCAAGTCCGACCAGAAGATAGCGGTCATTCCCCTTCAGATATCCTTGATAAAGATAATACCGCCTTGGCTGTTGGTTCTCATAATCTTCCATCCGAAATAAAAATTTAGCTTTGGCCGGAAAAGTAATATCATCGGATTTTTTTAACATATCCGTACC
>DNPP01000021.1:2326-4896 GCA_003501365.1 Bacillota bacterium
ATAGTAAGACAAATCAGTAATCCCAGTAAGATTCCCATTCTTTTTGCCATAATAAAGACTCCTTTTTGCAAATCAAGTTTTAGAGGTAATCTCACGGATTTCCATTTTTAGATAAGTATGCGCTCCTTTATTAGTTGACAGTAAAGTTATAACCCACAATACGACGATTAAGAGCGGAATGGTTGCCCAATTAAAACTGAAACAGATTTTTGGCCCGCCAATCACGATGATCAACTCCGCCAGATAAGAATCGGTGATTTCAAATTTGTGAATGAACTGGGTAATCAACACCGAAAAAGGGATGGCTAAAATAAGAGCGGAACCAAACATTAAATTGGCCTCCCAAAGACCAATCCGTTGAATCCTGAAAGGCTTCATCCCATATGTCAATAATGTACTCAATTCCTCACGCCGCTGCCGGAATGTCATAAAGAAAATATTTTGGATCGCAAAATAAAGAATAATCAAAAATACGGTATTTAATAAAGCAAATAATAATATTAGCAGATACCGGTAGTATTTAAATGTAGCGAAAACAGCCTCTTTAGAAGGATTGAGTCTTGGACAAGCGATATACATTGAAAATTTACCCATGATATTCCTTAGGATGGTTTGGAGCTCTTGATCACCGACAGTCGGCTTAAAATAAACCCGCATCTCATTATAGTCCGCTTTATTTCCGGTTAACCACAGCAGGTTTTGATCCTTACGATTAATATAAATCACATCGCCAAAAAGCAGATTGGACCCGACGAAAATACCGTCGACCATCACTTGGAGTGTATTGACCATTCCGGTATCGGTCTTAATCTTACAAGTAATATAATCTCCTCTTTTGACGTTAAGTTTTTGAGCCAACCCGCTTTCAATCAAGGCCGTCCCTTCTTTTAAGTTGCCTCTGTACTTTACCGGCCAACTGACATCCCGGTCGAGAAACCTCAAATAATCCGGTTCCGTCCCAAGAACCCAGCCCTCGGCATATCCGGCAGCGCTGAAAATTTGCGAGTATTTACGCAAATTTGGGTTCCGGTCATATGGGGATAAAAATTTAATTTTATTGTCGAGCTTAGTGTGATAATGTTCCAGATAGCGGAATACCGGATTCGGATCGCTGCCCGGCCAGAACCAGAAATATAAATCGCCCTTGTTGTTGCATAACGAAACCTTCATTTGCGTATTAGCTCCGTCGAGAAACAGCAAATTGACGATCATAATCGTTAAGATCACGGCCAAAAAACCAATAATCCTGCCGGTTCGCCGTCGGTTGGCAATCAAATTTTTAAAAGCCCATTTTAGATTAAACATCAAAAATTGCACCTTTCATTTTGCTTGAAACAACGCGCTGATCCGGATGTTTCCGGTTGCCCGCCAAACGGGTCCTAAGCTGCCGGTGATCATTAATAACAAGATGATGAAAAAAGCGATGAGATACGTCCCCCAATGATTGCCAATGATGAAATGCATACAGGCCAGTAAAAGCTTCATCGGAAGGATATCCGGAACAATTCCCAAACTGTTGATTCCGGCAATGAAAAGTAAACTCAGCAGTCCGCCCCAGATCGAACAATAAACGGTATAGATGAATAATTCATAAAGCATTAGACGCCGGATCCAAAAGGGTTTGGCCCCAGTGGTCAGATAAATTGCGATTTCCTTTTCCCGCTCAATATTCATTAACCCGACATTTTGGTAAATTGCACAGAAGGCCATTGCAAATATTAAAAATAAAATAATCACTTCCAGAAAACAGAACGCATAAAAGATGGAACGAACCAGCGAAAAACTGGTGAACCCGCTAATTTGCTGAAAATTACCCCGGAGCAGGGGCAGGGGCAGTGCCCCAAACAATCCCGCCTTTTTATATACTACCACCTCACTCACCTGATCCGGACCCGACATGACGAGTTCCCGCAATTTTGCCAAAGGCATGTAGATCATAGTCTGACTATAAAAAGTTTGGGCCGGCAGAGAAATATCCAGAAATCCAACCACCCTTAATAAATCAAAATTTTGATAGCCATCTTTGGTGATGATATAAATTATCAGGGAATCTCCCAGTCCGACGCCGATACGGTACGCCAGTTGTTCGGGGATGACGACTTCATTGCGATGATTGTTAAATATCCTGCCGTCGAGAAGCTTCAATTGTTTTACAAAACCCTTTTTGTTTCGTAGATCGATGCCATTGACGAGGCAATATATCGGCCTCCCGATCCCTTTGGCTTCAAGCGAAGCGCCAACTCGTAAACAAGGCGACACTCTCTCCTTAAAAGCAGGATTATTATGAATAAACTGATGGAAACCGAAGTATTGTTGCGGAGAAAGCGGATGCTGGAAATCATATGCCCGAATATCTTTGGAAACGACGATATCGCCGCCCACATAATTAGAAATCCAAAATTGATGGATATTTTGATAAACCGTCCGAAAAAACAACATAAAGATGCATATTAAGAAGTAACTCCCAATCGTGATGACTGTAAAATTTTTTTTACGATTGCGGTATCGTTTAAATCCTGCCAGCGCAAGTTGCATTAAGGCCATATTTTTATACCTCCGCAGGGGCTAAA
>DNPP01000021.1:5217-8173 GCA_003501365.1 Bacillota bacterium
TAGTTTAGTCAATCATTTTTTCCGTTTTTATTTCTACAAATTGACGGTGTTCCTAAAAAATGATATTATGTTTACAATAGTAGTCAACAATCGGAGGGTAAAATGCAATCCAGTTTGGGCGCTCAAGAATTGGAATTAATCAGATTGATCAGTGACAGTCAGACTCCGTTAAGTGCGAGGGAAATTGTGAAGCTTTTCGGGGAATCGCACGGATTAGCCCGCACCACGGTATTAACCATGTTGGAGCGTTTGCGGAAAAAAGGATTTTTAGTGCGTACTGAAATGGAAGGAATTTATCATTACGCATCCCACGTCCCGAAAGGAGAATTTTTGCAGGGCATTGTGCGGAATTTCGTTGAAAAGACCCTCGAAGGATCGCTCTCGCCGTTTATGGCTTATCTGACTCAGGAAGCCAAGATTAGCGACAGCGATTTGGCTGAACTAAAACAGCTGATTGCCGATTTGGAACAGCAGCACTCGGAACGAAAGGATAAATGAAGATGGCAATTTGGCCAATCTCTACCAATGCGTTTATTGCCGGTTGGGTCAACTTGATGATGAATGCAATATGGCAGGGAAGTCTGGTACTGCTTTTCGTCTGGGTTCTACTCCGTCTGTTTTCCCGGATTCATCCGGCAATTCAGTGTTGGCTATGGCGGTTTGCCTGTTTAAAACCGTTGATTACCCTCGTTTGGGTAAAACCTTTGATATTACATTTTCAGCTGCAGATCGGCCTCAGACAACTTGGATGGCTTCTGGCGAACTTTCCGCAACCTTCCAGGCACTTGGCCAAAATGACGCAATCCCTTTTGCAAACTGCCCAGCCGCTTCCGTTTCCGACGCTAGATGGCGCAACCGGGTTTTGGTTTCTGCTTTGGCTGACGGGATTGATTGTTTTATTGACCGGTTTGTTTTATTTGGGGCGTCGACAGCAAATGATCAGCAACAGTTGTGTTTCCGTTGCTGATCCTGTTATTATCACCCTTTATCAGGACTTGGGTCGCCGCAACAAATTTAGAAAAATGCCGCCGCTGTTTACCGCTGAAGGAATTTCTTCCCCCTTGCTACAAGGAATCGTCCATCCAAAAATTATCGTGCCGGCTATGATGGTAACGGATTTTGCGGCCGATGAATTGCGGCTGATCTTTGCGCACGAACTGGCCCATTACCAAAGGGGCGATTTATTTTGGAACTGGCTGCCTGCGCTGGCGCGCACCGTTTTTTTCTTCCTACCATACATCGGGCGGATTGAGAAAAAAATAGCGCAGCTCCAGGAAATTTGCTGCGACCGGTTAGCGTTGCAATACACCCAAACCCCCGCCGCAAAATTCGGCAGGGTACTGGTACAGGTTTCTCTGCGGCAGGGGTTATCAAAAAAAGCCGGTTTATCCGCCGGTTTTGTTTCCCAATCCTTGGAATTGCTAAAGAGCAGGCTCCAGGCGCTTCAATCCGTCCATCCAATGAATCGGAAATGGGTGGCTTTTACCGGAGTAATCCTGCTGATACTGGGGGGCTTCACGGTTATTCCCTGGCAATTGGTTTCTACCCAAACGCTTCCTGTTAATTTGGTGTTGACCAACTATTTATCGCGAGGCCGATTTGAACTGTCGGCCCATGTGATGCTGCCGAAGAAGGAAATTAAAACAATCACGGCCTTAATTGACGGTAAGCCGTTATCCGCGACTTATAACGCCAACGGCATATATTTAGGTTTTGCCAGGCCCAATGAGGATAACTTTCCCCGGGAAGGACCGCATAAAGTGACCGTTAAGGCGCAGACCACGACTGGCGTGAAAATGGACCAGAACTGGATCTATTTTTACGATTCCATGATTTGGAGCAGCCAGAATTTAGGCCTGGGGAGTAACAAAACACTCATTAAAATCGGTCCTTTCTTTTGGGTTGTAAATAACCGATCATTGTTTTTGTCATCACTGTTGTAATCGGTTTGACCTCCAGCGGTTTTATTAGCTGCTTTTTATATTTCGGAAGGCTTCATTGCTTCATGCTTCAAAAGGAATTGGATGTTTATCGGGAGTATGCGTAAAAGGTACGTTACCGGTTGATTCAGGGGAGAGCCGGGGGATGAAAGAACCAGAAAGGCATTGGTGAATTTCATCAGGGCTTATTTGGATGGGGAAGATAATACAAAAAATAGAAAAATGTATTTTTAGAAACCCTTGAGCAATCAGGGGTTTTGTCATGCAGGATACTTGAAAACCGGTTATTTTTAACACGAATCCGGCCAGTAACTTTTAAAAATGTTTTAATTCATAACATGCCGGATCGCGGTTTAACGGTTGGTTCTTTTGAGATTACCAATAAACTGGACAAAAGGCAGGGAAATAAAAGAAATATATAGAATATTTTATAAGTTCAATAAGAGCCGGGAATTCGTAATGAATTAGATTTTATTGGGAAAAGCAATTGGAGGGTGAATTAAACCTCGGTCCGGCAAATTATTTAATTGAAGAGCTTTTGAAAGTATCGCCGGATTTATGTTCAAATTCAGCAAGAAAAAAGAGAGTCACAATAATGCATTTGAATTTTTCATATACGACATCGTGTCGCATATGAAATCCAATTTGTTCCATAAACGACATTATGTCATTTTAGAGAAAAACACTTTTGCATATATGACATAGTGTCGGTAATGCAATAGATATCTAACATCTGGCCTTATAGACGGACTCAGCTGTTAAGCCGCAAATGTCCTAAAGTGGGTAGAAGCAGAAATTTCCGCCAATTGCCAAATGGTGAAGGATAAAAAAACAAGTCAATGTTGAGGAAAGGCTTAACCCGGCATTGAGCTTGGAATTTAGAAAGAAAGCCGGGTTAAGCCTAAACGTAGATTTGGCAATTGGCTAAGCGGTTCAGGACTGAAAGCGAGGCCATTTGCTTACAGAAAGTCGTCCTTGGCATTGCATTTTAAGTGGCCAGACGTCAGATATCACAG
>DNPP01000302.1:0-1574 GCA_003501365.1 Bacillota bacterium
CCTTGGCCTTGCGGCAATTATTGGATGAGCATCAGCAAAGAAATATCAATATAACAATTATTGAGGCAGCTCAAACATTATTACCCGGCTATGATTTGGCAGTAAAGGAGTTTATCCAGAACGAACTGAAACAGCAACGGGTAGAATTGTTACTCGGCCGGAGAGTGGTTCGGATTACCGGAGATCTGCTGATTTTTCAAGATAACTCGGTATTAAATTATGGCTATTTGATTTGGAGTCCAAAACCGGTAGACTATCCGTTTATGAATAGTTCCGGACTGGTTACGGGTGAAAGCGGTCGCTTGGTGGTTTGTCCGAGCTTACAAGCGGCCGGAAATTTTGCTGTTTTTGGTTCAGGAATCGGCACGGAATTGCAATCGGAGGTTGGGCAAGTCTTGGGGGCTGATCCGGAGTATGAAGCCGGATTGTTATTACGGAACATTATTCAGATGAAAAATGGCCAATGCTTATCTGAATATCAATCCAAGGGGCAGGCTAAGGATAAAGGCTTGATTATGCTGGGTCATAAACGGGCGCTGGTTCATAAAAAAAAATCAATATCGGTGAGCGGCATGAAGTGGAGTTCCCAAAATGCGGACAATCAGAAGTTTATCAAAATGCTGCAAAGAACGGTTTAAGACGGCTTACTTACGGACTGACATTAATTGTCACGATTGCCGTTATATACATTGGGCCAATCTTCCGCTCGGATTGTTATGAAAACAAAATCTTTGGCATACTAGGAATACGGGTTGCGTTTAAACTAAACCATGAAAACGCAGCTTACGATTTCGAATAACCAAAGAAAGAATGGAGTGGAAATTTTGGACAGATACGCGTTGGTACTGGTAATCATCGGGGCCTTGAACTGGCTGTTAGTGGGACTTTTTAGATATGACTTAGTGGCCAACTTGTTTGGAGGCCACACTGCCCCCTTTAGCCGGATTGTTTACTCGGTGATAGGATTAGCCGGGGTTTACTGTATCAGTCTGCTGTTCCGTGAACGGCAAGGGGAAGCGCATAAAGACGAAGTAAAAGAGTAAATGAAAAATGAAAATGGGGTTCCTGCCCGTCGTTTACTAATCTGAATGTTTGTATGGACCATAAATTCCACCCGGTAAAAGAGGGTGGTTTTTTTGGTTAGGGATTAATATTTTCCAATTCCCCGGTTAGGAAGTTGATTTTTCTATAAAAACAGTTGCGCGGTTCTCCCCGGTGGTTTTTAGTATGGCAGATGCCGCCCCGCTTAGGTCGGACTAGATATAATAAAGAATTTTGTTCACAATTGACATATACTTCGAGCAATTCAAAGGTCTCTCCGGAAGTTTTGCCTTTTTGCCACAATTCATTGCGGGAGGTGGACCAGAAAACCGCGGTTTTCGTGGTAATCGATACCTGTAAAGCTTTTACATTTACATAGGCAATCAAAATTAACTCTTTGGTATCCGCATTTTGCACTGCCACCGGGATCACATCGGAACATTTGGCGGTTATTTCGGCAATTTTTTTAAAATCTAACTGCAAAATCTTTCCTTCTTCCAACTGGTTCAACAATAAAACCTCCCATTTAAAAA
>DNPP01000302.1:1897-2294 GCA_003501365.1 Bacillota bacterium
AATCAGAATTTCTCTGTGTCCTCTGTGGTTAAAAATATATCATATCTCCGGGCGTAATGAAACAACATTCGCTTTAACCCTTTCATTTTTAAACTGTTTGCGGTAATATAAAAAGAGCATTTTCATCAAGATGAACAGGAAAGGCCGTTATGAAAATCGCCGTAAACTATTCCCAGGCTTTGCTTTCTTTATTGGCGGAAGATCCTAATCTAGGCATTGACTACATCAAGGCTCCGACCAGCCCGTTTCCAGGTAGTTGGCATCAATTTGAAGATCAAGGATTTGGCCATGCCAGTTTGCCCCATTTGGCACAGAGCGGGATAATGTTTTTGGGCCACCCGGATCGGGAGCAACGTTTTAACCGTCCGGCAGTTGAAAGAGTAATTGCAACTACCGG
>DNPP01000302.1:2558-3656 GCA_003501365.1 Bacillota bacterium
CCGCCCTATCTCTCAACTCATCTGGAGGCTCGGATCGAATTTTTCCCGGAATTGGCGCCATACCAACATCAAAATCATCCCTTGGTTCAGCGGGTCTTAAAAGCCCATTTTGTGGCAGCAGTGCAGGAAGTGAAAGCACAGCTTAATATACCTTTGATCGTAGAAAATTTTCCTTACTACACTTGGTGGTGGAATTTCCGCTGGGGTTCGGAACCTCAATTTATAACTGAGATTTGCCAGGAGACCGACTGCGGTTTTCTGTTGGATATTGCCCATGCCAGATGTAGCTCTTGGCATATGGGCCGGGATTTGATGGAGTATATTCAGGAGTTACCGCTAAAGCGTTTGCGTGAGATTCACCTGGGTGGAGTCAGGCAGCGGGGTGTGGAAGGTATTCGCGATACGCACACCGCACTTAACGAAGAGGATTATCAGTTGCTGGAATGGTTGCTTTCCAGGACCGACCCTGATACGGTCACCATTGAATACGGCGGAATGCCGGATTACCTTATCAATCTTGAGCGTAGGCAGGAACCGATCGAACGCAATAATCCTTTGGAATTACGGCAGATGATTGCCAGGGTTAGGTCGATAGTAGGGGTACTAAGTTAGTCATCGATCAATGGCTGCATTATAAGTTTTAATGAGCGCCTCGCAGGGCTCTCCACTTGACTTTTAGGATCTGGATCAGCATTTCTTTTGATTCATTCCAATAGTTTTTATTTTTGCTTTTGGCTCGATCCCGGTCCTCCCAATTGACGATGACTTCCTTGATTTTCTGCTGTCTGAGCTCAGCTAGATAAAGTAATTCAATATCGAACGAAGAGACTTTCCAGCCGGTTATTTTAGTGCCGGCACGGATGGATTCAAGCTTGGGGAAGATCTCGCGTGCCAAGGAAGTTTCAAAAACTTTAAAACCGCATTGGGTATCGTGAACATCAGGCAAGATAAGCGATCGCCGCACAATTTGAAAGACCTTGGAACCAAGCCTGCGATACAAAGGGGAATTTTTACGATCCCTGCGCGAACCGATGATGACTTGGTACTGATGGAAGTAGGGCAGCAATTTTTTTAATTCACGGATGGGTGTGGATTGAT
>DNPP01000377.1 GCA_003501365.1 Bacillota bacterium
AACTTTCACCAGCATTTGAGGTGGCATTTGAGGTGTAGTCTTCATCAGGGGAGTGAATACCTAATCCTACTTGCCGTACTTCAATCGGAATCGGGAAAGTATAGCCCGGAGTGGTAAGTTTAACTACAATGGAAAATTTCTGTCCAGTTGTTAATTGAACCGGAGCAGGTAGTTTTATTGTATGATATCCAGCATAAGCAATAGTACCCGATGTTGAGGCTTCAGAAACTAATGTGCCTTTTGTCGGATTGTTACTACTGCCATCAACATTCGTATAAACACTAATCGAATATTGAGTTTTAGGGGCTAATGCATAAAAAGCAACGGCAACCAACGGTTCATTGGCGGTCGCATAAAAAACATTAGATGCCCAAGCGGTATTGGCGGTCTTGCTTTTCGGAAAACCGAATCCTTGCTGCAAACCGTAAGTATCATATTCATACTGGTGCTGATAATCTTCGGTGGATTCAGCATTCATAAATACAACAAGCTCATGGGCAAAATTTTGATCATAATAGGATACATAAAAATAACCTTGATTGCCGAAACTGGTTCCCCAACTATTTTTTACAATCCAAGCGCCGTCGCCAGCAGGGTAACCAACGGGTGAACCAGCAGATTTGGATGGACATTGAAGAAAATTCTTTTTACTATATGTATCATCCCAACCCACAATTGTTACCATATGGTTGAGTCCATGGTTTTCCCCGGAAAGGGTCCAATCCTTACTTACAAAGTTCCAATAAGCATTAGTATTGGAGTTAAAAATAGCGTCAACTATTTCCCCATCCCAACACATTGAGGTAGTGACGGCTCCATAAGTCATAATTGCATTTTTGATTGCATTCTTGTCACTATCAGGAAGCAGTATGATTTCTTGAACATGTTTTTGAACCGTTAATCCGGTTGGCGAATCTCCGTTGGCATCGTTATACGGATCATCCGTTTCATTAATCGGTCCGCTCCAACGGGTGAGATAAGCCGCTGACATGAAAGCATTTCCGCCAGTGTCCCAAGCCCAGTCAAAACCATGAGTATTTTTAAGATTATTTTCGGAAAAATCCCGGCTTTCAGTGGGCAATAAACATGATTCTAAAGAACCGTAAGTGGCAAACGCCCAACAAGCGCCGCAATTAGCTTGATCTTTAACCGATGTAACCTTTCCCAAACTTCTTAAATCGTAAGAAGCCGGATAACTCTTTTTTTGTAAAGCTAACGATGACTCCGAAGTTGTTTCCAAACGACTCAAATATGAAGTATCAAAAAGCGGGGGCCGATATCCCAGAGGGCGGCCTTGAGTCTGTGTTTGTTCTGTCGCAAGTGATTGCTTTTGTTGCAAAAGAGATTTTATTGGCGCTAAATCACTTTGATCTTGTTGTTGTTGTTGCCCAATAAAATGCAGATTTATCGGGGCTAACTGCGGTTCGTCGGTTGCCCCTAAACCAACCGAAAACGCGAAGACTGTTAAAATACAGCCAAGCAACAGGGCAAATACTAACCATGTTTTTATCAATTTCATCTTTTCTTGCATTTTAAACATTGATTTCACTCCTATTTAACATATCTTTTTCCTCCTTGAGGCTAATAGTACATCGATAGCAGCCACGATTCCCCCTTTTTCATTTTTAAAAAAAATAATATTTAATACCTAATTACTCCGGGTTATCAAACATCCGGAACAGTCAGGTAAAAGATTCATCAAAAGTTGCAATTGAGAATTTTCGGGATAATCCTCTTGGAAACCATTTTGAATCATGAAGTTTTAAAGAAAACATATCGTGGAATAATTGGAATTTACCATAATAAGTAATTTTTTAATTTTATTATGTAAACTAATTAGCTGGACCTATATACCGTTTTAATGCTACTTTCTACTTAAAATAATCGTTCGTTGATCAAATTTGGGGAATTCACATTGGCTATTCTGTTCAACGATGCTCCAGGCAATAAAGGTTTTCAATGCTAAAAACCGGAATACCCAACTCGAATACAATTCTGAAATTAATGGATAATTCAAGCCAGTATCCGATTTTAATTGTAAATTAAAAAAAATATTTTGATAAGTACTCAATTTTATAGTACTTTATGCATAAAAGATTGAGCTATATCAGTTGAAAATATATTAAACACCAAACATATCAAAAAAGCGCAAAAAAATGACTGTGTTTAGCTTTTCTCTCGTTTATTTCGTGGTCTTCGTGGTTTTGGTGGCAAAATGCGGCCATTAATATCCTTATTTCAATTTATATCGATAAAAATTTTAAAAAAACAGTAGTCCCGCAATTTTCACGACTTTCTATTGCCAAACATCCGCCATGTTGTTCCATAATATGATAGCAATAAGATAAGCCCAAGCCAAAATGGCAGCCGGGGTCTTTGGTGGTATAAAAAGGTTCCAATACATGGGGTAAGTCCTCGGGAGCGATCCCGCATCCAGTGTCGCTAATCTTTAAAGTCACAGTTTTTTTGGAACGTACCAAGTCAAGCTGGATACTGTCTCCGTTTTTCATCGCTTCCAGCGAGTTTTGAAAAATATTTTTTAAAGTCTCGACTAGATAAAATCGATCCCCCTCGATCAAGATCTCCCGTTCTAGATGATTATGCACCGCTAAAGCCTTTTCTTGAATATCCGGTTCCAAATAAGCAATGGCCTCATTGACGATTGCGGCCAAATTATGCTGGGCCGGATGGATATGGACTTGATACAGATAGTGGTGAAGCCGTTCAACCACATTCAAAATATAACCGGATAAAGCCAAAATGGTTTTGGTGTTCCGAACAATCGAGTTCCGGTCACGACCCGCCTCTGCGATAATGATCTCGGCACAGGCCGAGATCTTGACAAGCCTGTCTTTCATATGATGGTTAAGTATTGATACTTCCGAACCCATCGTTTTAATTGCATTATCGAGATATACATTTTCGATGGAGATCTTCAACCCAAGAAAGCCATATTTAACCCTCAGAAAAGAAACCAGCCCCAGGAAACAGATAACTAAATACGGATTGAATTGAAATATTGCATAATGACCAAAATGATATAAAGGGAGAAGATAAACCGCGATGATATACAGTAAAGACACCATACCGATAGTTATGACGGTAAGTAATCTATCGCTCTTAAATGGATGATTCCCGGAAACGGCCGCTTGAAAAAGAAAGTAATAAGCGGATGTCATGTATGGTATAGCCCATAAATCAGTGATGATTAAAAATTGTTTCAAAGATGAAAAATCAAAGAGATTCAAAGGAATCATATACATCACAACGGCCGGAATCAATAAAATGATGACTGGGATTGGTTTTGAGCGCCGCTCCCGGCTGTAATCAAAGTGGGAGTAATGGACCGTAACCATTAATAAAGCCAACGGATACAAAATCAATGGAGTTTTAAAAAATATGACCAGGAGATAATTTAAAATACAGTTCAAGGCGGGAGCGGCAAACGCTTTGAGAAACCCTGCCCAAAAATGGGCAGTCAATGAATAAAGCCCGCCCAGACTGGCAAATAACACTGTCAGGCCTCCCCAACGATTGGCGGGCTCTTTGAAATCGGTCAATAACAAAAATGCAGCTACCAATGGTAAAAAAATTAGGGTGACTTCCATCAAACAATCCTTTCAGGTCACTTTTTAATGATCCCTTTGGTCTTTACTTTGATAATCGCGTCTTTGAGATGTTTAACGTCCAACTTTTTTAAGATAACACCGATTTGGTTTTTAATGGTTTGTTCGGACTTTTGGAGACATTGACTGATTTGGGCCTGATTATACCCCTGTTCCGCCAATGAATAAATCTCCAGTTCACTTGGGGTTAAATTCAGGAGCTGCTCAGTTTTTTTTAAGCGGGAATAATCTCTCAAGGCGATCTCCACCGGCGAGCGGTTAAGGTAGGTCGCCCGGATGGCCTCAGGAACCTCCAAATAGTTTGATTTAGGGATATAATTTACTGCACCCGCAATAAAGGAGTTTAATATTACATCTTCTTCGTTTAATGAAGTAAGCATCAATATTTTTACCGTTTTGAGCCGGCAAATTTCGGCAGCCGCATAAATTCCGTCATACCGGGTCTCGGTTAGGTTAATATCCATTAAAATGACATCTATATCTAACGTTTGAGCCATAATAACAGCTTCATCCCGAGTAGCGGCGGCGCCAACAACTGTAATGTCAGGAAAGTTTTCCAAAAAAATCTTCATCATGCCAAGCCATTCAGGATCATCATCAACCAGAAATACTTTTATTTGAGACATGGGAAGCTCCTTTTACCAAATAAAATCTATTTCGAAGGCGCCTTGGAAGGTTTAGATATACGGTCGTTCCTTTACCAGGCTCACTTTCAAGCTTGATTGTCCCCCCGTGTTTTTTGAGGACTTGATAACAATATAATAATCCTAATCCAAAATTTCGCCTGGGATTTTTGGTTGTAAAGAAAGGTTCAAATACATGGGAAAGAAGTCCGGCGGGAATACCGGCGCCTGTATCATTAATGATAATGGTAACCATTCCTCTTGAACGGGCAACTTTCAAATCAAGCCGGCCTCCGGATTCCATAGCCTCAATGGCGTTTTCTATTACATTATTGATAACTTCCCATAAATGAAGCTTATCAACTGTTATCCAATCCCCAGCTCCTAAGTTCGCAGTTACTTCGATCTTTTTTTCCACGAATTGGCATTGAAATTCTGCTAAGATCTCTTCCAATAAACTTTTTAGATGAATCGGGCTTTTTTCCAAAACTAAATCCCGGCTACATTGGTTGGTTCGCTCAATCATTTTCAGGATATGGCTGGCGGAACGAAGTATAATGCGGGCGCTTTCCATCGTTTGCGGAAGGTCCTGCCGGACCGTATTCAAATTTGACGCGCACATCGAAATTTTGGCAATTTCATTTTTAATGGAATGGTTGAGAATAGCCGCTCCGGAGGTCATGGTTTTGATCGAATGATCCAAATACAATTTCTCCATTTGCAGTTTTCTTCCTAAAAAACCATAGCGGGTTACAATGCATGTAAATGACATAAATAAGATAATGATTAAAAAAGTGCCGACCGGTTTGATAACAATGCCGAATATTGGTAAGATATAGGCTATAATCAGGTCGGATAGCGAAATGGGAATGATGATCACACAAGTTAAAAGGCTATCGTTTCTTTGCCGGGATTGAGCCCGAAAGCAAGAAGCGATTAAAAGAGAATTAGCGGCCACATAATAGGGCACTACCCATAAGTTTCTAAATTGATAGATCCTGGGATGATTAAAATCCTTGAGCCAGAATAACAATATTCCATATGTCATCACAACCGGTAACAGCAGGATTATGGCCGACGGTTTGCGCCATTTTTTCCACTCTGCGGCAGATTCGGTGTAATGATAAATGGTGGCCATCAAAAAGGCATAGGGAAATATATAAAAAGAGGTTCCATATATCAATAAGGTTTCTGAAAACTGAAGCCAAGGGTGATTGATTAACCAAAACCCCGCTTTTTTCTGGATTGCAAAATGAAATCCGTAAAGCCCGTCCAGAAAAGCAGCGGAGCTAAACCAGCGTTTCACCAGGCTTCTGGGATCCAAAGCAAATGCGATAACGGCAATAATCCAAAGTAAAATAAAGACAATCATACTGTTTGCTCCGGAAATAATTTATTTTAAAAAACAGGGGTTTTTCACTTCTCATCCAATAACAATAAATTACCCCTTTGTGTAATTTATCTTACCATAATAAAATAAGGGCTAATACTATATATAACAAAAATAACACTAATCAAAATAATTTCAAATATTTATTTCTATTTCCGACTATTAAATTAATGTTAAAATATTAAAAGAAATGTACTTAACTGGATAGTCATAAATTAAAAAGCCGCAAGCTGAATTATCCAGTCTGCGACTTTTGGGACAGATGATGGAGAAACGTAATTGGTAAAAACCATTTTCATTCTATTATCTTTTCTTCCACCGAAACCAAATTTCTGCCATTCACCGCGATATAGCGATACGTTTCATCGTCTTCAAAAACTATCCCCTTACTGCCGAAAAGTATCGCTTCATATGGTTTCCCCTCTTTCCCGTCCAATACGGTAAACCATTTCTTATTTTTCATGGCAACATAAACAAGATGGTCGCCATTTGGAGAAAATCTTACGGATTGTGGTAAAACGATATCATATTGTTTTCCCTTTCTGCTATTGATTACTACCGATGCTGCCGTCGGGATGGCTCCCGGCGTCGCTTTCAGGTTTCCAACTACAAACGCGATGCACTTACTATCCGGACTAAAAATCGGCAAATTGAAAATGTTCTGATAACTACTCTCTTTACCGTCTAGTACTATATAATCTTCATCTTTTTTTCTGATTAGAAACGCTACCCTTTTACTATCCGGACTAAAAACAGCATTACTGACTTTATCGGCAGCCGTAACTTCCTTGCCGTCAACTACCATTCGATATTGACCGAAATTCTGGGCAACATAAGCAAACCTTTGGCTATCTTCACTAAATATGATGCTACTCTTCTGGATTCCATCGTACACATGTCCTTCCTGTCCATCATAAA
>DNPP01000193.1:0-2530 GCA_003501365.1 Bacillota bacterium
GCTCGCAAGCGGCGAGCTCAGAAATGTGGAGGTTTACAGTGGTCCGATTGAGATTTCCAGGCAACATTTATTATATTCGATCATTCATGACATTACGGAGCGACAGAAAGCTGAAAGCGAGCTTTTCCAAGAGAAAGAACAATTGAAAGTCACGTTGCATTCGATTGGCGACGGTGTGATTACCACGGATACTTCCGGCAAAGTGACATTAATCAATGAAATAGCGGAAAAGCTTACTGGATGGATTGGGGAGGAAGCGATTGGGAAACCGTTGCATCAGGTATTTCATATTATTAATGAAAAAACGGGTCAAATTTGTGAAAACCCGGTAAAGAAAGTGCTGGATACGGGGCTTATCGTTGAATTGGCCAATCATACCGTATTGATCGCTAAAGATGGTATACGGCGGTTTATTGCGGATAGCGGGGCGCCTATTCGCGACAAAGACGGCAAGGTTTTTGGAGTGGTCTTGGTCTTTCGTGACGTAACCGAAAAAAAAATCAAGGAGGATGAGATAAGATATCTGAGTTTTCATGACAAATTAACCGGGTTATATAATCGGGCTTTCTTTGAACAAGAAACCAAGCGCCTTGATCAACGGGAATTTTTGCCGTTGTCGTTGATTATCGGAGATGTCAATGGACTGAAGTTAGCCAATGATATTTTTGGGCATGAAGTGGGAGACAAGCTATTAACGACTATTTCGGGTATTCTCAAAACGGAGTGTCCAAGCGAGGGAATAGTCGCTCGTTGGGGTGGGGATGAATTTGTGATTATTTTGCCCCGAACATCCAGGAACAAAGCGCTTTCCCTTTGCCAAAACATTCAAAAGCACTGCAGTTTGATGCCTGAAGATCCGATTAAGCCCAATATAGCCTTTGGCGCATCAACCAAAGAAAAGATGTATCAAGATATAAATTTGGTTTTAAAAGACGCCGAGGATATCATGTACCGGCATAAATTGTTGGAAGGAAAAAGTGTCCGCAGTTCGTTAATCACCTCCCTGGAAAAAACATTATATGCCCGAAGTTATGAAACGGAAGAACATGCCAAACGGATCCAAAATATTTCGGTAAAAGTCGGCTGCGAAATGGGCCTGTCCGCAAGCGAACTCGACGAACTGGGGTTACTTGCCATATTGCATGATATCGGCAAGATTGGGATCCCGGATCATATATTGACAAAACCGCTTAAATTGACTCAAGAGGAATGGCGGGAGATGAAGAAGCATCCCGAAATCGGTTGCCGAATCGCGCAATCGACGCCGGAGTTGTCTCATGTTGCGGATTTGATCCTCTCTCATCATGAGCGATGGGATGGTAAGGGATATCCAATGGGTCTTACCGAAAATGGAATCCCCAATTTGGCTAGAATCATTGCAATAATCGATGCCTACGATGTCATGACTCATTCCCGGCCTTATAAAGAGGCTATTAGCTCTCAGGAAGCTATCGAAGAAATTCGTAATTGCGCCGGAAAACAGTTTGATCCGGTAATTGCCGATGTTTTTATTCGGATCATGACTTCAGGCTTCATAAAATAAAAGCATATACGCCAGAGCGGGGGCAATAAATAGTCGGATTACGGGGTTACGGCTTAACAAGCTTATTTCTTCCCCCGCCGGGCCCGGAAAAAATGCAGCGGAGTGGTGCCGACGTGTTTTTTAAAGTTGCGGATGAAATGGCTTTGATCATAGAACCCTAGCTCCAGTCCGACACCGCAGGGGTCAGTATAATCACTGAACATTAATTCTTGGGCTTTTTTGGTTCGGAGCTGTAACAGGAGCGCATGGGGCGGTATGCCATAGGATTTGGCAAAGAGCCGGTTAAAGTGAAAGGCAGTCATTCCGGCCTGGGCCGCTAGGTCCCCCAGAGTAAATTGTGCTTGAAAATGATTTTGGATATATTCATAGGCCGTGATTATCCGGGGATCGATGGCTTGCGGATGCGCTTTGAACGGTCGGCAATATCTGGCGAATGATGTTAGGACTTTCTGCACCGCTATCGGGTCCGGAGGAACCTCCGACCCTTCATCATCAAGGCAATGGGTGCAAAAACTTTGAAACTGAGCCGCTAAGACCGGGTCGTTAATTATTTGGATTCCAATTCCCCAGGCTTCCGGTAAAGATTCGCCGCAGGATGTCAGTAGCGTGGTCAATCGGCCTTTGGGGATATTCAGGATAAAGTAATGGCAGGGGGCGGTCAGTCCGACTCGGCATTGATGGGGTATGTAACTGTCAATTACAAAGAGGTCATTCGGTCCGGCCGTTGACTTTTCCAGGCCGGCGATGATCTCCCGTTCTCCTGCGACTACCAACCCAAAAGTCACGGATTGGTGGATGTGCCGGGGAAAGGCATTACATACCCCTTCACCGGATGTAATTGTGAAGGGGTATGGCAGTGTATAATCGGTTCTCCGGATGATCGCTTTATTCATACAGCGATTATAATAAGGCCGGTGCAAATTTGGCAAATAGTTCGAGTCCCTCCCCAGATGCCACCACCCGGTGGGTTAGATTGGCCGGGATTAC
>DNPP01000193.1:2796-5700 GCA_003501365.1 Bacillota bacterium
AGTTGCCCGGCCGTATAGGGGACAGCCTTTTGCTCGATCATACATTCCCCGCTTCCTCCAATCACTTCATGAATTTCCAGTTTGCCGTCATGGAGATGATCCTCGATGGCGCAACCGGGATCGATCCGGACCAAATGGCAGCTGAGCTGCCCTCCGGTTTCAGCCCCGGTCACTAAATGTTTCAAATAGACCCCTTTGAATGACGGATGGGCATTCCAAGGCTTATCCGCTGAATGATAACCACCTTCCGCCAAAGCAACCTCACCGGTTTCAAACTGCTTGAATAGTTGATTCATTGTCGCTCACCCCTTTTGTTTAAGGCGAGTATACCAAAGGCGGAGCGAAAAATATTGTACGTTTTTGCGGTTAAATAATTAGTTTTATACGTTTTGTAAACCGATAATCCAGGCGATCCAACTTAATACGGTCTGTGCTCGGCGCTCGATCGTGTGGTGACTATCGGCACTGACCCCATAAATGTAACTACTCCGCATAATATCGGCGATATCCTGTTTATCAGGAATACTGCTTACTACAAAATATCGCCCCAAAACCTTGTAAAAAACTTCATGTTCAAGAAGGCAGTTAACCAGGGATAAGTATTTATTTTTAAAATCTAAACCCATAATTCGGCGTCCCTGATCAGTTAATGAATAAAATATTTCAGTTGCTCCCCGGTATTTACGGATCAGCCCCAAATAAATTGCGGCATTCGTGTAATAATCAGTTTGTCGAGCATCGAACTGATAATTTTGAGTTATGAAATTTTTGGTTAATTCATTTCCGTAAAGCAATCCCAATAAATCAATTACTCGCTCAAATCGATCCGCCTGGGGAAAGGGTATGGCCGGCTCGGCTTTGATTTTGGCATTATGAAATACCGATATTATATCCCTGAGCTCGATTTTGTCCGGAGCGACGGCATATTTTAATTGCTTAACTAACTTGATGGAGTTGTATTCATCGTTGCGGTCGAAACAAAAAATAAAAAACGAAAAACAATCATTGGAGTAAGTCATAAAAACGGGGATAATCGTTTTTTTTAATTTACCGTCCCATAAACGGTATGGGTAATAAAGCTGACGAATTAAAAAATCCTCCACGGTATAGTTCTTGGCTTCAACAATAATGAAACTATTTTTGCTTTCATAGCCGCCATCGATTTCACATTGGGAATTATCGACTCGAATAGGATCGAATTGCCTGGTTTCAACATTTCGAACCTTGAAATCAAATTTATTACTGGACATTCTTCCCGAAACAGTCAGGTATGTTGGTTCACCGGCTATGTCATCCATTATTCCGGCCAGATAAGCATAATGCAATGCAAGGCTTTCGGAATATAAATTATTGTAGGTAATACTTTCAATAAAACGAGGGGGAGATATCATGCCAGTCGCAACGTCATCATAAGTAACCGACAAATAGGATTCGAATTTTCCGATGACATATTTTGAACGGGATACAGGAAGGATGGTGAGTCGGTTTTCTTTAAAGATTTGGGGGAGATTTACGAAGTGATCGAACTTGGCCATTAAACGGGCTTCCCGGACGGTATTTATGGTGCCCGCTTCAATCTCAAACCTGCCGGAATATTGAATGGCCTCCAGGATACGGTATTTATCGAATAATTCTTGCCAAGCCTTATCATTTTTTGTTAAAGCAGTCATAATTCATTACCAGAACCTCATCAATTTTTCCGCGTCCAGTGGCAACCGAGTTGATGTTTCGGCTAGCTGTCACTGTTATTATGGTAAAATCCTTATATAAATCCAAAATAAAATCGGTGGCGGAATTACTTAATAAGACCAGGCAACCCTGGTCAGATAATTTTTTATAGACATCCCGTAACCGTACCTGCTCACGCTTACCAAAACCGTTGATATCATATCCCGTAAATGATGAGGTATCCGAAACAGGGTCATAAGGGGGATCGAAGTAGATGAAATCCCCTTTTGCGGCACTTTTTACTGATTGTTCAAAATCTACATTCATAATTTGAATATTTTTAGTAGCTAGGTAATTATGGGCGGCTCTTAACACAATTTCATTAAGAATTTTGGGATTATGATAACTTCCAAAGGGAACATTAAATTGACCGGCGCTATTAACTCGGAATAATCCATTGAAACAGGTTTTATTTAGGAAAATAATTCGGGATGCTCTTTGGATGGGATCAAGATTTTTAAAATTAGGCTCTCTATCTATATCGCGAATTGCATAATAATACTCTTTTTCATTTTTATGGCGGCGAAGATTGATAATCAGTTCATCGATTGAATCTCTGATCACTTCATAGCAGTTGATTAATTCGGTATTACTATCATTAATAACGCCAACTGTCGGTTGCATATCAAACAAAACCGCTCCGGCCCCAATAAACGGCTCATAATAGGTACCGTATTTGGGGGGAGTATATTGACGGATTGTTGGCAAGAGCTGCCGTTTTCCCCCGGCCCATTTTAAAAAGGGTTGAAGCAGTTTATTTTTTTTCAATACCAGTCACCTTTAGAATTATTGCTATCAATAATTTATCACGAACGTTTGTTCTTGTCTAGGCTTATATTGATAATTCTATAAATACCGATAAACATCCTTCAATTGCAATTGTACTTTCGGCAAATCGTCTCATAGACAAAACATATCTTAAATCGGCAATCCCATGCATCCGTTTTTCCACAATTTAGTCGACATGGAAAAGGATTAACCCCAATAAAGCTAAAATATCGGTTATCACTGGTTATGGGGATAAAGGAGCTGTCCGATTTGGTCAAATATTCCGTTTCTAGCGGTAAAGTCGCTTTTTTAGGTTTTCTGATGAGCTTATCTTTGTTTTTGGTCTCTTGTAACCATTCTCCCGATAGTCAATTATCCCCCGACTATCAGCAGCTTGTGAAGAAAGCG
>DNPP01000260.1 GCA_003501365.1 Bacillota bacterium
CTTGATGCTCCGGAGTTTATTCGCCATTTCTTAATGCATGTGCTGCCCAGCCGATTTGTGAAGATGAGGCATTACGGCATTTTAAGTAACCGGAATCGTAATCGAAAATTACGCCTGTGCCAAAAGCTCACTTTCTCAAAAATCCAGGAATCTCAAAAGCTGTCTGTGGGTGAACTTTTCCTTAAACTGACCGGAAAGGATCTCCGAATTTGTCCCTGTTGCGGTGGGACTAGGATTCATAAAACCGATTTTGGTTTCAAATTTTCAACTTAACTGTTGCAATTAAATATTTTTTAAACTGCCTCTTGGGGGAGGGGGGGATTATGTCCTTTTTTAGATTTCTTTGGTTTTAAAGTTCATTTGGCAGTCATGAAATCAATTTATTGGTGGATATAATCATATCAAAACCGGATTCGGATTTTCGAAACTCCATAGCTGAAATCATCGCGGTTTCGTTCAACAATGTGTTTCCAAAATTAAGCGAAGTTAAACCCTACTAGCCCCGAAAAGGACTGAACTTTTTGGGGCTTTTTAGCCCGCTTAATCTCGGAAACACTGCTGGCTGTTATGTGCTGTATCGGGCCAATTCTAACAGTTTGACTCCGACACACCAGCCGAACTAGGACGGTTGGCTGGTTGGCATTAAGACATATTTACACCATACTGAATAGCAAGTCTTTCTAATTCTTGGGTAAACTCATCTGATCCTTTTGTGGTTAATGTTAGTTTCAAGGTTAGCATTATTGGTTTGTCATCTTTGGCTATATCAATAAGTGCCTGTTTTAATTGATTATTTATCTCGTCACAATATTGTTCGATTTCTAGAATCATATTTTCACTAAAAAGAGCAACCTTTGCGATTAAATTTTCCCATTCATCTTCAACTTTTAACCTACGAAGCTCTACTGTCCATAATAAGACATTCTTATATGCTTCAACAATTTTTTCTGCAACGTAAACAATATGTTCAGGATCTCCTGGTTCACCAGGAAGACCAGCGGCTTCTTGAAAAGCTGTATTCAATAAAATTTCTAAACCTACTCCAACTTGTCGCAATTCATAAATCTTTGTCACAATATAATCAACTAAATTTTTCAGATCAGAAAAAGAAATGCATTGCCCAAATGCTATCCCGTATTTAACATCCCTTCGTAAAGGGTTCAACATCTTGATACCGCTATGTAAAACCTCACCAAAAAGTCTATATTCCCAAGCCATTGGTTTTTCCAAAGCAAGCCTTAAAATATCACCTTTATATTCCGATAGACTTTCTAGAATTTGAGTGGAATATGCTTTAGTCCTAATATCAAGAGATTCTGCAAATAAAAAAGCCAATTGAATTTTAATAGTATCCATAATTTCTTGTGCCGTTTCAAATGGGAAAATCCAAAGACTGTCGTTAACCTTGATAGAATTTACAAACTCAAAAAGCTTCGGTGAGTCAACAACAGATTTAAAATCACTAGTCGGATTATCCTTCCATATAGATAATGTTGATAATATATTTTTAGATACAAAAGTATATATAGGAATACCTTTAGCCTTTGCTCTTAAGTACTCTAGATTTGTTATGGATTTTCCATCATCGTTTTGAGATCCATAACGCCCCCCAATAATAAGAATAAAAATATCAGCTTTTGTTTCAACATTTTGAATACAGTTATCTATGGTTCCTATATTGGGGTTTATCGGAAACGTGTTATATTCAGATAAAACTGGTTCTAATCCTAAATCCTTAAGGAATATTCTCAAATCATTCCGGACTTGCCCCAAATCATAACATGTTGAACTTACAAAAATTGAAGGAATTTTCCCTCTCCCCATATATTTCACACCTTTCTTTATGAATCTCACTTGAATAAGGACCGTGCCCAGGAGGGGGCCGGTCCGACCCCAGAAGGCCCGATATGGCATATAACTATTGCATTACCGACACTGTGTCATATATGGAGAAATATTTTTACATTAGATGACATAATGTCATTGGATATCATATACGACACTCTGTCGTGTATGAAAAATTAAAACGTATTTATCTGTGCCCCTTTTTTTCTTGCATTAAACGATCCAACGAGCTTTGTATTGAACCGATATCCCTTTTGCTTACATGTGTATATAGTGTATATATCGGTAGTTTTTGAACTGGCATGTCCTAACAACTCCTGAATATATCGTAAATCAGTACCCCCTTCCAACAAATGTGTTGCAAAAGAATGCCGCAAACTATGAACTGACACATCCTTTTTAATTCCCGCTTTTTCACAAGCGTTTTCAAAAATATGCTGCACCGACCGTTCTGTCAAATGCGTCCCAGACTCGGCGTCCCCAAAAAGCCAAACCGGGAACGGGTTGCTGCAAAAAAAGTGGAATCAACATTGGACGAAGTGCCAGTTCAATTGAAAATTCATGTTCCGGGCACAACGCCAACAATTGCAGGAGCGCTTCCTCCGTTTCAGGAATCGTCCAATATTTACCCTCCGGATGCCAACTCCGGTTATTGATTTTTTTAATCTTTTCAACCAGTTCCGCTGCATAGTTGAATCGAATCTTTATTCCTCCACTGGTTGATTTTTCGAGTAAAATTTTAGTCATTACCCACATCCAACTTTAACCTGAATCCAGTAAAGAAGTTTATATTTTGTCTTTAAACTCTGCGCCTCCGCGCCTCTGCGCGAGATATTCTTTTAGTTTTTAATCAACAATAGCCGATCGCTCAGTACATCCAGATAATTTTATAATCAATATCCAATAAGAACTTGTCGGATCGAGATCCAATTTAACTTGTAAAAATATTCTGTATATTTCCGTAAAATTCCTGCCTTTCGTTCAATTTAATGGAAAATGTCGCAGATCAGACTTACTATTCGTTTGGCTATGTTCTTAAAAAAGGGATTTTCTCTGCGTCTCTCTGCGTCTCCGCGAGATACCATTCTTTTAGGCAATAAAAAACGCCTTGCAAACTGCCATGACCTTGTTTTATAAAATAATTCAATTTTTTATCTTTTCTCTGCGTCTCCGCGCCTTTGCGCGCGATATTCTTTTGATTTTACTGCAAGTAACTTCAAGTAATAGAGTTCTATTAACAAAGAAG
>DNPP01000109.1:0-13226 GCA_003501365.1 Bacillota bacterium
CGGATGATAAGTTCGGAAGAGAGAATTTTTTGGGCGGGGAAGATTTCCTGATCCTGGAGTAGCCCGATAATCATTGCGGCGGCAGCCTGCCCCATCTCATAAATAGGAATTCGGACGGTAGTCAAAGCCGGTTCAATTACTGAAGCTAAAGGGTCATCATTAAAGCCGATCACGGCGATATCGTCGGGAATCTGTAATTTTTTCTCCTTGATGGCCTTATAGGCCCCGAACGCCATCAGATCGTCAACCGCGAAAATGGCTGTGGGGGGAAATTTCATATTTAATAATTCTAAAGTTAACCGATAACCGTCTTCCTGGGAAAAACCCCCTTTTTTAATGAGCGTAGGGTCGTTCTCGATTCCATATTCCCGGAAGGCAAAGCGGTAACCTTCATATCTGTCCTGACAAAGTATATATTCATCCGGGCCGTTTAAGAGGGCAATTCTTTGATGGCCCAGATTAAATAAGTGACGAATCGCAGAATATGCGGCCTGGATATTGTCATTGTTCACCGAATAGCTTTTGCCTACATCAGGAGCCCTGCCTACAACCACAAATGGATAGCCGTTTTTTGATAATTCCGGGATCAATTCATCATTAACCCGGGAGGCTAATAAGAGAATGCCATCAACCCGTTTTTCCGTTATCATCTGCAGACATTGTTTGGCTTCTTCGGAATAATCCTCGGCTGTGGCCAGCATTAAATTATAATGGTAACTTTGGGTAACGGCACTGATTCCCCGGATAATCTCTGAGAAAAAAGGATTGGAGAAGGCGCTGTCGGTTGAACGGGATAATATCAAACCCAACGTGTGACTGGATCGTTTAATCAAGCTACGGGCAATCATGTTAGGATGGTAATTGAGTTCCTGCATTATTTTGTTTACCCGTTCCTTGGTAGCCGAACTGATCCGGCGGTTGTCAGCGATCACCCTGGAAACCGTGGAAGGAGAAACATTAGCTAATTTTGCCACATCTTTAATAGTTGCCATTAGAAATCCTTTCATAAATTAAACGATTGCACAATCTAAAATGCATTCTTGACAATTACACAAATTCCTTCCAAGACTAGCTATATTTTGAAATTGATCAATACACTAGAAATAGCATATGAATATAATATAAATTAATCATTGCGCAAACGTTTGCTTGACATTCAAGAATATCTCCATATATAATATTTATGACATTTGGCAATTATATCTCTGATTTGGTTACGTAGTGGAGGAGACTCATGCTCAATAAATTTAAGATCGATGAATGGAAGGTTATTGAAGAGGGATTTGATCCCAAAACCAACCGGTTTTCGGAGAGCATCTTTAGTCTGGGAAATGAGCATATGGGTTTGCGAGGCTTTTTTGAAGAAGGATACTCCGGGGATAGTTTAAAAGGAACCTATGTCGCCGGAGTATATTATCCGGATAAAACCAGAGTTGGGTGGTGGAAGATCGGCTATCCCGAATTTTTCGCCAAAGTGCTCAATTCGACCAATTGGATCGGGATTGATATTGAAGTGGACGGCAAAAGGCTGGATTTGGCCAATGCCCGGATTAAGGATTTCCGGCGGGAATTGGATATGCGGGAGGGTACACTAACCCGCTCTTTTATTTGGAGTGAAGAGGATGGCAAGGAGACCGCTTTTGCCTTTACCCGTTTTTTAAGTATGGCTGAGAATCATATTGCTTGTATTAGTGTAAAAGTTCGCCCTTTGAATTTTGGTGGCAGGATAACCATGGCTCCTTATTTAGATGGCAATGTGGTTAATGAGGATGCCAATTATGGAGAAAACTTTTGGGAGGAAGTCACCCGCGCAGTCGATTTTGATCAGGCATTACTGGTGATGCGGACTAAGAAAAGCGGGTTTGTTGTAGCGACCGCCACTGCGGCTAAAATATCACTCAATAGCGAGGTGATTACACCCGCTACTGAATTGTCTGCCTGCGAAAAAAAGGTGGAGTTCCGGTTTGATGTAACAGTCGAACGCGGCGAGGAGGTTGAGCTCCAGAAATTCGTTTCCGTCTGCACCTCCAGAGATTTTACCGAGAGTAATTTAGACTCAGCCACCCGGGAGAGACTCAACCAAGCAGTGCAAAAGGGCTATTATGAACTGTTTCATGAACATTACCGGGTCCTCGAGCAAAAATGGCAAGAGAGCGACATAGTAATAGAAGGAGATCCCCGGGCTCAGCAGGGAATCCGCTACAATATTTTTCAACTCAATCAGACGTATACCGGCAAGGACCCCAGATTGAATATTGGTCCGAAAGGTTTTACCGGTGAAAAATACGGCGGCAGCACCTATTGGGATACGGAAGCTTTTTGCTTTCCGTTTTATTTATATACCAATGAAGAAGTGGCCCGTAACCTTTTATATTACCGCTATCTGCAGCTCGACAAGGCCAAGGAGAATGCCGGGAAATTAGGTTTAAAAGGGGCCCTTTACCCGATGGTCACGATGGATGGTCATGAATGCCATAATGAATGGGAGATCACCTTTGAGGAGATTCACCGCAATGCAGCCATCGCGTATGCAATTTACAACTTTGCCTATTACACCGGAAATAATAGTTACCTATATCAATACGGCATCGAAGTATTAATTGAGATCAGCCGTTTTTGGGCTGATCGTGTAACTTATCAAGCCCGGAAAGATCAGTATATGATTTTGGGCGTGACAGGTCCCAATGAATATGAAAACAATGTCAATAACAACTGGTATACCAATACCATGGCTGCCTGGACCCTGGAGTACACCCTGGGCACACTTAAGGGAATCGAACAATCGGATCCGGTACGGCTGGGGGAAATTACTGCACAGTCCGGACTATCCCATACGGAACAGCTGAAATGGCAGGAGATCGTCATCAAGATGTACCGCCCCTACGTGGCGGAACTTGGTATCTTTGAACAGAATGACTTATATATGGATAAAGAACAGCTGTTGGTGAAAGATATCCCCCCGGAAGAATTGCCTCTTAATAAACATTGGTCGTGGGATCGCATCTTGCGTTCCTGTTTTATTAAGCAAGCCGATGTGATCCAGGGAATTTTTTTCTTGCCGGAACGCTTTGACATGGCATGTAGAAAGCGCAACTTCGATTTCTATGAGCCCCGAACACTGCATGAGTCGTCCCTGTCCGCCAGTATTTATTCAATCGTTGCCAGTTGGATCGGGTATCATGATAAGGCCTATGAGTTATATTTGCGTACTGCCAGATTGGATCTGGATAATTATAATGACGATACGGATGATGGTGTGCATTTGACCAGCATGGCGGGAAGTTGGTCCTCGATTGTCCAGGGATTTGCCGGGGCTGCCGTCCGGAATAACCGGTTTCATTTAACCCCATATATTCCGGAAGAGTGGCAAGGGTACTCCTTTAAAATAACATTTCGGGGCCGGAAATTAAAGGTTTATGTCACAAAAGAAAAAGTCGAGATCCAACAATTATCCGGGGATCCATTGCCGATTGCGGTATTTGATCAGGAATACCTTTCGCGGGACGGGATGGAGATTGTGGTTGAACAGAAAATCAGTAGAGAGTGCAGGTGTTAATCCGTGAAAAGCGCGTTAAAGGCGGTAATTTTTGATCTGGATGGTGTGCTCACGGATACCGCCGGATATCATTATTTAGCTTGGCGTAAAGTCGCCGATGAACTCGGTATTTATTTTGACGAGCGGATTAATGAGCGTTTAAAAGGGGTTGAGCGGATGCGCTCTTTGGAAATCGTTTTTGAACGTGCGGATCGTGGGTTTACAGATCAAGAGAAGCGTCTGTGGGCTGATAAGAAAAATGAGTATTATAAGGAACTGATTGAGACCATGACTCCAAGTAAGGTTGCACCCGGGGCTCGAGAATTGTTGATCACTTTAAAGGAAAAAGGCATTAAAACAGGGTTGGCGTCGGTGAGTAAAAATGCCCAAACGGTGATCGAAAAGTTGCAGATCAAAGAGTTTTTTGACTATATGGCCGATGCTACCATAATTAAGCAGGGCAAACCGGATCCGGAAATCTTCCTGACCGTGGCGGATAATTTACAGGTTGCAGCCGAGTGTTGCATTGGGGTAGAAGATGCCGCTGCTGGGATTAAGGCAATCAAAACTGCCGGGATGTTTGCAGTGGGCATAGGGGACCCCCAGGTGCTGAGCGAAGCTGATGAAGTCATTGCAAGCATAGTAGGCTTTGATCTCCAGAAATATATTGAAATGGTTTTTTAAAACCAAACCAACAAGATAATTATCGCTAGCTTATTCCATTTTTATCAGATAAAGATAGCTAGAGTTTTTGCAGAAAAGATAGCAATAAACCTTTGATGATTTCCCTCTATTATACCGAAGAAATAAAAAATCCGTCTCAATATTTGTGGAGACGGATTTTTTATGGAGTGACAAATTAACCATTATCAGGAATTTTATGTAAAAATATTACAAATATTTACTATCGAAGTATTGTTTGTGTCATTTTTCTAGAAATTATGCAAAATATCTTCCAAAAACCTCACAAATTGATATAATAATCTCAACCCTTTATATTATAATAGACGGACTTTTATTCAAACACCATATCTTTTTTATTTTCAACTTAATCAATAGTTTTATTATACATTATCAAGTAGCTTACAAGATTTTTGTCCAGGGTTAAAAGATTGAATCAGGAGGCAGAAATGATGAAGAAATTATTACAGCCTGGAATTATGATCATGAACCGGTTTACTTTTTCCGCGAAATTTATTTTTATCAGTCTTTTTATTATTATTCCATTAACAGTAACGTTGGGTCTGTTCTTCTCCACCAATGGGCATCAGATCAATTTTAATCAAAAGGAACGCTATGGAGTTGCCTATAATTTGCCCTTAAAAAACTTAATCCATGATATCCAAGAGGAAAGAGAAATAGCTGGGCACTATTTCCAAGGAAATGGGATGGAGAAATCCAGACTGGAGAAGATTGAGAAAATGATAGAACGTGACTTCGCCGTTTTGCAAAAAGCGGACCGAAAATATCATCGTACATTGGCAGTTGGTGAACGATTGGGGGTTGTGATCAAGAAATGGCATGAAATCAAGAAGGAATGGAACGATCCCGCTGTGAACGGGATAAAAATATATCAAAGCTATAGTAAACTTTTAAATGATGATTTGTTGCCATTCCATACCTATATATCGGATCATTCTAACTTAACCCTTGATCCCGATTTGGACAGCTATTACGCCATGGATATTACCATGTTCAAGCAAATGCCATTGGCTGAACAGCTGAATCATTTACGGAACTTAGGGGAACGGCTTGCGGTAAAGGAAAATTTGACGGCAGGTGAAAGACATGATTTACTGGAAGCGTCGGTTCGGGCAAAAACTTTAACTGATGCAGTTAAATCTGACTTGGATATCGCTTTTGCCAACAATCCTAGTGGTTCTTTGAATTTCATCCGGTCTACGGCCCAAAAGACTATCCAGGCAATTTATTCCTTTTTAGAAATGGTGAATAACGAAGCAATCAATTCCAATACCGGGTTTGATGGAACGGAAGAATTTGCTCAAAAAGCCCGGCGTGCCATAGAAATGAACGCCACGCTTTATGACAGAGTATCCAAGGGATTGGATGCTCTAATCAAAATACGCGTGGACAATTATACCCACAATATGCAGATTGTAAGTATTATCGTGTTAATCGGTCTCCCGTTAATATTCTATTTTTATGTAACATTCTCCCTGTCCACCATCAATTCATTGAATGAGCTTAAACAGGCCACAGTTAGGGTTGCCGGCGGTGATTTATCGGTACGAATTAAGCTGGATACAGCTGATGAAATCCATGAAGTAGTCGAGTCGTTTAATACTATGATGGAATCCTTTGGAAACATTATTAAGACCAATAAAAAATTAGCAGCTGAAGTGGCCCAATCTTCGGCGGAATTGACCCAGAATGTTGCCCAATCCAGTGCTGCTACTCAGGAGATTACCGCCATTATGGAAGATATGGCGGAAGGTGCTGAAGAACAAGTAAACTCCGCTGAAAAAAGTGTGTCTATGGTCGATCAAATTGTCTCCAATCTTGATATGGCCACCGACAGGACCAGAGTTGTGAAGGAAGTATCGATTAATGCCGCGCAATATTCGGTATTAGGAAACGAACTGATTACCAAGATGATCGAGCGCATGAACATTATTAACCAAGCGGTAAATAATTTATCAGTCATTATTGAGCATTTGAAAAGCCAGTCCGCTTTAATCGAGAAAACATTTGAAGCAATTACTTCGATTGCTGAACAAATCAATCTATTATCGCTGAATGCTTCCATTGAAGCAGCTCGGGCCGGGGAATTCGGCAGGGGTTTTGGAGTGGTGGCTGAAGAAGTAGGGAAATTAGCGGAATTATCGAATGTTTCGGTGCAAGAAATTAAGGGCATCAATCAGAAGATTAAAGATAATATTATCAGCGCTGCCCAGGCAATGGAGATCGGAGCCAAAGAAGTTGAGTTGGGTATGAACGCCGCTGATGAAACCGGAAGGGTGTTTAAAAACATTTTTGAAGCGGTAAATGCTGTTGATATTGAATTGAAAGATGTATCCGCAATGTATGAGAAAATTTCCATGGATACGAATCGAATTACTCAGCTATTTAATGATATGGCTGGGATTGCAAAGGTGTCAATGGATAATTCTCAAAGTATCGCAACATCATCGGAAGAACAAATGGCTACAGTGGAAAACATTCTGGCGCTTTCCGAAATGTTGAGCAAGATGGCGGACGATTTAAACAACAAAACCAATGAATTCGTTGTTTGAGTGAGGTATCCGTCTTACGGTAATTTTTTTGGTTTTTGAGACTTTGCGTTTTTCAAGATATACGAAAAAGTAACAAGACAAACTGGGCTAATAACAAGTATGAAATATTTTATCAACGCAAATCTCCTCCTCGAAAATTAATTGACACACATTCTATTGCCAAGATCTTCCTAATGGTATTAACGAAGAAACTGGCCAGTTGGTAGGCGACGGTCCGTTTTAACTTGAATCCGGCAAGTAACCCCAAAAACCTTAGTCGCATTTAAACTTGCCGGATTCAAACAATGAACCCGATCCGGACAATTTTTCTGCGCCATTGCAGAAAAATTGTCACTTACTTGCCGGATCGAGGTTTAATCTACCGCAATTGCCCTCGTAAATTTTGCCGTTTCGTCCGTTCCAATTGCCCTGTACGCGTCAAACTTTACCTACCTATGCTATTTCATTCCATTTAGGTTCGTTTTAGGTTGCCTATTGTAAAATATAACAATGGGACAAAAAATTTATTAAATTTATCTGTTAACTGTTAATAGATATAGGGGGTGGAGCGATTGAATGTAAATGATTTATCCCTGCAAATTATTTTATAAAATGTCGATTATGCCATTTCAAGTGCCAATCATGCAATTACGTGTCATTTATCTAATTCATCTTTCAAAAAAGTTCAAATTAATGTATAATATGGGATAAAATGATTACCGAGAAGCGGCCTGTTACCGTGCTTCCTGCCGTTCGTAAAATTTAGTTTTTAATAGATTTTGTATTTATAGTATAGAAAGGAATTGCTCACGATGTCCAATAAAATCAATCTGGTATTCGGCCTAATGTGTGGGCTTCTTTTTGGAGTCGGCATGTATTTCTTAAGTATTATTATATTATGTTTGCCTTGGCCGCCCCCGGCTAATGTATTTCATATCCAATTATCAACTGCTCTATTGCATTTAAGATTTATTGAAGCCATTAAATTCGGCGGAGCAATTGGCGGAGCAATCGGCCTTTTACAGGGAATCCTCTCCAGCGCTTCATATGATACCACACTTACCCGGACGGGTATTCAGTGCTGGTTTATTGTTGTGATCACAATTTTTATTAATCATTGGGGTGAATTGTCGGGAGCGTGGCTAAAAAGGTTACTTTTACTAACTCCTCTGACTTTATTCTTTTCATTTTTGCTTATTATGATTATTTCCGGTTTCTGGGAGGCTTTATTCAAACAGAAACCAAGAACTTAATATTTTTATGTTTTTGGTTGGGAAATGTTTTCTTTTTGGCTCTACTTTATGATATGGACTAAGTCGGAATCAAATAAAATGAGAATGGAATGGAGCAAATCAGAAGTGAACCAAAAAAATTATCAGCCGGAGGATAAAAATATACAAAATTCCCTTAATATTGTTACCATACGAAAACAACAGAAAAAGCGCCATCAAACAAAGAAAAAACCGCAAATTGAACCAGCGGTTTTTTCAAAATTGGGTCAGCAACTACTGGATGCTGGGTTGATTGATTCCCCTCAATTGCAATATGCCCTGGAATTTCAAAAAACCAACGGCGGTAGACTTGGCGATATCTTGGTTTCGTTGGGGATGATCAGCAAAAAAGATTTTGACCAGATTGTCATTCCCGAACGTGAGAAATTACCCTTGGGCGAAATGCTTGTAAATGAAGGGGTTATTACGGATCAGCAGTTGGAGCAAGCTTTAGAATTTCAAGAAAAAAGCGGCGGCCTATTGGGTGACATCTTTATTACTCTAGGTATGGTGCCGCCTGCGTCAGTATACCGGAGTTTAGCCACTCAGGATCGACTTGGCCGGATAGGAACGATGTTTGATTTTCAGGAGGCCCAAAAGCTTCCCTATGCGATAGCCAGGCAGTATCAAGTATGTATCGTGAACCGGGTGAAAGATCATTATTTATTGGCGACTTTTAACAGGCTTTCGGAACCGGATGTTAAGGAAATTGAATCATTTTTGGATATGAAAGTTGAGCTGGTTTTGGCTGATCAGCATGAAATGGACGAATTCTGGAACATTGCCTATGGCGAGAATTTAACGGATGAAAGCGTCAATAAGCTGCGAAATGAAATGGTGGAGAATTCCGCCCAAGAGACATTTACAAAGGCTCAAAAAGTATTTTTTATCGGGCTGGGGCTATTAACTCTTTTGGGTTTAATAATTAAAATCTCGATAACCTTATTTATCATCAATCTATTGGTTCAGCTACTGTATTTCTTAATTGCAACTCACAAAATGTATATTATTATGTGCGGCACCAAGCCCGACATTCAGATAAAAGTATCGGAACAAGAGTTGCGGGATCTGGATGAAAAGGAATTGCCGATATACACAATTTTAATCCCGATTTTTAAGGAATCCTATGTAATTCGCGGTTTGTTGGATCATTTGGACAAGCTGGATTACCCTAAGGTCAAATTAGATATTCGGCTCCTTTTGGAGGAGAATGATCCGGAAACGATAAAGGCCGTTCAATCATATCGGCTTCCTTACTATTGCACCCCATTAATCGTACCCCGGAGTTTGCCACAGACCAAGCCCAAGGCCTGCAACTATGGGCTAATCCGGGCCAGGGGCAAATATGTGGTAATTTATGATGCTGAGGACCGTCCGGAGCTTGATCAGTTAAAAAAGGCTTACCTGGGTTTTAAGAAATTACCCAAAAATATCATTTGCGTTCAATCAAAATTAAATTATTACAATTGCAATGATAACATTTTAACAAAGTGGTTTACTCAGGAATACAGCATGTGGTTTGAGCTGCTTTTGCCGGGAGTTTCCCAGATGAATATTCCGGTGCCGCTCGGCGGGACTTCAAACCATTTTAAGGTGGATGAACTTAAAAAAGTAGGCGCCTGGGACCCGTTTAATGTAACCGAGGACTGTGATTTGGGAATCCGTATTTTCAAAGAGGGATATGTTACGGCGGTTTTGGACTCCAGGACTTGGGAAGAGGCCAATAGTAAAATGGGTAATTGGCTGCGGCAGCGTTCCCGTTGGATCAAAGGTTATATGCAAACCTGGCTGGTACATATGCGGCATCCCGTCAAATTATACCGTGAAATCGGGAGAAATGGGTTTTTGGGTATCCAAGCCGTCATTTTGGGTTCGGTGCTGTTGCCGATTATTAATCCCTGGCTTTGGTTTTTACTGATTTGGTGGTATGCGACCCATGCCGGCTGGATCGCCGAACTTTTTTGGGGACCGATTTATTTTATGGCATTGGCTTTATTGGTCATCGGGAACTTTTATTTTGTATATTCCAATATGGTCGGAATGGACTGGATGATCGAAACCACCGAAAAAACCAAACAGAAGATGCCTTTTTCTTATAATTTAATAAAATATTCGCTGCTTTCTCCAATTTACTGGATGCTGATGAGTGTGGCCGGTTATAAAGCATTGGGTCAATTGTTTACAGATCCGTTCCGTTGGGAAAAGACGCAGCACGGGTTAAGCCAGCAACAGTATTCCCAAAAGTTGAACTCTTAAGCGGGGAGAAGTATTATCAAAATTATCAAGTGCTTGCAGATTATATACGACCTTCTCTAATGCTGTTATACAGATGACGATTAATGGAGGGATAAGTAGTGTTGTGAGAGGAACCGCAAAAATGAGGGACAAAAAAGTATCTTGGATATTATTCACCATAATATTGATTTGTGATTTAGCAGCGGGATTTTATATATGCCATATAAAACATATTGTCTTTGGCGATGCCATTAGTAGGGTTGCTAATGCCTTTTATGTGATTTATATTCAGCCACCCCATTTGGCCGCAATTGGAGCAGTTTGGAATCCATTACCTAGTCTATTGGAACTACCGTTGATGTTACTATGGCCTATTTATAAGCCGATAGCCACCTCTGGTTTGGCTGGAGTGTTGATGACCAGTGTTTTCAATGCAGCTTCGGGAGTTTTAATTTTTAAGAATGCCATCGATTTTGGCAGGTCGAGATTTGTGGGGCTCATTTTGGCTCTGTTGTATTGCTTCAATCCATTTGTTTTTATATATGGTTTTAATGGAATGACGGAAGTGCCGTTCAGCTTTATGCTGCTGTTGTTTACATTTAACTTCATAAAGTGGATGGAGAATGAAAATCCTTCCCATATTGTTTCAATGGCCGTGGCGCTGGCATTAGCGTTTCTTATCCGTTATGAGGCGATTCCGGTTTCTATATGTGCATCTTTAATTGTTACGATTATTATTTTAAAGGTTCATCGAAAAAAACTGGTTGAAGAATACCGACTTAGTTTAAAATATTCTCTGCAAAAGGCCGAAGGCAAAAACTTTGTATTAATATCACCGGTATTTTATACTTTTTTAATTTGGGTCTTATTTTGTTGGATTATAATGGGAGATCCTTTGTACTTTTTAAATTCCGAATATTCAATTTCTGCATTTGGCCGGGGTTATGCAGTTGACCCGGTATTGAAAAAGCTAATTGGTAATTCTTGGATGACTCTCCAATATGTATTTTTAAAAACCCGGGTTTTTTTAATTCCATTAATTGTAATCATAGGATACCGGATTATCAAACGCCAAATTTTCAAATGGGATTTTTTAGTGCTTTTAATACTTATATTGTCTACAAATATTCTCCAATTCGTTGACCTCAGAAAGGGGCTTTCTGCCGGTTGGTGGAGATATTTTCTTTATCCTTTTCCTTTTATATTGGCTTGGATACCCTATGAATTGAAGAAAATGAATTCTAAATTGTTTACAGGATTATGTATTGTTTCTTTAATAATTTTGAACGTTTCTGTAGGTTTTGCCTGGTTTAGTAATACGATTGCCCCAGAGGAATATAAGGACTTAAGTTTTAAGACATTGAGTCCTAAAGAGGAAACCCAAAGGGAAATTGCAAAATTTATAAATGTTGAGATCCCCCATGCAACTATCCTTATGGATTGCGTTTGGACATATAATGTAATTATGAATGTGACCCATCCTGAAAATCTGGTGGTTTCCTGCAGTTATCAGTTCAAAAAAGCAGTTGAAAATCCAAAATTGTATAATATTGATTATATTTTGGTGCCATCAAATGGAAGTGACAATATAAACCAAGATGCCATTAACATCCGATATCCCAATTTATATCAAAAAGGGGCCGATTGGTGCGTATTACAAAGGGAATTTAGTGGACTTTATAAATTATATAAAGTAATCAAAAGACCTAATAAATTAGCGAATGGGTTGTTTTAATATTTAAAATTTTGTTAAAGTGCAGGAGCAAGAGATGGAAAATGTAGATTATTCATTGATCATTCCAGTATACAATGAAGAAGAAACCTTAAGTGAACTATACAAACAAGTAAGTAGTCTAATTGAGAAATTAGATGGTGAAGCCGAAGTCATTTTGGTAGACGATGGCAGTAAGGATCGAAGTTATTCACTAATGATTGATATCCATAACATTGATCCTCGTTTTAAGATAATTCGATTTTCTAAGAATTTTGGCCACCAAATCGCGATTACTGCCGGAATGGATTTTGCAGGTGGTAAAGCAATTATAATTATGGATGCCGATCTCCAAGATCCGCCGGAAGTAGTTTTAGAAATGGCGGCCTGTTGGCGAGAGGGTTATGATATTGTTTATGCCCAACGGGCTGAACGACAGGGGGAAACATTTTTTAAAAAGTTGACAGCGGCTATATTTTACCGTCTACTTCATAAATTAACCCAAATTGATATACCTGTCGATGTAGGAGATTTCAGGTTGGTGGATTACAAAGCCTTAGAAGCCTTTAAGGTTTTACGCGAACATAACCGGTACGTGAGGGGCATGTTTAGTTGGATTGGATTTAAACAGATTGGAATCACTTATCAACGTTCGGCAAGATTTGCCGGTCGAACCAAGTACCCTTTTAAAAAGATGCTAAAATTAGCTCTAGATGGTATCTTTAGCTTTTCGAATATTCCTTTACAGTTGGTTTTAAAACTAGGAATGACTATCATAGTTGTTTCGTTATTAGGATTCATAATTCTAGCTATCTTGGCGCTTGATCGTAGGGTTATTTCGGGCTTAATTTGGCTATATTTTTTTATTGCATTAACTTGTGGTTTGCAATTGTTTGGAATGGGCTTAATAGGTGAATATGTCGGCCGAATTTATGAGGAGGCAAAAAATCGGCCGCTATACATTATTAAAACATTACATGGACTAGAAACTGACAAAATTTTTATGCCACATTATAACTATCAATCTAAGCATGATACAACAGCAGCCGGTTAGGTATCGGTAGACAGGAAAAAAGCCACTTTATGATTTTTCCCTTTAGCAACCCGATGTTTTATATAGATTTTTCAATTTTTCGAATCAGGATGATTTTAATGAAAAAAAATTATATTTGTCTAATTTTGGGACTGCTTTTCTTTTCCCTAAACTTGTCGGCAGTGGCCCAAGAACAAGCCCAGGGCGA
>DNPP01000109.1:13553-15313 GCA_003501365.1 Bacillota bacterium
TTCTTATATCTACAATGTCAAGAATTACGGCGCCGTCGGTGACGGTATCACTGACGATGCTGCAGCAATACAAGCAGCGATTGATGCTGCTGAAAAAGCTCCTTGGGGAATCGTTATGTTTCCGTCAGGGACATATTCTATTCGTTCTGCCTTAAAACCGGTTTCTTTTATTACAATGATGGGTGTCGGTATAGGGTCAAAAATACTCCAGGCTGCCGGAAACAATTTTAATATGCTTGAAAGTAAGGATAGG
Source organism: Bacillota bacterium (assembly GCA_003501365.1). GTDB lineage: Bacteria > Bacillota > UBA4882 > UBA8346 > UBA8346 > UBA8346. The sequence continues at coordinate 13,807 of DNPP01000109.1, forward strand.
ATATATCATTTAACCATCACTAATCTTCGCTTGGATGGGAACCATGCCGGAAAAACTGGAATCAACCTGTGGCTTGACCATTCGATTCTCGATCACCTTTTTATTGAAAACTTTGCCGGCGATGGAATCAATATGAATGATCCTAAAATTAGCGATACCTTGGCATTTTTAAACGTAATCCGGTATTGTCATATCGGGGAGGTTGATGGGAAGGGAATTTACATCCATTATCCTTGCACAGATTCATGGATAATCTACAATAATATCGGTAGTAAAAATACGGATATTTATACTGAAGGAGGGCCTTTCAGGGTCATCGGTAATCATTTGGATGGATCGCCCTTGTATAATTATTACAATGCCGGGGGCCAGGATACCATATTTACCGATAATATTTGCGAAAACGCTTCGCTGCACAGTATATACATGGTCCATAACCCCTGGGACAAGTTTGAGGAAGGATGGTGTATCACCAACAATATTATTCGCAACGGTAGTAGGGGTACGAATCTTACTTATGATTTTGTTCATCTAGAGGGTATTTCTAGTATAGCCGGGGGCTTTGTAACCATCAGTAACAATGTATTTAATTATACTTCCGGTAACCATACAAGATACGCAATTTACGTCAAACATTTTAACAACGTCATCATCGCCAACAATTGTTTCAACAGTGACAGTTATGCCCAAAGCCCGGTTGGTTTGGATATAGGGACTAACAAGATTAGACTATCCGGGAACACGAATAATCAATATTCTCTTTTAAATAACGCCGCCCCTATAATTAATGGAACAAATTCCGGTAGCGCAACGATATCGGGCGGTTCAACCTCGACTATCGTAATGCATCGGTTGGGCGAAACCCCCAGCGCCTCCAATATTATAATTTCACCATTAAACAATCTCGGTAATGCTACTAAATACTGGGTTTCAAATATTAACAACATGTCGTTTGCCATTAATGTCAACGTAGCGCCAGGGAAAACCGCTGCTAAGTTTGTCTGGCAGGCGAAAATTGAATGATAGTCGAGAGCTTAGTAAACTTATTTAAGCACCCCGACTATAAATTTATACTATCGGAGACTCAGAATTTAGATTTTTACAGTTATGGAATAGCTTGCACAATTCTACCAGTAACTTTCCTATAAAAAAACCAATGATCAAAATATTATGCGTCCTTCGAATGAATCGGGGACGTTTTATATTTGGGGGCTGGAAAAAGCCGACATTACCCTTACAGATGTTATGCAAATCTCGGGCAATCCATGCAACTATTTATTGACAGGAATTTACTCCTTTTGTTTGTATACTTGATTTTTGATATTAAAAAGGAATACCTCTCTTTGAAGCGAAATATTAAAAGCAAGCTGTATAAGCAGGGGTTATTTATGTAATTGCCATGTAATAGTTTTGTTATTTTTTAGTCTAATAGTTGACAGTTACTTTACCAGACAGCTATAATTAATATTAGATTAGGTGATCAAATTTAGCTAGTTTTGGGTAAAAA
>DNPP01000457.1:0-4039 GCA_003501365.1 Bacillota bacterium
AGTCTTTCCAGTATATCATGAGCGGTATGGATCATTTCAATTACGACCCCATTATACCATCGGCATATGGAAATAACAAGTTCTTTCGGTAAATCAGTGCCAATGTAAACGCGATGGTTGTAAATTCTAAAAACTTAAATTATTTTTCCCTCAAATGCAGCTAGCTTTGCAACTTGAGTAATTAAATCCTGAAATTGCGGTAAATCAAGGGATTGTTCCCCATCGCTCCACGCATTGGCGGGATCCGGATGTACCTCAATTAATAAGCCGTCGGCGCCGGCAACTACCGCTGCCTTAGCCATCGGCAGCACCAGCTTGCGTTTTCCCGTTCCGTGGCTCGGATCAACCACTACCGGTAAATGCGACATACTTTTGATTAATGGAATCGCACTTAGATCCAAGGTATTACGGGTAGCTGTCTCAAAAGTCCGAATGCCCCGCTCACATAATATCACCTGAGTGTTTCCTTCGGCCATGATATACTCGGCCGCCATTAACCATTCCTCCACTGTGGCCGCCAAGCCCCGCTTCAGCAGAACCGGTTTCGACTGCCGACCTACCGCCCGCAAAAGTCCGAAATTTTGCATGTTTCTGGTCCCTATCTGGATAATATCAGCATATTCAGCCACCAGTTCCAATTCGGTCAAGTTCATCAGCTCGGTTACAATGGGCAACCCTGATCGTTCCCGGGCTCTGGACAATATCTTAAGGCCTTCTTCTTCAAGGCCTTGAAAGCTATACGGCGATGTTCGCGGTTTAAAAGCTCCACCTCTTAATCCTTTGGCGCCGGCTTTTTTAAGTCCATCAGCCGTTTCGAACAATTGACTTTCGCTCTCTACCGCGCATGGACCGGCAATAATCCCGAAATACCCGCCACCGATTTTAAGGTCGCCGACTTCGACGACTGTTCCTTCAGGCTTGATCTCTTTGGCCGCTAATTTATAAGGGCTAAGGATCGGGATTACCTTTTCAACACCAGGAATATTTTCTAGAAAATGAAAATCGACCCGTCGTTTGTCGCCTACCGCACCAATAACTTTCTTTTCGACTCCTTGAATGACGTGAATTTGAAATCCCCAGTCGTCCAACTTTTTACATAAATTTTCCCACTGTTCGCCGGTAATCCCCTGGTTTGTAACAATAATCATCTTTTAATTACCTCCACAAAATATAATAGCCCACATTTCATCCAATATTTCAGGGACGAAATGTGGGCCTATTCCGCGGTACCACCCGATTTAGCCTTTTAAAAAAGACTCGCTTTTTCCGATACGGAGTTCGCACATAGCAGCTTACTCGATAGCGTATCCCTTTTAACGGTGGGCCTCCGGACTTACCTACAAAACAACCTTTGAAAAGTTGTTATTTCAGCAGTCGACTCGTAAGGGAACTTCGCCTGAATAATTCTTAAGGGGCTTGCAGCCAAATCGGCCCCTCTCTCTGAAAAGAAATCTTAACTCAAGATACTTTCCTTACTCATCGTCATTTAAACTTATTTAATATTACTTGTATTGTAACACCCGGACAAATTGTCTGTCAATATACGAAATCAGCTGATTGAGTTTCTGCGTCTCAACTCGACTTTTTGTAATAATTGCAAAGGATTGGCGGCAACAACCTTCTCCACTTCATCGACAGATAACCCGGCTCCCAACCCCACTATACGCGCCCAATCATCTGTCAACAGATTCTCCGGGGCATGCGTATCGGAATCAACCAAGAATTTAACTCCAGCTGCCCGGCCCGTTTTAACCACGTGGCCATTACCGACATTATGACCGCTTCGGGCGGTAACTTCAATATAAACGTCATTCTGCGCCGCTATTGCGGCTTCTTTGGAGCCCAATAAACCGGGATGAGCCAAAATATCAACCCAGGGGCTGGATACTGCGGCTAAGTTAGTCCCCGGTTCCACAGGTTCTACTAAAGTTTCACCATGAACCACGACCAGCTCCGCGCCATATTCGTGGGCAACCTTTGCCAGCTCATTAATACTGCCGGCCGGAATATGAGTCAGCTCAACTCCCGGAATGGCCTTAATATTCCAGTATTGTTCGGCCAAGCGACATTCTTTGGTCACTTCCGCAATGACCCTTTGCATATTACCGAGACCCGCATGATCAGTTACGGCAATGGCCTGGTATCCATTTACCAACGCTCTCCTGATTAGCTCAACCGGTGATAATTCTCCGTCACTCAGAAATGAATGGGTGTGAAAATCATATACCATCATAAATCTCCTCTCATAGGTACAATTGATTGACACCGATAAGAAAGCGAGCGGATAAAAAGCGAGCCACCCCCGCCGACTCCGGACCGGGTATGACCTGATCCGCCTGAGAAATCACGACCGGCGGCGCGCCTTCGATCGAAACTCCCAATCCCGCCCAGCCTAACAAATCAATATCATTATATCCATCACCGAAAGCCATTACCTGCTCCTGTTCAACCTGCAAATACTCAGCCAACCATTTTACAGCCTGTCCTTTGGAGGCCATCGGATCGAATACCTCCAGGAACCAGTCGTCACACCCGGATTCGGGCGGCCATAAGACCAAATTCGGCTGAGGTTTAATCATTTTCCGAATCTGCTCCGCCAATTGCTTTACCGGCGATTCCGGACCGATATACAAATATTTAATAATCGTCGCCGGAGCCTCGTGTAACTCTCCAATTTTGAACGGTTCTTCATTCGCTAAACCTACTCCACCCCTGGTTTTGATTCCGGTTGCAAAATAAGCGCCCGTCTCCTCCAAACAAAATAAATCAACCGAGTTTGACTGAAAACTTCTTTCCAGCCTGTATCGTAATTCATTCCGTAAAGGAGTAGCCCTAATAACGTCCCCAGTAAACGGGTTCATAATTATAGCTCCGGATTGCACGATAACGGGCGATTTTATCTGCAATGTCAAAGCAATCGACTGAGTTTGCCGCCAGCTCCTGCCGGTTGCAAGCGTAAAGAAAATCCCTTGATTTCGCAAACTACTAATTATATTGATGGTGAATTCCGCCAAATCGTTAGTTCCCGACTTGACTAAGGTGCCATCCAAATCCGTGACGATTAATTTATACTCTGAAAGTTTCATCGATGGCTCCTTTTAATGATATTATAACATCCCGGCCTTGAAAAAGGCATCCTATAAAAAATTGCTCAGCGTTTCGCTCTGAGCAATGGTGGGAACAAAAAAAATTGCTTTTCAAAATAAAATGATTCTATTTCATATATTTTACAGAAATCTCAGAGTGTTCCGGTGTCGGCAACAGTTTCATTCACATAATTAGGAGCTTCAACCAGGATCACATCCACTCCAATCTTGATGATTTTTTCCCATGGGATTACAAAATCCTCGTTTTTGCCAAAAAGCCACAAAAATTTCCCCGGTCCTGGAACCACGATGGCTTTGATCTTCCCGGTTTCCGCTTCGATCTCCAAGTCACTGGCAAGTCCCAATCTTCTGCCGTCAATGACATTGACAACTTCTCTCTCCCTCAACTCCGAGGTTTTCGTTAACAATCCCAAATCGCTCCTTTCAAAAAGATTATATGCAAAAAGAAGCGGGTTTGGAACCGACTATTTGATAAGTAGCGTGGAGAAAGTTTCCCAAAGGGTATAAAATCCAATCCCGGTGAAAAGCAATCCGGAAGCTAACTTTAAATAAGTGACCGGAATGAATTTAGTGACAATTCCTCCAAATAAGACACCAATCAAGGTAACCGCAGCCAAGGCAAGACTGGCGCCCAGAAACACCGTTAATGGCGCTTTAGAATCAGTAACCAGTGAAAACACTGCCAATTGGGTCTTATCTCCCATTTCGGCGAAGAAAAGTGTGGAAAATGCCAGCAAAAAAACCTGCCAATCAATCATACCAACCTGCCCTCCTCAAAGTACCTTCCAAACTGATTATAAAAAATCAATAAAAAAAGGGACTGATGTCCCTTTATACCTATGTTGGGGTGAGCGATGGGGATCGAACCCACGACCTCCAGGGCCACAACCTGGCACTCTAACCAACTGAGCTACGCCCACCATAGTGCAAAA
>DNPP01000457.1:4308-4570 GCA_003501365.1 Bacillota bacterium
ATATTTTATCACAGAGAAGGTACAATGTCAACCATATCTATAATTTTTTATACCGTTTTTTTAGCTCATGAATAGTCATTCGCTGTATACGAAATATACTTATTTTGGATTTAATAAATTTAGAATTGATTCAGTTCAGAACCAATTGAATTTCAGCCGGGCTTGACATCAATAGTCCAAGTAATGAAGGTTCTCCCTAGGAAACAGTAAAAGAATTTGGCATTCATTCAACACTCAATTTTTCATCTATTCCATCGCGGTA
>DNPP01000051.1 GCA_003501365.1 Bacillota bacterium
GGCATAAAGTACCTGATAAATCAAGTGATTGACACCTGAACGCACTTTACGAATTTGCTTCGCCGCTCCGGGGGGCAGCCTTCACCACCGATGGGTAGTCGCACCAACCTACCTTCTCTGAAACCGGCCTGTGAATTTGGATCCCCGTCATCGTTTTGATATTAACTATTATATAAAAATAAACCGTCAAAAGTCAATCCAAATGAATAAAAATAAATTCTCAGCGCCGGTGCAATTCTGCCCAGAAATCCGGAATCTCCGCCTGAATCACTTCGACCAGCTCATGGTCACCGATAACCGTCTCGCGACCGTTGGCATATTGCCCATCGACCCACGCTTTGAGTTGCAGTAAACGGGGATCCCGCTTTTCCAATTTATATTCATCTTTTAAATTAAAATAACTGTTTACCCAATGAGCAATTCCGGCGGTTCCGGAATGTTCATTTACAGCCACCACAACTTTACGGTTAAGTAGTTTCTCGGTATTAAAAATATTATAGATTTCTTCATCCTTAAGCAACCCGTCGGCATGGATCCCCGAACGGGTAAAATTAAATTCTTTGCCCACGATCGGAGTCATCGGGGGTACCTGATAACCCATTTCCCTTACATAATAATCGGAAATCTCGGTGATCACCGTGGTATCCATACCGTCAAGAGTCCCTCGCAAGGATGCATATTCAAACACCATCGCCTCTAACGGGCAATTACCGGTCCGTTCACCGATCCCCAGCAATGTAGTGTTGACACCGGCGCAACCATACAACCAGGCGGTTCCGGCATTGGATACCGCTTTATAGAAGTCGTTATGACCATGCCATTCCAATTGTTCACTGGGCACACCCGCATGATGCCATAAGCCGTAAATGATCCCCGGAACGCTCCGCGGTAAAGCAACCCCGGGATAATTTACACCAAATCCCAGCGTATCGCAGGCCCTAACTTTAATGGGGATCTTCGTCTCTTCCTGTAGCTTCATCAATTCCAGCACAAAAGGGACCACGAAACCATAAAAATCAGCCCGGGTGATATCTTCGAGATGAACCCGGGGGATAACCCCGATCTCCAAGGCGCTTTTGACGATGGATAAGAACTGTTCCATCGCTTGTTTACGGGTCATTTTCAGCTTTTTAAAAATATGATAGTCGGAGCAACTGGCAAGGATTCCGGTTTCCTTTAAGCCCATCTCTTTCACCAGCTGAAAATCTTCCTTAACCGCCCGAATCCAGCCGGTAATCTCCGGATATGTATAACCCAGCTCCATACACTTGGTTACCGCTTCTTTATCTTTTGGACTGTAAAGAAAAAACTCGCTCTGCCGGATAATCCCCTGCGGGCCGCCTAAACGGTTCATTAATTTGAAGATATCCACTATTTGTTTAACAGTATAGGGTTCTCTGGCTTGTTGCCCGTCGCGGAAGGTTGAATCCGTAATCCAAAGTTGTTCCGGTGGTCGCATCGGCACATGCCTATGGTTAAACGGTACTTTGGGAACTTCCTCATAATTGAACAAATAGCGATATAGATGCGGTTCAGCCACATCCTGTAACGAATAAAGGTATTCCGTTTGTTCCAAAGTATTACTGCCCTTATTAAATTTAAGCAAACCTTTCACCTACCAATTCAAAAATTGTTGATAATTATTTCTTTTTTTCCACATGCCAATCTCCAATCCTTCAAAAAATTGCATGAATAATGTATACATATTAAATATTTTATATAAAAAACCCGTCATTTTGACGGGTTTTGTTCATTTAGTAGTTCTTCTCTTTCTTGCTGCCTCTGACTTCTTTTTCCTCTTTACACTTGGCTTCTCGTAATGCTCTCTCTTTCGAACCTCAGCTAAAATGCCGGAAACTTGGCATTGCCTTTTAAAACGCCTTAATGCGCTATCTAAAGTTTCATTTTTACCAATCTTAACCTCAGCCACATATTTCCCTCCCCTCCACTGCTTACCTACCTCGTGACCCCGTCTGCAGTGTCCGGTTCGATTATCATAATTACATTCAAATATTATACTATAATTTGTTGAAGACTGTCAACCTTTAGCCCGGCGGCCACCCAAATTGTCGTCCGGCAACGATATGCCAATGCAGATGCGGTACTGCTTCCCCGGCATCCTTGCCGTAATTGACGATAACCCGAAAACCATTTTCCCGTAACCCTAATTTCTGGGTAACTTCCTGAATTCCTTTAATAATAGCTTCGCTAATCCCTGTCCCTGCTTCAAAAAGCTTTGAATCACAGATATTATCGATATGACGTTTGGGAATAACCAACAAATGAACCGGCGCTGCCGGCTGAATATCTTTAATTACGATAATCTGCTCATTCTCATAAACTGTCTGGCTGGGGATTTCCTTGTTAATAATCTTACAAAAAATACAATCGGACATTGCATTGACTCCTTTCCAGGCATATTCGCCAAATTTTAATTAATTCCTGCTTAGCTATCGATTAAACTGCCAATTAAGCTGTCATTATTTTGGCCCTGGATTCGAACCATCCGCAACGCATTCTTCAAATCATGCTCCGCTGATATTGTAACCCTCAGGTACTCTCCGGATAAACCGCTCCAAGCGCCTGCCACTTTCTCTTCAAAAAGTACCTCTACAGTACGGTTAGTAAATTGCCCGGCATACTGGCCAGCAGAATTATCGGCTATTTTTTGAATTGCCCGGCTGCGTTCTTCCTGGACCCCTTTCGCCACCCGGTCGGGAAATGAGGCCGCCGGAGTACCATAACGGGGTGAAAACCGGAACACGTGAACCCTACTGAAATTCTGGGCTTGAAGAAAACTGCAGGTATTTTCGAAATCCCGCTCGCTTTCGCCGGGAAATCCCACAATCAGATCGGTCCCTATGGATAGCAACGGATTTTGCTTACGAATTTGTGTTAATAAGTCGCCATAATATGCCAAATCATAATTACGCTTCATTCGCTCTAAGATATGGTCACTACCGCTCTGAAGCGGGATATGAAGATGTTGGCATACTTTAGGATTGTTGATGACCAGCGCCAGTAATTGCGGGGTGATATCCTTTGGTTCGAGCGAACCCAGGCGGACCCGACAGTTACTATCAATCTTCAATAATTCAGCGAACAGGTCGTGAAACTGGATTCCCAAGTCTTTGCCATATTGCCCCAGATGAATGCCGGTTAGTACAATTTCCCGAAAACCTCTGCTTACCAAATCGGAATAGGCCGCAATTGCCTGGGGTATCGGCATACTACGAACCTTGCCTCTGGCATAAGGAATAATACAATAAGCGCAAAACTGCTCACAACCATCTTGTACCTTTAAGGTTGCCCTGGTACGGTCGAGCGAATCTATCACTGGTATATCTTGCCAGCCCTTAATCTCCTGGGTTGCGGTTACCTTAATTTGATTACGATAATTTTTGCTAAATTCCGCTACCAATTCCACTAATTTCGGGCGATCAGCCACTCCAACCACAAGATTGACACCGGGCAGTCCGGCGATCTCCTGCGGCGCGGTCTGGGCATAACATCCGGTTACAACCACGATCGCCTCCGGGTTATAATCGATTCCTTTGCGGATTATTTGACGGGATTTTTGTTCACTAACTTTGGTTACGGCACAGGTGTTGATCACATATACATCAGCCCCCGCCTCGAAAGGAACCGTTTGATGACCCGCCGCCCGAAATAATCCAGCAATCGACTGGGTATCATGCTGATTTACTTTACAACCAAGCGTATGAAATGCAATTTTCATTTTTTACTTTCTCCGGAAGATCGGATCCTGGGCATTGAATTGGATATCAACCGCTACCAATAAAAGCGGATTAACAATCAGTAGTGAAAGCAAAACTAATCCACTGAGCCAAATGCCCCAAGGGAATATCCAGTAAAATAACATTAGAAAATGAAAAACGGCTATACCGTAACCTAGCGGTATCCGGTAAAAGCGCGGCGCAAGCAAAGAAATGATCCGGTATAAACAGATTTCAACCAAAAATAAAAATGACCAGGCCATAATTTCTCGCGGCAACAACTCTAAATTACCACTTATTTTGAGTTTCCACAAAAAAATCAACGTCAATAAAAATCCGGTAAAGGTCCAGAGCGCGGCGAGAAATGCCTTCCGCCAAGTGATTACTGCAATTTCAAATTGATGCTGCTCCTGTTCGGGATTGAAGGTAAAAAACGCACAGGAGATCCAGCTACCGATAATCATTCCCATGCTCCAAGCAGGCGGCAGTGATAAAGCCAATAAAAAGGAAAGCCCCAGATTGATGAGTGGCGACCAACGGATCACAAACTGCAAGCCAAACCCCAATAAGAGAAAGAGTATACAACTCAGGATATTCCCGGCCGTTAGCATCTCTATGCCCCCTCCGATATATCTTGTTTAGAGTTTTTATCTGCCAAACCGCCCAGAAAGATCGATTTCCCCAATCCTGGGTCGTAGGGAACCCACGGATTATCGGAGTGATGACCGCGAATCAGGCTCAAGAATTTTTGTACTTGCGCATCCATGTTATCGGCATGATGAAGAATACAAGCCTCAACGGTTAGCGGTTCAATTGGCGAACCCCATTCCATAATGCCATGGTGGCTTACTAACAGATGAAGCAGGCCATTTTTTAGCCGGTTATTGTCTTCGGTATCTTCCTCGCCGGACAGCGCCTTAGAGAGGGCTGCTTCCACCATTTGGACCCCTAAAATCAAATGCCCGATTAATTTTCCTTCATCGGTTCCTTCAATATTCTTCTCCATTTGATACGTTTTTACTTTCCCGATGTCGTGCAACATTGCGCCGCTTAAAAGGAGATCCCTGTTCACCAATGGGTAATAGTCAGCCGCCGCTTTGCATAAGGCCATTACTCCGGCGGTATGTTCCAATAACCCACCGATATATGCATGATGGCGTTTTAAAGCGGCCGGCGCAATTCGAAATTGGGCCGCAAAGGCTTCATCTTCAAAAAATATGGCCAAAACTTTACGGAGCCTAGGATCTTGGATAGTTTGGATCTGTTCACAGAGAAACCGCCAGTACTCCGTGAGATTACCCGGCGAACGCAATACTAATTTTGAATAATCCACTTCCGCATCGGATATTAATTTGAAGGCATTGGTATTATTGCCTTCCCACTCCAGTTGGATTTGATCTTTAAAAGTCTTTGCATGGATGTTTTTAAGCTCGATTACCTTGCCGACTTCCAGACTTTGAAATAATTCATTATCGGCATGCCAAATTTTAACCGCTAAGGTGCCGGTCTGATCGCCAATCTTCATCGCCAGGTATGAACTGCCGTTTTTTGCGGTACGAATTTGATTCTCCAGGATTAAGTACTGCCCGGAGACCTGTCCGTTGCCGGTGATCTCTTTAATCTCCATTGCTAATCAATCACCTTCTCTGTCTTTTTTATGGTCAATAAACCCAGAAATTTAGCCATTGAAAATAAATCATGAGCATTGTGTTCAAGAATCGGTCGTAAATACCCTGCTTCGCCGCTATCCAAATAAAGGTTGTAATAATGGGCGATTTCAGCACCGGGAATATCATCATCCCGTTCCTGGTTTAGCAGACATTTCTCGATGGTCAGCAGGCGGCAATTGGGTAATGCGTGGCGGTAATCTTTGCGTGCCTGCCGCAGCAGATCGAAATGCCAGGAATCAAAATCTGTTGTTAGTTGATGATACCTCATGCGTCCTTTTAAATAAGGCAAATCAAAACTTCGTCCATTGTAACTGATGATTATTGCAGCATTGGCCAATACTTGAGCCGTCTCTAATAATATTGCCTTCTCCTCACCGAAATCTCTGGCCAGAAACTGGCGGATAGAGCCTTGACCATTCTCAAAATGCAAAATGCCGATCAGAAAAACCGGATGGATATAATACAATCCTACCGTTTCGATATCAATAAACCGGACCGTCTGCGGCTGAAAATAACTTAACAATTGAAAATCGCTGGCGCCATACCGGGCTAAACGAACCACATCTCCGGCTTCAATCGCCTTAAGTACATCCTGCGCAGCCCGGCCCCAGCGCGGATGCTTTAAAAGGTCGCTAATCTCCCGATACCCTTCTTGGGCAAGCTTGAGGGCAGTTGTAGGACCGATACCGTAGATTAGATGCAAATCCTGCCGCAAAGCCGCTATTTGGGGGAAGGTAAACTCCACCTGTTCAGTTCGGATTTCAACTAGTTCAAACAGGCCTTCACCGTTTGATATTTCACGTTCCCCGGTGACTGTCAATTCCACTCCCAACGAATAGGGCTCCTGATTATGCGTTACAAATAACTTCTGCAGTCCGATTTACCTCCAAACAAACGAGTCTAGCGTCTGTCTCCTTTTACAGGTTGGTCCGGTTCGGCGTCAACTTTAAATTCAACGGCGACATGACTATTGACTGTAAAGCTCTTGTCCTTGATGTCGATACTGATCAAATCGCCGCTGACCGTTTCGCCCTTCGGTCGTTTTAAGCGGGCATCCTTCATAAACTTTAACTGTTGTAAAGCGTCGTTATAATTAATTTGAACGGCTGAACCGTTAAAATCCTTATTTTCCACCGTAGCCCGACTTGAAGTCGAAAAATTCTTACTCTCCGACTCAAAATAGAGTCCCTCAGTTACCAACGTAAATGGCTCCTTCGTCACTTTACCGTTGACATCCTTGGTTTCAGTCCGTTTTAAAACCACATGTTCTTTAAAGCTGCCGTGTTTTTGCTTATAATCGTAAGCCAACTGCTCTGCCGAGACGATAACATCCTGATTTACCAGTTTGACTTTGTTGGGCACGGATAAATTATTATTTTGAGTGTTAACCACGATTACTGCCCCGGTTATCTCTTCGCCACCAGGCCGCCTAAGCTTGGCATTTCCCTTAAAGAGCAACTCCTGCTTTTTATCATTGTACTCAATGGTATTCGCCGTTCCGGTAAAATCTTTATGTTCAACCTCGCCTTCACTTTGGGCAATAAAATTTTTAGTATCGGATTCGAAATACAGTTTTGCCGCTCTTAACGTAAAAGCATCTTTGATAATCTTTCCCTGCTTATCTTGAACCTCATTTCTGCTGAGCACCACGTCGTCCGAAAATGTTCCGGTTTGTTTTTTAAAATTATATTCAAGCTGATGAGCCGTGATCGTAACATCCGGATGAGTCAAAATTAAATCGGCTTTAAAAAAGGCCACCTTTTTGTCTTGGTCTACTTCTGCTTCTTCGGTGGTAATCAGGGTTTGACCCTGGGTAAGTTGGACATTACCCTCAAGATAGGTAATATTCTTCTTGGTATCACCCCAGATTTGCTCGCTCTTGACTTGTACTTGCTCCGCTGCGTCCACGGCTGGACCGGCACCGGCAATAAGGCCTATACAGATACAGAGGAAGAGGAGCACTGCCATTATCCGGATCCGGGTCTTCATGGGTTAATCATGACTCCTTTGGGTCCGATCAGGTGATAGGTTTCAGTCTTCTGGTTATATATCAAGCCGTCGGCGGTAATATGGTCGTTATTTTGAACCAGCACCAAATCTCCCTCGAGCGTAACTTCTTCTTCCGAAAAATTAACCCTGATGGATTGAGCCGTAGCCCACGCCTCTTTGCGGTTATATTGCACTCCGGTATCGGAAGTTAATTTCTCCGTACGATAATTTAATACCGCCGCAACGGTCTTCATCGTGATGTCGTCGACTTTAGCCTCCAAATTCCCACCCAGATAGAGCATTTCCTTCATTCTCTCCCAGCGGGCCCAACCGGCTGTAAAATCAATTCTTTTATCTTTGACGGAATACGCAACGCCATGAGTGATCTTGTGAAAATAGACATATGAACCGTCTTCGGTTTGCCAGATCCGGTCGGCTTCAATCTCCCAGGATTTTTTCTCCTTGTCCCAACCCGCCAGTTTGCTCTTTATTATATCAATGCTGGGAACCGCCGGTTTTAAAGTAGTGGCTGGAGTGGAACTCCGTTTTAAAAAGTAATCCCACCAACCGCCATAATAACCCATCATCAGGATAGTCAACCCTATAATAAAAGGTAATAGCCGTTTCAATCCCTTCATCTAATTCTCCAAAACATTATTCCCACACCGGCTTATCTGCGTTGTTCAATGGCAGAAAGTAAAATAAAACCGAAGACTACGAAAACGATATGCGGCACCCAGGCTGCCGTCCATGGTGAGATCAAGCCGTTTGAGCCCATGGTTCTGCCGATTACCTGCATGGTATAATAACCCATAATAATCAGAAAGCAATAAACCATCCCGACCCAGCGTGAATGGCGGCCGGTTAAAATTGTGAGCGGTGTGGCTAAAAATACCAACACCAAAGAAATCATTGGATCGGCAAATTTCTGATAATAAAAAACGGTATAAATCGGAACTTGGAGCCCGCTTCGTTTATACACCCGTACCAAATGACGCAATTCACTGGCGCGCATCGCATTGGGAGATTTATCAGTGCTCACCAGGGCATTAAAATCCGAATTCATTTTAAGGTCTAACTTTTGGTAACTCACTTCGGAGGTTACCGTCCCTGATTTGTCCAGCTCGTGAATGACTCCATTATGCAGTTCCCACAATCCGTTGTGCAAATTACCATACTCGGAAGTGATGATTCGCGGCCAACGCCCGCCATTACCCGCTTCAATGATCAACACCCCCAGAACTCGCTTTTCCCTCCGCTCCACCCGGTTTAAATAAATAAAACGCTCATGCGGGCCCTTAAAAACCACTTTTTCTTTGAGTAACGGCATATTCTCTTGCATCGACAGTCGCCGAACTTCGTCCTGAAAACGCTGATTGGCGGAAGGCACAATTAAATCATTCCAATAATAAGCGCCCAGACAAATAAGAAACAAACCGCTGAAAACAGGCACCATGATCCGAAAAACCGACGACCCGCATAGCTGGATCACATCCAATTCATTTTCCCGCAGCATCCTGCCGATGGCGAGAATTACCCCAAAAAGCGATGCCGCAGGAATAACATCCATCCAAAGCGAAGGCATCTGATTAAGTAGCAATTTGATCAGAAGCTCCGCGGTAATCCGATAACCAATAAACAGATCGTTATAGTCAAAAAGGATCTTACCAATTCCCAGTACGGTAAAACCCAGGCCGCAAATTAGGAATTGTTGTTGAAACTCCTTCCAAATATAACGATCGATAATTCTTATGCGCACGATGCAACTCCTATTGATCAATAAAAACTGGGTTTATTCGATGATTATCCCACCCGAATCGCTCTTTTAGGGATAACTTCGCCCAGTTTCATTAAAATCCTTCATATTCATTATCTGCTATATAAGTTATACTAGGAAGCCGTCTAAAAAAACTCATAGCAATCAGTTAAAATATCATGAATTAAAATATTTTCCTTTTACTACGTCACTCATGTAAGCGTTTTTCCCTCAAGTTCCGCAACCTTCTTCTTTAGCTCTTTGAGTTCTTTTAAAATATCCGGTAAACGTCCCACCGCAGCCTGAATTCGCATATCCTCAACATGAGGGCGGGCCGGACTGCCCGATACAAACGAATTAGGCGGTAAATTACCAATAACCATCGCACAAGCAGCGATTACCGAATCATTTCCAATTGACGTATGATCAACCAATCCGGCTTTACCGGCCATAGTAACCCGATCACCCAATTTGGAGCTGCCTGCCATCCCCACATTGCCGCAAAGAAGGCAATCTGCACCGATTTCACAATTATGACCGATCTGAACCAGATTATCGATCTTAGCGCCACGTTTGATGAGAGTTATTCCAGTAGTGGCACGATCAATTGCTGAGTTGGCGCCAATCTCCACTTCATCTTCAATCACAACCCGACCAACATGGGGAATCTTTACCTGATGTCCTTCCGATGTCACATAACCGAAACCATCCGCTCCAATAACTGTACAGGCATGGATCTGAACATAGTTTCCAATCATGCAATCGTAACGAATGACGACATTGGCATGGATAATCGAATTTTCGCCGATTTTTACCCGATCCTCAATAATCGCTCCGGGATAAATCACACTATTTTTACCGATGGTCACATCATCCCCGATATGTACCAGGGAGCCGACCTGACAGCCGGCTCCGTTAAAATTTTTACCAACTACAGCGGTAGCATGAATACCGGGGACGCATTTTGGCGCCGGATAAAAATAACTCAAAATCTGAGCAAAAGCCAACCTGGGATTGGTAACTTTGATTGCAGGTTTACTTAACTCGGATATATTGGCAGGGACAATCACCGCGCTGGCTTTGGAACAAACTGCGGCATCTAATATCCGCATCGAAGCGGCTAAAGTAATATCAGTGGGTCCGGCATCATCGAGCCCTGATACTCCATTAATAATAATCGAACTATCACCCATGGTTTCGCCATGGACTAACAAAGCTAAATCCTTCAGAGAAGGCATTGGCGTCAAACCTTTCTTTTGACTTATTTATCCAACTTGGCAATTACCGCATCGGTAATATCCATAGTGCTATAAATAAAAACCTGAGGACTGGACACTGCTTTAATACCATTTGCCTTGGCTACGTCGGCGGTTGCTTTTTTCACCTTTTCAAAAAAGGCAGTTTGTTGATCGCTCTGAAACTTTTGGAATTCAGTGTTAATCGCAGCCTTGTCAGCTTCGGTTTTGGCGGATTGCAATTTAGCCTTCAATTGATTGCCTTTATTTTGTAATTCTTTGTTGGCTTCCTGTCCTAAAGAACTCTCTTTCACAACTTTATTAAGATCCAGGGTGGCGACTTTAAAGCTGAATGCATTCAAAGCCCAGAGCATCCCCCCCAAAAGGATAACAAATCCTACTAAAATAGCTGCGGGAACTAAAAATTTGCTGCGTTCAGTATTGATAGACATTAAAAAAACCCTCCATTATTTTTAATCGTAAACTAAGAGTTAAAATTATTGATTCTTTTGTTCCTGGCGGACGGTGATGGCCTTAGCCAATTCATGAATCCGGTTTTCATGCCAACCGTTATAGTCTGATTCTATTTTTACCTGAAAGGCGGTCAAATCATTCGCTAATTCGGTTTCAAAGTTAAGCTTTAGATCGTCAAGCTCTGCTTGGACTTGGGCCCGCCTTTGTCTGCCATAAATTATCAACTGATTATTCAACAAATCCCTTTCAGCGACGACTTTTTGGTTAATAGTGTCTTTAATCGCCTCAATTTGACTCTGGATTTTACTACGGTGTTCATTGGCCCCTTCTTGACCGGCGAGTAAGTCGACCACTAAAAATCGCAACTGCAAATTGACCAAATTTAAATGTTGTTCCGCTTCCACATCATTACGGTACTTTTGGATCTGCTGTTCAGTCTGGGTTGCCTTTTCTTGAAGTTCCCGTTGCAACATCTGCTCGCTCACGATTGCTCTTTTTTGAAACTCGTCATCCAATTCCCGCCGGCGCTGCTCAGCATATTCTCTTAGCTGCTCGGATTGCTCCCCCAGTTTTAAACTTTCTTCACTAATCGCTATATTGCGAATTTTAACGATTTGTTGGTCAAGTCCGTTTGCAAACGAACGTTTTGCATTCACAGCGTCTACCAAATCAGCGGAAGTTGCTTTTTTGCCCTCGTCTGCGGTCCAATTCCCCTTTATTTGGGTAAGGCAATGTTGCAATAAAGGATAGCCCCGCCACTCTTGCCTATGCAACCGTAATAAATTGGCGGCTGTCGTCTTAATGTGAGCGGGCTCTTTATTTACGTTATAATAAATCAAGCGGTCGATAGTAACAATCCCAAACACAAGGCCGGCAACAATCAGCATGCCCTGGAATTGTTTTTTAGAACGAGGGGCAATCATTTTTTCGCGGGGGGAGTCCCGTCTTTATCCGCCTGTTTTTTTGCTTGATCAATGACTGCTTGGGTTATATCGGTACCGCCGTAAAAGCATAAACTCTTCTCCAACACTAAACTTAGTTTCTTTTGATCAGCTACCGTGGCAATAATTTTTTTTACCCGTTCTAAAGCCGATTCTTTCTGATCATTCATGTATTGTTGAAGTTCATCGTATTTCTTTTGAATCTGCGCATTGATATCATTGATATTTTTATTGTTATCATCCTGGAGCCTTTTATCAATCGCCGCTTGTTCATCAGGCTTTTTACCGATTTTGTCGGCGGTAGCTTTTTTCTCAAGCTCCTTAGCGGAACTTTGTTGCTGAGTAAATAAATAACCGCGGAAATAATTTAATTCCGATGTTTTATCTTTAGCAACTTCTTGGAGTTTCAAAAAATCAGGCAATTCGGTTTGTAATTTTTGCATATCGACATAACCGATAGAATCATTCTTCGTTGCTGCCGCAGCATAACTGCTAAATAGAACCACGATTGCTAGAATCACTACTCCCACGGCAAAATGCGCCGGTACCTTGTTTAACTTCATTGTTTTCGCTCCCTTTTTTATTTTA
>DNPP01000114.1:0-5159 GCA_003501365.1 Bacillota bacterium
CATGAAATTGGGGTAGCCAGCGGGTGCGTTCTACTTCTCTTTCGGCCAGGTCAATCAATTTTTCTATTTTTCCCAGATAGCGCTGTTGTAATAAAGAATCTTTGAACATCGAAAGCAAAGGTGGTGATAGACTGATGGTTATTCTAAATTTTACCCCTTGATTGGTTAAATTTTCAAAAACTCGTAATAAAGGGATATAGGTCTCGGTAATGGCCTCATAGAGCCAGTCTTCCTCTAAAAAATCAGGGAATTCAGGGTGATGTACATAAGGTAGATGTGCATGCAGAACAAGGGCCAAATATCCCAGCTCCATTGGGGACCACTCCTTTGATTCAATAAGTTTGTTTAGATACAACGGGAGTAATGGAAATCGTATCAATACCATCCGCAGAATTTGCTACCACCGGTATATTTTGAGTACCGTCCGGTAAGGCAAACCGTAGGGTAAAAGTACCATCCGGCCTAAGCTTAATTGCTTCCCCCTGTATTTTAACAACGGCATCCGGTTCCGTAGCACCGTATACAATAAGTTCAGTATTGAGAACCAGCCAGAATTTACGTTCTCGAGGCGATATTCGCGAAGGACTAGACAAGCTGCTGACAGCTCCTGATCCCATTTCACGTTCTAAACGTTTTATTAAAGATTCAACCAGTTCGGCTGAACTGTTTGCTTTACCGGCTCCCGCCAAGCGGTACAGTTTTAAGAAATCCTCTTCGATACTCATCCATTCTTCATCAACAATCTCCGAGACGTTGTCGCGGGGAGTGGTAACGATGTTTGACCGAGTAATGGTATAAAAAACCCCATTTTCCTGAATAAATCCCAAATCAACACAAAAGCTGCGGTTCGGTCCGCCGACATGAATATACCAGTTGCTGGTTCCATGACTGACGTGGATATCAAAATAGTAATTACTATTGGAACCGTCAAAATTATGGATACTTGTGATATCATATACTCTCAAAGTCAAAGGAACATTATTCCACTGCCCAAAGTTCCCGGAAATATGATCGACAGCGGTTTGACTAATGCTCCAGTATGTATGGAGCCAATAGGGGTCTCGAACCATTAAAACAATTTTAGTATCATTATATGTTGAGGGAATTTCGGTTTCGGTAACCTCCATCATAGCAATCCCGGTTAAATGTTCCGGTAAAGGCGGTTCGTCGTATAAATATTCGGTAGTGACCAATGTGTTGTTTAGGTGTTGCGATATCTCCTTTTCTTTTTCAGGATTGGCAGAAAATGGAGGGTCGAGCAGCAAGATATGTTCAATGAGATCTTCCCGTGTAAGTTTGGATGTACCTCGAATCCCTAATGACTTGGCGATTTCGGATAGCTTTTGTTTGGGTTTTCCCGCCAATTCCTCTCGGGTCATTGCTATCCCCCTTTCTTTTTTTAAGCAAGTTCTCTAATAATATTACCGTAAAAAAATCGATATATACAAAAGGAATAAGGCCATTTTTCTCCACACCCTGAGAACGGCTTATTTCGAAATCATTCAAGTATTTAAAACTTCCACAAACCATTTCAAAGCGGCAGGAAAGGCCTCGCCTTATCACGAAATAAAAATATAATAATAAATAGGGTATCGGAAAAAAGGCAGGTGCTACTATGATGAAAAAAGTAATTAACCGATGGATATTCTTAGTTATTTTAATTTTAATTATTCAGATCTCGGCCACATTACCTGAATGGAAATTGGTATTTGAAGACCAACATTATTTATCAGAGGGTATTTTACAAGTTTTAACCTCTGACTTGGATAATGATCAGCGTGATGAATTTGTTCTGGTTGGCAAAAATGATATGGGCCGGGAAATTTTTCTATATTGGCTAACGGTTAATGCTAATCACCAGCCTGTTCTCCAATGGCAAAGCGCTAATCTATATGAAGATCATAGTACACTTTGGGCTGTCACCGGAAGGTTTACCGCTTCACAAAATCAGTTATTGGCTATCAGTAACAGTCAATATTATCTTTACCAAATTGAAAATAATCATGTAGACCTAATTAAACAAGCTAAACATACTCTGCAACCCCTAAATGTGGCCTGTGGAGATGTAGACGGCGACGGCCAATCAGAAGTGATTGTGGCTAAAGTCGGGCAAATAACAGCTAAATCATATAATGGTCTGGTGCAGGTTTGGAAATTTAACGATGGTAATTTACATCTACTCGCGGAATCGGCTTTAATGGGTAATATTCGCGGTGTAGTGGCCGGCGATCTTAATCAGGATGGCCGGGCTGAAATCGTTGTGGAAGAGGGACCCAAGTTTGCAGCGGGAAATCTGCATGTACTGAATTTTAGCGATCAAAAATTAACCGAAGTCTATTCCTTAAAAAAAGCCACTAAAGGACCTGCATACGGGATGCAGATTAAGAATTCTTCAGGCAGCTCGCAATTGATCATTGGTACGGCGACCGGATTTATCGGTTTTTTCCAGTGGGCCAATAATGCCTTGGTTCCGACTGCCAAAGAAATAGATCTGCGGCGGGATATTATGTCGGTCACCGCAATTGACAACCCTGATACGCATTTGCCCGAATTGGTTATCGGGGGTTATCCGCAAGATCTTTTAATATTGGCGCCATAATAAAGCGATGGACGGAGAAAAATGACTAAATGTAAATTCCAAGTATTTATTTTAGCGGGTTTGCTAGTCTTATTCACACCTCAGGCAATAAAGGCGGAAGCGATCCAATCAAATCAAAGGGGTGTTTTGCCGTTACGGGTGATGACTTTTAATATTCATGGCGGAATTAATTGGTCCGGGGTTTTCGATCTAAATAGCCTGGCCGATTGTATCCGCGAGAATGATCCGGATATCGTGGGATTACAAGAAGTAGATTTAGCTTGGTCCAGTATGAGCGGTTTTCATGATATCCCCAGTGAATTGGCTGAACGTTTGCATATGTATTATGCTTTTGCAGCATCCCGTGAACGGAATAACGGATATTTCGGCAATCTGATTTTAAGTAAATATCCTATTTTGCAGCAATGGACTTGTTTATTGCCTGGGAACCTGGAACAACGGAGTCTGGCATTCATCCAGATAATGGTGGGCGGGGAAAAAATCAATTTTCTCACCACCCATTTGGGACTGTCTGAATCAGACCGGCTGCAGCAGGTTGCAGTGATTAACGAGTTTGTAAATCAAGTGACAGGACCTATTATTATCAGTGGAGACTTTAACGGCAGTGATAATGACCCGGCGGTTAAGGAATTGAAACAGAATTTGTTGGACCTTCAAGAAATCAGTGATTATAGAGATTGCGGAACATTTCGTTCCAAAGACGGTACGTTAAATCCTACTTCCAAGATGGATTATATTCTGGTTACTCCCGAATTAAGTTTCTCCAAGTTTCAAGTAGTGGATAATTACATTTCCGACCATGTCCCATTGATAGCGGAACTTACTTTACAGTTGTCGGCTGACAAATAATAACTGGTTTTTGAAGCGTTGGCATACATCGATAAAAATATGCTTTGGCTTACGCTAAAATTTAAGCTAGCTCTTTGCCCTTTTTCCCGCTAAATAGCGACTGCTATTTTTTGGCGCCACGTCCCCTCCGGCCCCAATCCACAGAGAGTTCTATCATCAGCCACACCTTTGGCTTCAACAAATTGGTAATCATAAAATCATTTGGCCCTAAAATATTTATAGGATTATTGCTTGATTAGTCAATAAAAAACATAACAATAATTCTTATGAAGAATTAGTGAGCTGGTTTGAATATTTTGGCTTAAATGGCGTAAAATAATTCCTGGAAGAGATTATGGGACCTTGCCATAATAAGTTAGGTTTTATAAAATCAGTATAGAGTTTAGCACTCACTCTTAATGAGTGCTAACAGCCGAAAATTTGAGAGGAGGGAAAATCATGAGTTTTAAACCATTAGCGGATAGAGTACTTATTAAAGTGCTTGAGAGTGAAGAGAAAACCAAGAGCGGGATCGTAATTCCCGATACAGCCAAAGAGAAACCGGAGAAGGGTAAGGTTTTATCGGTAGGTCCTGGAAAAATGGAGAATGGTACCCGAATTGTTCCTGAAGTAAAAGCCGGTGATGTGGTCTATTTTGCCAAATATGCTGGTACCACCATTAAAGTTGATGGTGAAGAATGCACTGTTCTAAAAGAAAGTGACATTTTAGGAATTGAATAATCAAGATTAATAAAAGTAAAAAATAAGGAAGGTGAAAAATAATGGCTGCCAAACAGATTTTATTTGGTGAAGAAGCCCGTCATGCTTTAGAGCGCGGAGTGAATACTTTAGCCGATGCTGTTAAAGTAACCCTCGGACCTAAAGGCCGTAATGTAGTACTCGAGAAAAAATATGGTTCGCCAACCATTACCAATGATGGCGTAACAATTGCTAAAGAGATTGAATTACAAGATCCTTTTGAAAACATGGGTGCCCAATTGGCCAAAGAAGTAGCCACCAAAACCAATGATATCGCCGGTGATGGTACTACTACCGCAACTCTTTTAGCTCAGGCCATGGTTCGTGAAGGTTTAAAAAACGTAGCTGCCGGCGCCAATCCGATGGTTTTAAAGAAGGGGATTGAAAAAGCAGTTAGTGTCGTAGTGGATGAATTGAAGAGTATTAGTAAACCGGTAGAGAGCAAAGAAGATATTACGCATGTTGCGGCTATCTCCGCAGCTGACGAAGAGATCGGTAAACTGATTGCCGAGGCTATGGAAAAAGTGGGTAAGGACGGGGTTATTACCGTTGAAGAATCCCAAACCATGGGCACCAATCTTGAAGTCGTGGAAGGAATGCAGTTCGACCGGGGATATATTTCCGCCTATATGGTTACCGATACCGAGCGGATGGAAGCAGTATTGGATGATCCTTACATTTTAATCACCGATAAAAAGATCACGCTGATCAAAGATTTATTGCCGATTTTGGAGAAGATTATCCAAAGAAGCAAACCCTTGGTCATTATTGCTGAAGATGTAGAGGGCGAAGCTTTATCAACCCTGGTCGTTAATAAATTACGCGGCGTTTTAAATGTAGTAGCCATTAAGGCACCCGGATTTGGCGATCGCCGTAAAGCAATGCTGGGAGACATCGCGATTGTCACCGGTGGTCAGGTAATTTCGGAAGAGGTCGGTATGACTTTAGAGAACGCCACTCCCGAGATGCTGGG
>DNPP01000114.1:5425-9591 GCA_003501365.1 Bacillota bacterium
TCTGCCCGTCAAATCAAGATCACCAAAGAAGAAACCACCATTGTTGATGGTAAAGGCAAGGCTCAAGATATTAAGAAACAAATTAACCAAATCAAAACTCAAATTGATGACACCACTTCTGATTATGACCGGGAAAAACTCCAGGAACGCCTGGCCAAACTTTCCGGCGGTGTAGCTGTCATCCAGGTTGGGGCTGCAACCGAGACCGAGATGAAAGAGAAAAAGCACCGGATTGAAGATGCTCTTTCCGCGACCCGTGCTGCGGTCGAGGAAGGTGTGGTCTCCGGCGGCGGCGTGGCTTTATTGCAAATTGCGCCCTCGCTTGATAAGATCAAAGAAACCGGTGATGTTGCTACCGGCATCGCTTTGGTGAGAAAGGCTTTATCGGAGCCCTTACGCCAGATTTCCAATAATGCTGGAGTGGAAGGTTCGGTTATTGTTGAAAAAGTCAGTTCCATGGAGACGGGGAAAGGCTTTAACGCCTTAACCGGAGAATATGTCAACATGATCACTTCCGGTATTGTTGACCCGGCTAAAGTTACCCGTAGTGCCCTTCAAAATGCAGCCAGTATTGCAGCCCTGTTATTGACCACTGAAAGCTTAGTGGTTGAGATTCCGGAGAAAGAAAAAGCCCCAATGATGCCTGGCGGTGGTGGAATGCCCGGCGGAATGGATATGTAGTCTAAAAATCCCGGCCCAAAACGGCCGGGATTTTTTGTTAAAGGGCACAATCGGGATATAAACCGACTGTGCCTTTTGTTTGCGACCTATCACGGTGCATCAGGGGAGAATATGATTCAAGGAATTGGAATAACAATAAGTAATAAATATTAGTACTCGAGTTAAATCGTCATTTCTTTGGTTGATGGTATTAGTATTATTGTAAAGAATGGCATCCTCTTGCAAAACTGATTTGGTAATGATAGGGGTATGGGAAGCTGATGCATAAGTTTGGTTACCTTATATCTTTAACAGTGCTATTGTTAATCGGGTTGCCCATGAATGGATATGGCTATCCAAGTAAGGCCGCAGAGGGGTTAATCGCAGATGGAACCGAATTTGAAATGGAATATATGATACCTACCGGAGAACGCCGCGATATTGACACTATCTCATTGAATATCATTAAAGAAGATCATTATAATGGGAGCGTTGCTTTATATAATGGGATTACTCTTACTCATGCTTGGGGAGATATGACCCGTTCTGGGGTTACCAGCGATTGTGCCGCCTACGGTATCGGACCGACTTATCTGGTGAGAATTGGAGTAAAGGAATGGAATGCCGCCGCATTTTTCCTTGACCTGAGTGGTGCGTTAATTTTTTATGATAAACATTTTCCAAGCAATGGCGAATTTTATAATTTTATGTGGCGTATCGGTCCTATGTTCAGTTGTCGAATCGGGGAACATTTTTTATTCGATGTCGGATATAAATGGATGCATGTTTCAAATGGGCAATTATACTGGCCTGAGCTGACGGGAACGGCACATAACCCTGCCTATAATGCCAAGGGATTGTCAATTTCGATTGTGCATTGCTTTTAACATAAATTCGGCAAGCAAATTTCAAATTCCTTTAAAATTAAGAACTTGCCGATAGGCTGGAACCAACTTTTTTGGTTCAAAAACGCCGATCCGGCCAATTTTTTTGCGCCTTCGCAGAAAAATTGGCCCTTATTTGCCGGAACAGCCTATCTGACGTTTAGTTTTAGGACAGGATATTGTAAACTTTTCTCGAAGATACTTTATGGGGTAAATCAAGCGCGATGGACAACCCTTGTTTTACAATGCTGGGGTTATCCAGCGAGTTATTGTATTTTTTAAATTTCGTGTATTTTCGGGTTCTTCATGGTTAAGAGCGTTTTGGGTTGCCTGTCTAGAATACTGACCGCAAAACACACGAAAGGACACGAAAAGGGAATGGCGTTATTTTACTTTTCAAATGCGTGCATTTCGTGGTTGAAAAGATCTCTCGCTGTTTAAAGTGTTGAAAGGTGGTATTGGTATGCCGATTATTGAGCCGGCAATCCGGCCGCCGGCAGAGGCGGATAGTTTTCTACTGCAGTTGACGACAGGTTGTTCTTCTAATCAATGCACCTTTTGCGGGGCATATAAAGGGAAGCCCTTTCGGATTAAAGAAGAGGCTGAAATCATACAAGACATTGAAGTGGGCGTTCATTATGATCCGGCGCAAAGACGGGTTTTTTTGATGGATGGTGATGCTCTAGTCATCCCAAACCAACGTTTAATACCGATCTTAAAGAAATTAAATAACGCTTTTCCCCGACTAACCAGGATTGCAAGTTATGCTAACGGATATAACATTGGTAGACGGTCTATGGAAGAGTTGGCGGAACTTGCGACCCATAAATTAAAGTTAATTTATATCGGTCTGGAAAGTGGCAATCAACAAATACTGGAAGATTGTCGGAAGGGTTCCAGCGTATCCGAAATGATTGAAGCTGCGGAAAAAGCAGCTTCGGCGGGGATTAAGATTTCTGTGATGGTTCTTTTAGGTTTAGGGGGGCAAAAGAATTCCGTTGCCCATGTGCAAGATACCATCCGAGCCTTAAATCGGATACAGCCCCGTTATCTTTCTTTTCTTTCGCTGATGCTGATTCCGGGAACTCCACTTTATCGAAGCGCCCAAAAAGGTGATTTTAAAGAACTTAATCCTTCGGAGTTATTAATAGAAGAACGCAGTATTATTGCCGGTCTTACTATGAACGGTACGGTTTTCCGTTCGGATCACGCATCCAACTATTTAGCGCTTGAGGGAAGGTTGCCGGCGGACAAAACGAAACTGCTTACTATTATTGATGCGGCAATTTCCGGACATGGTCATTTAAAGCCCGAAAGGTGCAGAGAGTTGTAAAAATAGTATGGTTCTTGCACAATATGCCAATAATGTGAGTGAAGGTGATGGCATATTGGTAAAATTCTTAATGAGTATGGTTGTGATGGCTACTATACTGGTATACCCCTTACCGGTTGAAGCAAAAGATACGCTTATTAAGCAAGCTGAATTTGACATGAATCCGGCAAGTAACTTTCAGATTCACTATAAATCAGGACTTGCCGGATTCTGTAGAAAACCCGATCCGGCCAATTTTTCTGCGCCATCGCAGGAAAATTGCAATGTACTTGCCGGATCGAGGTTTAAATTACCAACCGGTACTCATGAAATTCAGGGAGAGATTATAGAAATTAATGCCGGCACGGTTACTCTCTATACTTCCGGAATAAATTTTCAGTTTCGATTGGCGGCTCAGGCTAAGTTTTACTGTAATGGTTATAGTGCATGTTGGCAAGCGTTGCGACCGGTTACCTCCAACGCCTTTTTTGAAAGTCGGACGATTATCAATGAACGCAATGAAGTGATTTTCATTGAAGGTTTTTATATTGGGGAAGAATGCATAATTGACGGGTGGCAGAAAATCGATGGTGCGTTATATTTGCGGTTGCTCTCGGTAGAGAGGGAGCAGGAGGAAGAGAAGGAGAAGGATCAGGAGCAGGGAAAGATACGGTGGACCTGTGTTTCAGGGAGTGCTTTATTTCCCAAAGAAGATTGGTTAATCGTCGGTCAGTTGATATTTGTTCTTTATGATAGGGAAAACAAGATCCGTAGAGTATACTTACCGGATTAATGATTCTATTTGCGTTGATGTGCAGGAATCCTTGTTACTATGTCGAAAATTGGTATATCATAGTAAAAAAGGGTGGATACGCGTGGCCATTCGTGTTTTGGTAGTCGATGATTCTGCACTAAGCCGTCAGGTCTTGACCGATATGTTAGAAAGTGAAACCGGTATTTCTGTGGTTGGCTCGGCCTGTGATGGAGAAGAAGCACTTCAAAAAGTTCGTAGCCTTAAACCGGATGTGATGACTCTCGATGTTGAAATGCCTAAACTCAATGGTATTGACTGTTTAGCGAAGGTCATGGAGGAATCACCGCTGCCGGTAATTATGGTAAGTTATTTAACTACTAAAGGTGCGGAAGTTACCTTAAAATCGCTTGAGTTGGGTGCCATCGACTTTGTGTACAAAAACATTTCTACCGAACGTAACACGGGCTCGCTAGATGATATTAAGCAGGAATTAATCCAGAAAATCCGGGTTGCCGCGAAGATTGGCCCTGCGAAAATAGCTATCATCCCTGAAAAG
>DNPP01000114.1:9910-10428 GCA_003501365.1 Bacillota bacterium
TTGGTGGCAATCGGTGCATCCACAGGCGGCCCCAAAGCTTTATATTTTTTATTATCCCAGCTGCCGAAGAATTTTCCTTTAGGAATCATAGTTGCTCAACATATGCCTAAAGATTTTACCAGCTTTTTTGCAGAAAGGTTAAATGATTACTGTAAATTAGAAGTATGCGAGGCCAAGTCGGGTGATGAGATCAAACCTGGCCGGATACTGATTGCTCCTTCCGGCTATCAAACCAAGGTCAAACGGATGGGGGATCGTCGGCTCCTGGTTGAAGTTTCCGATGAGCCTAAATTAATCTTAAGACCATCCATTAATCATTTATTTGGTTCAATCGTCGATACCTGCCAAGGCCGGGTCTTAGGTATTCTATTAACCGGTATGGGAGTGGATGGGGGCCTCGGTATGCAGCAATTACGCCGTTTGGGCGCCCGAACAATTGCCCAGGATGAGGAGAGCTGTATTGTCTACGGTATGCCGAAAGCCGCCGTAGAAATGGGGGGAGCCGAATTCGTCGAGAG
>DNPP01000114.1:10804-12952 GCA_003501365.1 Bacillota bacterium
GCACGCCGAAATTACTAAAAAATGGAGGCGGTTGGTATGATAGTTTCCACCCAACGAAGTCTCGCTTTACGTTGTCCTCTGTGCGGAAGATTAGAGCATCATAGTATTTCTTTTTTTGATTTTTCCGGAAATGTTCCGGTTAAAGTCACGTGTAAATGTGGTTTTAATAAACTGATTATCAATACCAAGAATTATAAAGAATTTTATTTACAGATGTCTTGTTTAATCTGTGAAGATGTACATATTCTTAAGTTCACCCGTGCAGAATTATGGGAAAAGTCTTTAGCAGTACTTCGCTGTACCGAAACCGGTCAAGAACTCGGTTATATAGGCGATGAAACTGTTTTAATGAAGATCATCAAGCAAAAGCAGAATGATATTGAAAGCATCATGAATAATCTTGGCTTTGATGATTATTTTACCAATCCCCCGATTATGTTCGAAGTTCTTAAGCATCTTCATCAAATTGCCGAGTTGAATCAGATGTTTTGTTTATGTGGTAATAGTCAGATAGAGATCGATGTATATCCGGAAAAACTTGAACTGCATTGTCCCATTTGTCAAAGTCTACATATTATTTATGCAGAGACCATTGAAGATTTACAAATTGTCAAACAGGTCAATTCGATCGCTTTGACAGAAAAAGGGTTTACCAGCTTTGATGCGAGCAAGGTTCATCCCAGTTTCAAGCCCTAATAATGGAACAACCCCACTGATTTTTCTTTCATACACCCTGGTAGTAGTTGGAAAATTGGCTGTCTTTTAGGAAACCCATTATTCAATCGACGGCTAAGCGACTCACGTCTCTGGAAAATGTGGGCATGGGTATGTGTTAATCCATAAGATTTTTTATCAAAACACTTCTGAAGTATCCTTTTATTATCCATGTGTAATAAAAAATTAAACGAATAAAATAAAATCAACAAACCCGCTACTGTTTTCTTTTGTTCAAAATTATCGTATCATTTCATGCTGATTTTCATTTACTATATTCATCGAGATACCCTGCTTAAAAATTTGGTTAAATATATTTTTCCATCATCGAGGAGGCCCCATTTATGCAATTAGCTGAGTTGGAAGCAAAAACCCTGCAAGAACTCCAAGAAATGGCTCGCGAAATGCAGATTGAAAATTATTCGAAATTTAGAAAACGCGAGTTAATCTTTGAGGTACTTAAAGTATTGGCGGTTCGAGAAGGCCTAATATTTTCCCAAGGAGTTTTGGAGATTTTGCCGGACGGTTTTGGCTTTCTAAGAGTGGAAGGTTATAGCCCGGGACCGGAGGATATTTATGTTTCCGCTTCCCAGATTCGGCGTTTCAATTTGCGAACCGGCGATTTGGTTTCGGGTCAAGTCCGACCTCCAAAAGATAATGAACGTTATTTCGCATTACTTAAGGTGCAAGCTGTTAATTTTGTCGATCCGGATTCATTACGAACCCGAAATCATTTTGAAGAGTTTACTCCGGTTTATCCGTATGAAAGAGTTAGTCTGGAGACAGAGCCAAAAGAGACCGCCATGCGTCTGGTCGATGTGATGGCCCCTATTGGCAAAGGTCAACGTGGGATGATAGTGGCTCCCCCAAAAGCAGGTAAAACCACCTTACTCAAGAAGATAGCCAATAGTGTCACGGAGAATCATCCGGAAATCATTTTGATCGTATTGCTAATCGATGAGCGTCCCGAGGAGGTAACCGATATGTCACGGTCGGTTAAAGGAGAGGTCGTTAGTTCGACCTTTGACTTGCCGGCTGAAAATCATGTTCGGGTAGCTGAATTGGTACTGGAACGGGCAAAACGAATGGTAGAAGTGGGTCGTGACGTGATTATCCTGCTTGATTCGATTACCCGTTTGGCAAGAGCCTATAATCTGGTTGAACCTCCAAGCGGCAGAACACTTTCTGGCGGTGTTGATCCCAGCGCTCTTCATAAACCGAAGCGGTTTTTTGGAGCGGCCCGCAAAATGGAGGAAGGCGGCAGTTTGACAATTATGGCTACTGCATTAGTGGAGACCGGTTCCCGGATGGACGATGTAATTTTTGAGGAGTTTAAAGGCACCGGCAATATGGAACTACATCTAGACCGTAAATTAGCGGATCGTAGGATTTTACCGGCAATTGATATTATGAAATCCGGAACCCGTAGAGACA
>DNPP01000010.1:0-4163 GCA_003501365.1 Bacillota bacterium
TTATTCAACGTTATCAGGAAAAAGGGATTTGTTTTTTGGGAGTTGTTTAACTTACATCACAATTTTATTTGTTCGGTTTACTTGGTATCTATAGTTTAAATAAATGTAAATATTTTAGCCTATCAGAACAATGTTTGAGCACTAGTCCAATATTAATCTTATTGTTACAATTTATTCAGAGATGATGTTCCGGAACATTACAATCTCTCGGATAAAAAAGTGAATAAGGAGGACATCGTGGAAATGAAAAAATCGTTGCGATGCACCGGAGCCCTGCTTTTGGTGCTTATGCTGGCTGTAGTGAGCATTGTGGGAGCCGCAGAGCCAGCCAAGCTTAACTTTTGGACAATCCAGCGCCCCAATGAAACGGATTCTCTCGGTATGTGCTTAATGAACGAGGTTAAGGCGTTTGAAAAAGCAAATCCAAATATCAAAATAGAGTACAATTATACCGAAAACGAAGCTTATAAAACCAAATTGCAAGTCGCCATGCTGGGTGACGCCGGTCCGGATATTTTTTTCAATTGGGGCGGCGAAACTCAAGCTATATACTCTCGTGAAGGTTTGCTACTTGATTTGACCAAAGCGGTGGGTAAAGATTATTGGGGTTTATCCAAAGCTTTGTTCTCCAATCATATTTATAATGGTAAAATATACGGTATCCCGTTTTTCCCGACAGTCAATACCGTCTGGTATAACAAGAAAATGTTTACCCAATATGGTTTGACACCACCGAAGACTTGGTCGGAAATGTTAACCGTTTGTGAAAAGCTGAAAAGCCATGGCATTATTCCGTTTGCGGTCGGCGGCAAAGATGCCTGGACTATTTTGCATGCCTTTATGTATATGGCTGACCGGACAACCGGAGCTAAACTATATCAAGAAGCTAAAGCCGGCAAAGCTCGGTTTGATAACCCGGCTTTCGTTAAAGCTTTTAATATGTTAGATACTCTTGTCAAAAAAGGGTATTTCCCGCCGGATGCTTTAAACCTTACCTGGGGTGATTCGTGCCAATTGATGATGAAAGATAAAGCAGCCATGATGGCTATGGGTAACTGGCTTTTTACGGTTATCACCAATGAAAATAAAACTGATTTTGATAAATGGGATTTATTCACCTATCCGGTAGTTGAAGGCGGTAAAGGCGACGCTAAGGGCATTATGGGTGCAGCTGATGGTTATTCTATTAATAAAGCCTGCAAGAACCCTGAAGCGGCAATCAAATTCTTGAAATTCATGTCCAGTAATGAAAATGGAGCGGAAAGATTTAAAAAATCAAGTTCATTGGCTGCTCTAGCCACTCCTTATATGGATAAAGATACTCTCCCGCAGATGAAAAAAATCGCCAACGTCTTAGCCGGCGCCTCATCATTAACCTTATGGTGGGATCAAGACTTGCCGGCGCCTATGACTCAAGCATTATTACAAGGTTT
This sequence comes from Bacillota bacterium, assembly GCA_003501365.1. GTDB lineage: Bacteria > Bacillota > UBA4882 > UBA8346 > UBA8346 > UBA8346. The sequence continues at coordinate 1,434 of DNPP01000010.1, forward strand.
ACAAGAAATCTTAGCCAGCGCCAAGACACCGAAGGAAGTAGCGACCGCCATGGAAGAGGCCCGGAAAACCAAGTAATTTTAATCAATGATTCATCTTCTTCGAGGAGTGGTCGGAAGGCCGCTCCTCTTATTAAAGTCTATTATGAAAGTCTATTATGAAAGGGAGGGGCGCTATGTCGCATTATACAACAGCTGTAAAAAATGCATCTACTTGGCGGCGAAAGCTTTTTATTGGTTTTTTTATTGGCCCCGCTTTACTACTTATTTTGATATATGCATACTGGCCTATTATATCGACAGTTAATTACTCATTTCACTCCTGGAACGGCATATCCAAAGAGATGACATGGGTTGGATTTAGCAATTATAGTAAACTGTTTACAGCAGACCCTTATTTTTTTAATTCACTTAAAAATAATTTATTGATAATTATTGTGTCATTATTAATTCAACTCCCTTTATCATTTTTTACAGCCTATATCATTTATAAGCTTAGAAGTAAATGGGGCGAAATATCGAAGGTTATTTTTTATATCCCCTGCATTTTAAATATGGTTATGATTGGCTTGCTATGGCGATTTCTTTATGATTATCAATATGGAACAATCAATACTTTCTTAAGATCTATCCATCTTTCGGGGTGGACGCGGGTTTGGCTAACTGATCCAAAAACGGCGATTGGCTCAATATTAATAGTTGTTGTTTGGGTGTATTTTGGCTATCATTGCCTGATTCACTCAGCGGGATTAAGCTCCATGCCGACTGAAATCCTGGAATCGGCCGAAATTGAAGGTGCCAAGGGAAGAGTGCTGATAAGTCAGATTATTATTCCGATGCTGTCGGAAGTTCTTCGGGTCTCCCTTATTATAAGTTTAGTCGGGTCATTCCAATTTTTTGATTTAATATGGATTATTACAGGTGGCGGGCCGTTTCACCGTACCGATGTGTTGGCAACATATATGTATAACCAAGCGTTTCAAGCACGGGAGTTCGGATATGGGGGGGCGATTGCGGTGATTATTTTAATCTGCGCTCTTGCTGCCACAATCATTCAAAACTTATGGCAACGCGAAAACGCTAAGGGAGGTGGGGCCGGTGAAATCTGAAATAAAACAGAGCGGCCCCAAATACCGTAATAAACGTATTGTCCTGAAGTTATATTTAGTGTTCTTAAGTTTAGTGATCTTGATACCATTGTTTTATGTGGTTTGTATTTCATTTCAAAGCCTGGAAGAATATTATAAATTACTTTGGCCTCAGGCTTTGCGGTTTGATAATTATAAAAATATCCTTTCCGCACCGTACTTCTGGCAATGGGTTGTTAATTCCGGAATGATTGCCGTTATCACTCTAGTTGCTGTTTTAATCCTGGGCGCGATGGCCGGATATGTGGTTGCCAAGTTTTCGTCCCGGTTGGTCAGGATTGTGGCTATCATCATCTTAGGCGCCTTAATGATTCCTATTCATATGGTGCTAATGCCGGTATTCATCTTCTCGCGTCAATTGGGAATTATTAATACGCCCTGGTCGGTAATAGGTCCGAGCGTTGCATTCGGCATACCAATCTCCATGTATATTTTCCGCGGATTTTTCTTGAATATTCCCGATTCTCTTGCTGAAGCTGCCCGGATTGACGGCGCCAGCGAGATGGAAGTATTTATGAAGTTGATGTTGCCGATGACCAAACCGGCAGCCGCTACAGTGGGAATCTTCACATTTCTTGGATCTTGGAACGGCTTTCTATTTCCTCTGATCATGCTGCAAAACACAAGTACTTACACATTACCGGTAGGTTTGGCAACCATTGGCACTCAATTTTCAACTAATTATCCAGCTCAAGCCGCAGCAATGATATTGGTTAGTCTGCCGATGATCTTGATTTATGCCAGATTTAACAAACTTGTTATCCAGGGGATGGTTGAAGGCGCGGTGAAAGGTTAAGATAAAAAACAGTTTGCTTGGATTCGTTTATTTCCATGACTTTATGCAGGCCATTTGATGGTTTGCCATGAGAGTTGGTTTATTCCAGCTCAAGCGTTGCGAAATCTCCCCTTGCCGATATGATACGGTAAGGGGAGATTTTTATAAAGGGTTTATCACGGCTTCTGCTAAGGTTTACAACTGTTTCAGATACTGCTTTTCCACCCAACCGCGTTTACCATCTTGCCGTTTTATCAAACACCAGCCGCCTTTGGTTGAGTTAACCAGAATCCGGCTACCTTCGGATAATTTAAAATAGACAGTTGCATTTGGGCTTGGTTCACTAAGCACTGCAGCATTCCCTTTAATAACTACGGCTTGGGGCCGACGTTGATCGAGATAACCGAAGGTAGTCAAAGCTATCAAACAGATTAAAAAACAGGATACTAACCCAAAAGTTATTTTGTACCATAGCTTCATATGGCAGGTCTGGGAATTTTGAGTATATGCCGGAAATAATATCCGGAGAATAATCAGTAAAATCAATAAATAAAAGTTAATTGAAGTTCCCAAGGCAAGCCAATTTAGGGGGGCCAGGCAAACCAAAATGCGGTAGAACTCATGACCCCAATTGATTTCTCCTTCATCCACACCCGCTAAAGCAATATTTAAATTGGTTTTCAAATCTTTATCGAAAGGAATAAAACGCCGAGCTTTTTCATAATACAAAATGGCCAACCCTTTTTGATTCTGTTTATAATGGGCATTGCCCAAATTAAAATCAAGATTGCCGTTTTCATAGCCATTGGC
>DNPP01000010.1:4436-11007 GCA_003501365.1 Bacillota bacterium
GCTATTTGAAGATAGATTTGAACGGCTTTTGCGTATTCCCCTTTTTCATAGAGATGATTTCCCTTATAGAAAAGAGTATTTGAATTGAAGGCCGGCGCATTATTCGCTACTGCCCGACGTGGGACAGCGGATTCAAGCATAATAAAAGAGCTTATTATCATCAATGCAAGGAATAGTTTCTTTTGATTCGAAATCTTGATCATGGCTTTTGCTCCTCTCCAATGCCGTGTATATGAGGGCTAATTCTTCTCTGTGACCTGATCCAAAGCGGCAATGATTTCATTCAACTTTTCCCACAGTTCCGCCGCCCCAGCCTGATCAAGTTTAGTCTGGGCAAAACGGTGAGAGTCGTATTGTTCAAAAAATTGTTGAACATCGGTGACAATTTCCGGAGGCACGCCCTTTTGAGCCAGTATTTTTCCCACGGAACTGGTCATTCCCGCCGCAGCCAAATCAAATTTCTCGCCTAGGTAGTCCCGTAAAACCAAATGCAACTGATCCAGCAAATCATCATAGCGCTCTTCAGCCGAAATACTCCGGGCAACGGCCAATTGCTGCTTTACCAGATAGCTGGACCGGATGGCCCGGGCCCGCGGCGAATCGGATTGCATAAATTCAGTATAGCGCCTGTAAGATATGGCTCCGAGTAACAATAACAAGGGCAATAGTTGCCAGAGCCAGAACCATCCTTGATTTATCAGTTGAAAGTTTTTCAAATACAGTCCACCAAGGCCCTTTTTGATCGGAACCAAGCTTGATTGGGATAGGTTACGAGTGACTGAAACTTCATCATTGGTAAAGTTTGGGTTTGATTTTACAGAAATTGATAAGGCCGGTACTTCAATTTGTTGATATTTTCCGGTATTGGGGTCAAAGTAGGCAAAAGAAAAAGGACCGATCTGCCGTAAATTTTTGTCCACCGGAATGATGATCTGTTCAAAAGTAGTTTTATTCCAAGAACCATTATTTGTAGATAAGTCGGACTTTTTAAGTGCACTATAAACTTTTACACCAGAGGTTTTTTTGAGAATTGGGGCAGATACTTCTGCGAGGTTACCAGAGCCTGAAAGGTCCATCCGAATGGTAACGGGTTCACCCAACTTTACTTGGCGGGGGGTCGCCGAGACCGTCAGTTGAAAATTGCCGACTCCGCCCGAAAAATGCTCCGGTCTTCCTTTACTCGGCACATCATAAACCTTAACCAAGATCGGACTGGTACTTACATCAACGGTATGACGTCGGTTAACCCCACTGGCGGCTAAATAAAGAGTTTGGCTGATGGGGCCTAGACGAAAACTCCCTGTTTGTAATGGGCTTAATAAATAATGAAATTTAATCACTTGATAGGGGCGGCCATTAATCCGCAGTTTATCTTGAGAAGGACTGCTCGTTTTATCAAGCACAAAGTCGGTCTGGGTTAAGACTGGCTCATCAACATTGGTCACCACAAGTTCACTGACATATAAGGTAATCGTAATCGGAACCCGCTCGCCAAGATAAAGACGATTTTTTGAAAGCGAACATTCTAAATACAACGGTCCTTGAACTTGAGGAAGGTCGATTGATCCTAAACTTTGAGCGGCAATATCATTGACTGTCAATGAATTCTGGGACTCGGCGTGTAAAACCGTAGAACTGGAAGTCCAGAAACACAATGAAATACAAATTATGATACAATACATGAAATACATTTTGTGTTTTACGATAATTGTGTCCATTATAATCCCTTCCTGATGGTCTCAACTCACCGGCGGTTTTTAACGGTTGAAAGGTTGGGGGGTTTATTACCAGTCTTTCCCGTTAACCGGAGCGGTGTCGGGAATGATTTTGGCCTTCAACTGTTCCGAGTTTTGCGTATTTTGAAGTAAATCATTGGCTTCTTGCTTCGGATCTTGTTTTTCTGGGGGTTTATTTGCCATTTGCTGCAAATGAAGCACAGTCAATTCATAATTGTATTGAGCCAAATGGTCCACTGGATTGGCGAGAAGTGCTTTTTTATAATTTTCAACGGCAGCGGTAAAGAATTGTACAGCCGTTTGGTTTTCGATACCATCCCGGGAAGCCGCTTTGAAATAGGCATTGGCCAGGTTATAATAATAAGTATCGGCATCTTTAAATGAAGGAATAGTTGCTGAAGCGAAGGAATTCTCTCTGGGAACACATTGGCTTATGTTTTTGACAGCCCGTTCATACAAGCCTGCATGATAATAACACAAGGCTAGATTATGGGAAATAACCTTGGAAGCGGGAAGATCAACGGCCAAATCCTCATAGATACTTTCCGCTTTTTCATAATTACGAAATTCAAATAACTGATTGGCCTGAAATACTCGAATGGATTTACCCCAGACTATATATATCATCAGTCCGATTCCGATTAGGAAACAAAACCCCAGGCTCAAGAAGGGCAAAAGTTTTTTTGACATCAAACAACCTCCTCCTTCGCAGATGAGTTAGTACGTTTGCAGAAAGGGCGGAAAGAATTTTTGACTAAGCCAGTCCATTGGGTTCCCAGGGCCAGTTCCCAAAGGAAACATAGGAAAGCTAAAACCAGGGGGATCTGATACCGTTCCATAAATTGTTTTTGTTTCTGCCCGCTAAGCGCAGTACGGTAATATTTCAACAGCTTTTGACGGTATAATCTCTCCAAACCCAAAGACATGCCGTCCGCTTTGATATAGGAACCTTTACCGGCTGCAGCAATATTTTGTAAAAGCTTTTCATTTAAAGCACTGATTACTGGTTTACCGTTATGGTCTTTAATATAGACTATTTGACCGTTTTGATCTTTAATTTGAATCGGTACACCTTGGGGGCTGCCAATGCCGATGGTGTAGATAACAATACCATCCTTGGCTGCGCTCTGAGCTTCCAGAACCGGATCGCCGTCATGATCCTCGCCGTCGGTAATGATAATCATGATTTTAGATCCCATCGCGGCCTTAAAAGCCTTTCGGGCAGTGGCAATCGCGGTATTAATAGCAGTTCCCCCACGGGGGACAGTTTGCACACTTAGATTGTTGACGGTAAGATTAAAAGCATTATAATCTAAAGTAAGCGGACACTGCAAAAAGCTTTCACCTGCAAAGGCGATGAGTCCGATACGATTTCCCGGAATACGAGTAAGAAAATCTTTTACTGCCAATTTGGCGCGTTCCAAACGATTGGGTTGCACATCACAAGCCAACATACTCTTGGATGTATCAAGCGCCAGCATGATTTCCAGGCCGTTGCTTTTGGACTGCCGCCACTGATAACCCCATTGGGGGCCGGCCAGTGCCAGAATTAAAAAGAAAAGCCCAGCCAAGCGGAAGATCCACTTTTGATAGCGTAATGTAATTGCAGGTAGATCCGTAATTTTGGCCAAACTGTCAGGCGCTGCAAAGGTTTTCAAATCACGGGAATTTTTTAGATAGGCTCTGAAGTAAAATAAGATTAAAAAAATCGGCATCAATAATAATGGCAGATAAAATGGGTTTGCAAATCTCATGGCAGTCTCCTAAAAATGGTGTTGCCGAGAATACTCTCAAGTAACAGCAGAATCAATCCCAATAATAAGAAATAAGGATAAAGTTCCTGATACTGTTGATATTGAGGCGAATTCAGGCTGGTACGTTCCATTTTATTAATTCTTTCAAATATTGCCGTTAGACCTTCGGTGTTGGTTGCCGGGAAATAACGGCCTCCCGTTTGGGATGCAACGCGGGTCAACAAATTTTCATCGAGGTCAATCGGAATATTCTGATAGGTACGATGTCCTGTATCGTCCATGACTGGACAGGGGACCGGTCCAGCTTTGGTACCTGCACCAATCGTATAGACAACGATTCCTAAAGTTTTCGCAACTTTAGCGGCCGCCTCCGGTGTAACCTGGCCGGCATTATTAACACCGTCTGTAAGTAAAATGACCACTTTACTTTTAGCCTGGGAATTATGTAAGCTGGTGACTGCAGTAGCTAAGGCTGAGCCGATGGCAGTTCCTTCTTCAACCATACCGGATTGGATTTCCGAAAAACGGCTGAGGCACCAATCGTGGTCCCACGTTAAAGGGGACAAAATATAAGGCCGACCGGAAAAAATAACCAGACCGATGCGGTCGTTGGGACGTCCGGCGATAAAATCCTGGGCTACTTTTTTGACCACATCGAGACGATTGGTTTGATGGCCGTTGATTTTAAAGTCTTCAGCCAACATACTGGGGGATATATCGATTGTTAGAACAATGTCGATACTCTCGCGGCGAAGTAACGATTGATTGATTCCCAGCTGGGGACGGGCCAGGGCCAAAATGATACAAAGCAAGCCGATCATCGTAAACCAGGGTAAAAATCGGATCAAGCGGATCTTCCAAGTCGGCTTTATGGATTGCAAGGTCTTGAGATCCGAATAATGGACCGCATTGGTATAGTTACAACGGTCCCAATGCCGATGGCCGCGAAAGATCAGAGCCCCGATAAAAGGTGCCAAAATGAAAATCAGCAGAAGATAAAATGGGTCGTGGAATATCATGATTGTCGCTCCTAAAGCGTTGTTGGAACCGGATTTCCGGGTATATCCGGTTGTACCGGCAGCTCTTTGGTTGAGTCCACCAACTGTTCAATCTGCTGCAATGCTCGTTCGGCTTCTGCAAGGGAAGGTGAATGGTTGGCGAATTTAACCAAATCAGATTGCTGCATAAAACTTTTTAACCATGATTGTTGTTCAGGATTTAAATAAATTCCGGTCGTTAAATGCATTAAAAATTCTTCAGTGGTCATTTCCAAAGCACGGATTGAGTATCGATTTTTCATGTATTCACGGATACACTCACTCAATTCGGAATAAAAAACCTTAAACCCGGCTGAGCCGGAAATCTCCATCATTTTCAAATTGGCTAAACGACGAAAAGCAATAACGTGAGCCGGCTCCTGATAACTTTCAGAAGCAGTTTTTTCGGTGTGAGAACGCTGGTAGATATGAAGGAGCAGTCCAATGATAATTAAAAATAAAGCTCCAAATAAAAACCACTTTACCATCGAATAATGCGGTTCTAAACCTAAAGGAGGTTTAATTTCTTTACTATTAAAAGATAATAATTCCTCTTCGCTTTTTCCTTTGGGCAAAACCGAAGCTAGTTTTATTTTAATAGAAGGAAGTTTAATCGTACAATGTTGGTGGGATGGGGTTTCATACGCTAAATTTGTTGCCGGGATGGTAAATTGGTCCACATGCCATCCGCTCAGTACATAGCGGATACTTTGCCGCGAACCTTCTGAAAAAGTCTCATGGTTCAAAGGTTGTTTTATTTTAAGTTCCAGGCTTCCGGCGGCTTTGCCGTCATATTGGGGAATTTCGTAAGAAACCCCCTTTCGGGATTCTACTGTTAAAATGAGAGGAATCGAGGTACCGATATAAAAAGGTCCGGTATATTCCAGGTGAAGTAGAGCCCGAATATTTTCACCCGGTTTTAGGGCTAGCGGTTTGGAATGATTACAACCCGCCGCCATCGCCAGGATAATGACAGTGAATATCAAAAATGGTACATAAAAAGGTTTCTTTTTATTTGAAAAAAAACGCGCCATGGTGCCTCCGTGCTAATGATTTCGATGTTGCCGCTTCATAAAAAATCTTTGGAGCGGTTCTAGATAAGATTTATCAGTAGCAATTTCAATGACATCTATTTTATTAGCTTTAAACATTTGGGCATTTTGTTTCATACGTTCTACGGTGCTACGGTTGAATGCTTCCCGTGAGTTTTTCGCAGAAGTGTCGAAAAAAATTCTTTCGTCGGTCTCATTATCCTCAAATTCGACGATCCCGATTTCGGGAAATTCCATTTCCCGCGGATCAGTAATATTCACGGCGACCAGATCATGGTGAGTAGCTATACTTCTGAGTGGTTTTTCTATATCCTGATCGCGAAAGTCCGAGATCAGGAAGATAATGCTGCGATGCTTGAGAACTTTATTGACAAAATTTAAGGATCCGGGGATATCGGTTCCGCTATGGACCGGTTTAAACCCCAAGATTTCTCGGATTACCCGTAATACATGTAAGCGACCGTTTTGAGGCGGTAAGTATTTCTCGCAAGTATCGCTGAAAATCAATAGCCCAACTTTGTCATTATTCTTAATCGCTAAAAATGCAATTAACGCCGAAATTTCAGCAGCCAATTCGCTTTTTAAATGATCGGCGGTCCCGAAGTACTGGGAACCACTAAGGTCGACCATCAGCATGACCGTTAATTCCCGTTCTTCAACATAACGTTTAACAAACGGAGTCCCAGCCCGGGCTGTGACATTCCAGTCGATCGACCGAATATCATCACCGGGAATATATTCGCGCACCTCGTTAAATTCAACGCCTACTCCCTTAAAAGCGCTGATGTAACTACCGGAGATGACCTCGTTACTCAGATGGGCAATCTTTAGTTGAATTCCTTTGATTTTTTTGAGTATTTCTTTAGAAAGCAAGGCAGCAACCTCTTTCGTTATACTGAATGCGGTCTCCTATATTCTGTAATCTTTTTCAGGGTACTTCCACCCCATCAAAAATTCTTTGGATTAAATCTTCCGCCGTAACTTCGCTGGCT
>DNPP01000010.1:11289-14951 GCA_003501365.1 Bacillota bacterium
ATGATTATCCGGTGCCGCAGAACATCAGGACCGATTGCTTTTAAATCATTGGGAGTAACATAACCGCGGCCTTGCATGAAAGCATAAGCTTTGGCGGCCATTGCCAAATTAATGGTGGCACGGGGAGAAACCCCATATTGAATGTACTCTTCTATGTCTAACTTATATTGGGCGGGTTCACGGGTAGCTACCACTAGATTAACGATGTATTCCTTAATCTTGGGATCCATATAGACTTGATCGACTATTTTCCGAACTTCTAGTATCTCTTGGGGAGCGATTACCGGTTGAATTTCAGTGGACTTGGTGGTTGAGGCCATTCGCTCCATTATTTGCAGCTCATTTTCCTTGCTGGGATAACCGATTTTCAATTTAAACATAAAACGATCCAACTGAGCCTCGGGTAATGGATAAGTTCCTTGTTGTTCGACCGGATTCTGAGTGGCGAGAACCATAAAAGGTTTATCCAATGGGTAAGTGGTATCTCCGATTGTAACTTGCCGTTCTTCCATGGCTTCCAGTAAAGCGCTTTGTACTTTGGCCGGAGCCCGGTTGATTTCATCTGCCAAAACAATTTGAGCAAAAATCGGGCCTTTTTTGGTAGTAAAGTTGCCTGATTGCGGGTTATAAATTAAAGTACCTACTAAATCGGAAGGGAGCAAGTCGGGAGTAAATTGAATGCGCTGAAAATCCGCCTTAATACTGTTAGCCAAACTTTTTACCGAAAGAGTCTTGGCAAGGCCGGGGACTCCTTCCAGCAGAACATGGCCATTGGCGAGTAAACCAAGTAACAGGCCATCAATTAAATTTTCCTGACCGACAATGACTCTGCCGATTTGATTTTTAATCTTGGTTACAAACTCACTGCTGCTTTTTACCTGTTCATTAATTTGGGCCAAGTTTTCTGTCATTGGAATCCACCTTTCGCCTTTTGCTGCTGTAGATTTTGCCGCTAAAAAAATTCGTGAAATGATTTTTATGTCGGAAATGATGATTTTATGGTCATGCAATATTGGGAAAATATTCTGCAATTAGCAGGATTTCTCCTGCAAGGTTAGACAAACTACGCGGCTGACTATTTTTCAATTATAGGTTTCCTTTTAAACCAATACTTTCGGCCGCCTTCTGCATACCTTTCAGCGTCTCAGCAATGACCTGTTCCAGATCCATCCCCAGATTTTCGGCGCCGGCTTCGATAATCGGGCGGTTGACTCCGGCGGCAAAAGCTTTATCTTTCCATTTCTTTTTGATGGATTTTACTTCCATGTCCAGAATACTTTTACTGGGACGGACCAGGGCAGTTGCTGCAATTAGTCCCGTTAATTCGTCGATGGTATAAAGAACTTTCTCCATTTGGTGTTGAGGCTCAACGTCAACACAGAGGCCCCAACCATGACTTTGGATAGCGTGGATATATTCTTCCGGCCACTCAGCTTTTATAAGTATTTCGCGGACTTTTTGGCAATGTTGTTCGGGATACATTTCGTAATCCAGATCATGGACTAAGCCGATAACTCCCCATTTCTCCGGATCGGTTTCCCCCAATAACTCCGCGAAGTGTAACATGACGGCTTCAACCGTTAGCGCATGCTTAATGAGACTTTCGTTTTTATTATACTGGGATAGGAGTGCATAAGCTTCCGCACGGGACGGGGCCGGGTTGGTCATTTTGAATATGCCTTCTTTCAAAAGGTAGTAATTTTGCAAATATAAATTATATAAATTATCGTTAATTACGACTTTTCCTGCTGGGTTCAGAAAATATTGAGAATTTTTTAGCAAAAGTGATACGGAAATTGGTGATATATATCATACTAGCTTAAAACATTATCGGCGTTATATAATAAAAAGAGAGGCTAGAATCAAAACGAGGTTTTATTAATGGAACGTAAAATTCTACACATTGATATGGATGCTTTTTTTGCTGCGGTCGAACAGCATGATAACCCGGATTACTTTGGAAAGCCGGTTATTGTGGGGGCTGATCCTCGGGGACGCGGAGTGGTTTCAACTTGTTCTTATGAGGCCAGAAAATTTGGCATTCACTCGGCGCAACCGATTGGCGAGGCCTATCGCCTTTGTCCGCAAGGGATATTTTTGCCGGTCCGGGGAGAACGCTATGCACAAGTATCACGCTGCATAATGCAGCTTTTGTCGGAATATACTCCATTGATTGAGCCGCTTTCGCTGGATGAAGCCTTTCTCGATTTGACCGGTTCCGAAAAGATCTTCGGATCGTCGGCGGAAATTGGGAAACGGATTGTTAAAGATATTCAAAGAAAGCTTGGACTTTCAGCTTCGATCGGGATCGCGTCCAATAAGTTTCTGGCGAAATTGGCCTCGGATCTTCAAAAACCGCATGGTTTTGTAATTATTACCCCTGAAAATGTCGGAGAATTATTGGATGGTTTAAAGGTAAACAGGTTGTGGGGAGTAGGGCCTAAGACCGAGGCACACTTGCAACAATTAGGGATTGAAACTATCGGGATGTTGCGCCGGAGCGACCCGGAGGTTTTGGCTGCCAATTTCGGAGAAGTCGGATTACAGCTGTACCTTTTGGCGCATGGGCAGGACGATAGACCGGTATTACCGGAGGAGGCGGCCAAAAGTATCGGCCATGAGATTACCTTTCAGGTGGATACCGGGGATCGGTCATTTTTAGCCGGAGTTTTACTTTGGCTTTCAGATCAGGTAGCCCGGCGACTACGGCAACAAAGTTGTAAAGGCCGGATTATTACCGTTAAAATTCGGGATTGTAACTTTAAGACGTTAACCAAACGGACCACTTTGACTGAAGCCACCGATTTCGAAGAGCAGATTTACAGTGAAGCACTTAAGCTGGTACAACAGGCAGCTTGGGGAATTAATCGGGTACGATTGCTGGGAGTCAGTGTGAGCGGTTTTGGTTCGGAAGGAGGGACCCAACTGGGGTTGTTTGAAGAAGAACAGCCAATGCTTCAGTGCGCTTGCGCACACCGGGATCTTGGCAAATTGCACCAAACGGTAGATCGATTGCGGGATCGCTTTGGTGAAGGAATCATCACTAAAGGCACGATTTTACATGTTAAATCAAAGGTGGATCGCTCCAATGAACCTGAGTAGTCGAGAAATTGTATTTTTGACTTCAAAGTCCCGACCGGTGTTCTCCATTGCCAAAACCAATCTGTTTTTGCTGGCGAATTTATTGATGGTAGTTTGCTGCGGAGTCATCTTTCAACACCAAGCGATCTTCGGCAGTATCGTGTTGGAATCTTTGATCTTCCTAACCACACTTGCCTGGACTTCCCTTCAAGGATCTAGTATTGGTGAGATCCTCTCTCTGCGATTACCCAGTATTCCCAGCCTTAAGGCGGTTGGTGTAACTTTAATTGTAGTTGCCGCCGGTATTTATGTGGCTTCATTTTTGGACCAATTATCGCGTTTTTGCCTGCAAAATAGAGTTCCATTTCCGGAAGTGGAGATTTCAACGCCGCAAAGTATCCCTCAATATTTATGGGTTTTATTTGCCTTGGCGGCTATGCCTGCGATCGCCGAAGAGGCTTTATTTCGTGGCTTTATCTTAAAGAGCTATCGAACTTATCTATCTACCGGAAAAGCGGTTTTTATTAGTTCATTATTTTTCAGCATGGCTCATTTAAGTATTAATAATTTTTGGACGCCAT
>DNPP01000110.1:0-9177 GCA_003501365.1 Bacillota bacterium
ATGTTGAAACCACCTATGTGGAATCTGTTCCCGAGGGCGCCGATGCCGAACGTGTTTTGGCCGATTTAGCCGAAAAGGGCAACAAAGTAATCTTTGCCACCAGTTTTGGATATATGGATCCGGTTATCAAAGTAGCCTCCCGTTATCCGAATGTCGTCTTTATGCATTGCAGCGGATACAAAACCGCCCCGAATGCCGGGACATATATGGACAGGGATTATGAAGGCCGGTACCTCGGTGGTGTCGCCGCTGCCAAATATATTAAGAATAACCTGGTTGGTTATGTAGCAGCTTTCCCTACTCCTGAAGTTGTCCGTTGCATCAATGCTTTTACTCTAGGGGCTCAATCCGTTAACCCGAAAGTTAAAGTAAAAGTAGTCTGGACCAATACCTGGTATGATCCGGCTGCCGAGAAGGCTGCTGCTGTCAGCTTAATTAATGCCGGCGCCGGTCTCATTACGATGAACCAAGATACTCCTTCCGCATGTCAAGCGGCTAATGAAAAAGGCATATTTGCCGTCAGCAATGACAGCGATATGCGGAAATTTGCCCCTAAGGCTATTGTTACCGGACAAATCGCAGTTTGGGGTCCCTATTATGTGAAAGTCGTCAAATCGGTTATGAATAAAACCTGGAAACCCGATCAATATTTTGGCGGTTTAAAGGATGCTCTGGTGGAACTTTCTCCTTATGGAACCTTTGTTTCAGCAGATGTTAAAAAGTTAGTTGAGCAGAAAAAGCAAATTTTAATGAAAGATGACTATGCGGTGTTTGCTGGTCCAATCAAGGATCAGACTGGCGCGATCAAAGTCAAAGCCGGCGAAAAAATGACCGATAAGGAAATGCTTTCTTTCGATTGGTTTGTACAAGGTATTGAGGGAACCATTCCGAAACAATAAGTTTTACGTGAATCATTTATATAGAACAAATCAACCGGCGGTGGCGAGTCTTACGGCTATCGCCGGTATTTGTTCAAATTATGACTGAGTTCGGATATCGATTGAAATAAAACCCGGGTCTTTGAATGCAGTTGGTTCCAACGAGAAATATGATAAAGGGATGATAGCATGAGCACCATTCCAATGGTTGAAATGATTAAGATAACGAAGAAATTTCCAGGGGTTATCGCCAATGATGGAGTTTCCATTGCGGTCAAGGCCGGTGAACTCCATGCTTTACTGGGAGAGAATGGCGCCGGTAAAAGTACTTTGATGAGTGTTTTGACCGGACTCTACCGGCCGGATGCCGGTGAAATTAAGATTGACGGTAAAAGGGTCGAGCTATTATCACCGCGTGACGCCGTAAGGCGAGGTATCGGCATGGTTCACCAGCACTTTAAATTGGTTCAGCCATTCACAGCGGCCGAAAATATTATGTTGGGTATACACGGTTTAAAACAGCTTTATAGTGTTAAAAAAATTGAAACCGAAATATTGGATTGTTCTCAAAAATATGGTTTAGCCATTGAACCGCATGCCAAGATATGGCAGCTTTCTGTAGGTGAGCAACAAAGAGTGGAAATTGTTAAAATGTTGTTTCGAGGGGCGGAAATCCTTATTTTGGACGAACCGACCGCGGTACTCACTCCCCAAGAATCGATTGAATTATATAAAACACTTCGAAGTATGGCTAATGATGGTAAAGCAGTCATTGTAATATCTCATAAGATGAATGAAGTCATGGAAAATACCGATAGTATCACAGTGTTGCGGGACGGCAAAAATGTCGGTACCGTTCAAACCGGTTTGACCAGTGAAACCGAACTGGCTAAAATGATGGTTGGTCGTGATATTATACGTAAAATCGAGAAGGAAAAATCTTTAGAGGGCCCTCAAGTTCTAGAGATTCAAAATATATCCGCAATGGGTGATCGAGGACATTTAACTCTTAAAGAAGTATCTTTAAATATTAAATCCGGAGAAATATTGGGTATTGCCGGAGTGGCCGGTAACGGTCAAAAGGATTTGGCTGAAGTCATTGCCGGACTTCGGCAGGTCGAAAGCGGCCAAGTTTTTGTTGGCGAGCTGGACTGTACGGGAACTACTTGTCAAAAATTAATCGACGCCGGTGTCAGCTATATACCGGAAGACCGGATGACCACCGGCTTAGTCCCCAATTTAAATGCCTTTGAAAATATGATCTTAAAAAGTTATCGGAAAATGCAGGGCTTCTTTATTAACTGGGCGAAAATCCGAACCATAACCAATGAGTTAATTGAACGGTTTGATATTAAGGTTTCAAGTCCCAGTTATCCGATTAAAATGATGTCGGGCGGTAATTTACAGAAATTATTACTGGCGAGGGAAATTGAATCCAATCCCAATTTGATTGTAGCCGTTTACCCCATGCGGGGACTTGATATCGGAGCGACGGAAAGTATCCGCAAACTGCTACTGGAGCAACGAAACTCCGGTAAGGCCATATTACTTATCTCTGAGGAATTGGAAGAACTTTTTGAGCTTTCGGACCGGATTGCGGTGCTTCATGGGGGTGAAATCATGGGAATTGTAAACCCCGCCAATACAACTATCGAAGCCTTAGGAATGATGATGGCTGGGAAAAGGATGATGGAGTGTAATGCGTAATATTTTTAAGAATTGGTATTTTGAAAAGACGAATGAAACTTCCAAGGTGGCACTATTTGGGGTTCCCATTATATCTTTGCTTTTGGGTTTGGTTTTTGCCGGCATCTTTTTTTGGTTGACCGATAAAAATCCTTTTACAATATATTTTTTAATGTTTCAGGGTGCTTTTGGTTCGGCTTATGGATTATCGGAAACGGTTGTGAAAGCTATCCCTTTACTGCTAACCGGTTTGGCGGTTTCACTGGCTTTCCGGATGAAACTTTGGAACATCGGGGCTGAAGGGCAATTTTATATGGGAGCTTTTGCAGCAACCGGCATTGCTTTGGCTTTTCCTAATTGGCCCGCCTATCTGTTGCTGCCGGCAATGCTGATTGCCGGATTTATCGCGGGTGGAATATGGGGCCTTATTCCGGCCATCCCCCGGGCTTATTTTAAGGTGAATGAAACGATCAGTACTTTGCTTTTAAATTACGTGGCCATCCTTTGGGTGGACTTTTTGGTTTTTGGTCCATGGCGGGATCCCCAGGGCTTTAATTTTCCATACACAAAAACGTTTTCACCCAGTGCTACATTGCCTACTCTTGGACACACCCGGATCCATATGGGTTTGTTTGTAGGGCTGGCGATTGCGGTTATCTTTTATTTCGTTTTAAAATATACCAAATGGGGTTATGAAATCAGAGTCTGTGGGGAAAGTCCGAAAGCGGCTGATTATGCAGGAATGAGCTTTGTGAGAAACATTTTGCTGGTGATGTTTATCAGCGGAGGTATTGCCGGAATAGCTGGAATGACTGAAGTATCTGGAATTACTCAACGCCTGCAGCAAGGTATTTCACCGGGCTATGGCTTTACTGCAATCATTGTTGCTTGGCTGGGACGGCTTAATCCCTGGACGATTATTGTAGTCGCTTTTCTGCTTGGCGGGTTACTCGTGGGTGGATTTAGCATTCAGACCTCCGGTTTTCCTGCCGCCACAGTTTCCATGTTACAAGGGGCAATCCTGTTTTTTGTACTCGGTGGCGAAATTTTGGGTCAGTATCGACTTAAAAAGCGATGAGCCTTCTTTAATTTCTAACTTTTTACGTATAAACGAAAATGAAAGGACTGTTATTCCATGCAGCACTCGATTATCATGGCAGTTTTAGTCACCGGGATCATCTTAGGCACACCCTTGTTATTTTCGGCCTTGGGAGAATTGATTTGTGAAAAAGCCGGGGTGATGAACCTTGGCGTGGAAGGCATGATGTTGATGGGTGCGGTAACGGGATTTGCCGTAGATGTTTATACCCATAATCAATGGGCTGGAATTCTGGCTGCAATGATAGCCGGCGGCATCATAGCGGTAATTCATGCATTTTTAACGATTTCACTGCGCGCAAACCAAGTGGTAAGCGGCCTTGCCTTAACGATTTTCGGTACCGGGCTCAGCGCTTATCTTGGGAAACCCTTCATTGGGATACCGGCTCCGGCCACCTTTCAAACGGTGCCAATACCGGGACTCTGTAAAATTCCCTGGCTGGGGCCGATACTATTTACCCATGATTTATTGGTATATCTAAGCTTTGGGTTAGTGGCCGTTATTTGGTTTGTATTGTATAAAACGAAAACCGGACTTATTTTGAGGGCGGTTGGGGAAAATCCTGGGGCCGTTGATGCAGCGGGAATTAACGTTTTCAAAGTACGTTATATTGCAGTAATATTGGGTGGAATGATGGCCGGGGTTGCCGGCGCCTATCTATCTCTGGCTTATGCGCCTGCTTGGCTTGAGAATATGACCGCCGGTAAGGGCTGGATTGCACTTTCTTTAGTCATTTTTGCGATGTGGAATCCAATCAAGGCTCTCCTGGGCGCTTACCTTTTTGGGATCATCGATTCTTTAGGCTTTCAAATGCAGTCATTTGGAGTCAGTGTCCCTTCCTATTTCCTGAAAATGTTGCCCTATCTGTTTACTTTTTTTGTATTGATAGTGGTGACCCGGGAGACCAAAAACCGGCGGGTAGCAACACCGGAGGCATTAAGCTTGCCGTATTCGCGGGAGGAGCGGTAGACGTATGAAAAAAAATCCAGTCATTGCAGCTGCTCATGGAGAAATTCCATTTGATCTGGTGATTAGGAATGTTCAATATGTCAATTTATTGACCAAGGAGATCTATGATTCGGAAATTGGAATCGTAGATGGGCGGATCGGCCATATCAATCAGCCCGGTGAAACTCCGTTACAGGGAAAGACGGAGTATGATGCCGGGTCGCGATATGCGATCCCGGGACTGATCGATACCCATGTTCATACCGAAAGCAGCATGATGACTCCGGCCAACATGGCGAAGGCCATACTGCCGCATGGTACGACGACCATCGCCTGTGATCCTCATGAAATCGCCAACGTTTTGGGTATTGAGGGCGTAAAGTATATTATCGATGCCAGTCGGGATATTCCATTAACGGTTTATGTGTTGGCGCCGTCCTGTGTGCCGTCGGTGATCGGATTGGAGACCGCCGGGGCAGCTTTTACTAAAGAAGAGATCGCTGCCATCCTTCAAATGGAACGAGTCATCGGACTGGGCGAAGTCATGGATTTTCCGGGGGTGATCCACCAAAGCGAGCGGATGATGAGTATTATTGAAACCGCCGCGAAACACACCCGGTTTTTACAGGGGCATGCGCCCAATTTGACGGGCAGGGACCTCTCGGCTTATCTCGCCGCCGGCATCTGCTCCTGTCATGAGACCAATTACAGCGAAGAAGCCCGATATAAACTGAGAGCAGGTATGACGTTGGAGTGCCGCGAGAGTTCCATTGCTCAAAACATCGGGGCTATTGCCCCGGTACTCAAAGAATGCAATTATCCTCCCACGGCCACACTTTGCACCGACGACCGGGAACCGGATGATTTATTAAAAGACGGGCATCTGGACCATGTGATACGAAGGGCTATTGCGGAAGGAATTCCGCCGATAGAAGCGATTAAGATGGCGACTTACAATGCCGCTCAACTTATCGACGTTTCCGGGATTGGTCTTTTAAAGCCTGGAAACTTGGCCAATATTTTATTACTCGATAGTTTAGACCATTTCAAGGTCAATGAAGTTTTTGTCAAAGGAATGTTGATAGCCAAAGCCGGGAAAATGGCAATGGAAATACCCAAAAGGGAGTTTCCGTTGGAAAGCCGGAATACGGTAATTTTGAAGGCAAAACCGACTGAGCAGAGCTTTACGATTAAATCTTCAAAGCCTACCGTGAAAGTGAATGTAATTTCCTTTAATCCCAGGATGCCGATTATTACCGATTTAGAAGAGATTGAGCTGCCGACCCGAGATGGTTTCATAGATATATCCGCCCGAGAAGACATTGCCATCCTGTCGATCTTTGAAAGACACGGTATTAATGGTAATCACTCGACCTGTTTTATAAAGGACCTGGGGCTCGTCCGCGGTGCTATAGCCAGCACGGTAGCCCATGACTGTCACAATCTGTTGGTATTGGGAAAAGATATCCACGACATGGTAAAAGCGGTTGATGTTCTTTCCAATGCGGGCGGGGGTTTTGTTTGCGTAGCGGGAGGGAAAACCGAGGCTTTAGTGGAATTGCCGATCGCCGGATTGCTCTCAACCAAACCGGCTGAAGAGATCGCGCGGCAAAACTCTTTATTGAAACAGAAGATCAATGAATTCGGAATTAGGGGCAACTTTCCAGCCCTGCTTTTACTGGTCACTTTTGCCCTGCCGGTAATACCCAATGTTCGGTTGACCGACCACGGTTTGGTCGATGTGAATACCCAAACCTTGATTCCGTTACAAGTTTGATAATTAGGTGGATATAGTAATTAATATTTAGGTAGTTATTCACTCCGGCCTGCTGGGGTAAGGCAGATGAAAGGATGAAAATAAGTTTTAGTCTCTGTGCCCCTCCGTGCCTCTGTGGCTAAATCCATTGGCCACAGAGGCACGGAGAAAGGATTACTTAATAAATTAACGGAGCGATGGTATGTCGACCACATTAATAAAGAATGCCTTGATTGTAACCATGAACCTTGGACGGGATCTGGTGAATGGAAGTATCTATATTGAGAATGATCGGATTAAGTCGATTGGTAGTTTAACTGAACCGGCAGCGGACCGGGTGATTGATGCCCATGGGCAGATTGTGATTCCGGGACTCATCCAGACTCATATCCATCTTTGCCAAAGTCTGTTTCGCGGTCAAGCAGATGACCTGGAATTATTGGATTGGCTAAAACTGCGAATCTGGCCGCTCGAAGGGGCTCATGATCCCGAATCGGTTTATTATTCCGCTCTTTTAGGCATTGGGGAGCTTTTTAGAGGCGGTACGACTTCGATTATTGACATGGAAACAGTGCATCATACCGAATCGGCATTTGAGGCCATCGCTGAGACCGGAATCCGGGCCATCAGCGGGAAGTGCATGATGGATTGGGGCGAAGGGGTACCGGATAGTTTATTGGAAGAAACCGGGGCATCCCTTCGCGAGAGTGTCGATTTGTTGGAAAAATGGCATGGTGGGTGCGGGGGTCGTCTGTCTTATGCTTTCACCCCCAGGTTTGCCGTATCGTGCAGCGACCAATTGCTAAAAGAGGTAGCGGCATTATCCCGCCAGTACCAAGTTAAGGTTCATACCCATGCCTCGGAAAACCAGGGCGAGATTGCCTTGGTGGAAAAAGAACGCCATGTAAGAAACGTGCTGTATTTTGAAGATTTAGGAATGGCGAATGGAGATTTGATTTTAGCCCATTGTATTTGGTTGGATGAACGAGAGATGGCGATAATCCAAAATAGCGGCGTGAAGGCGGTTCATTGTCCTTCCAGTAATCTAAAGTTGGCCTCGGGAATCGCTCGGGTCCCGGAAATGCTTAAACGGGGCATCCGGGTAAGTATTGGAGCCGATGGCGCTCCTTGTAATAACAATCTGGACCAATTTATCGAGATGCGAACCGCCGCTTTGATCCAAAAGCCGCAACATGGTCCGACAGCTATGCCGGCCTGGCAAGTGTTTGAGATGGCCACTCTCAATGGTGCTGAAACAATGGGTCTTTCCGATGATATCGGTTCATTGGAACCCGGTAAAAAAGCGGATTTGGTAATGATTAATTTGCATAAATTACACACTTCGCCTTTTACCGGCTCGAATATCTATGCCCAACTGGTTTATCAAGCCAAAAGTTCCGATGTGACCTTGACGATGGTGGACGGTAAAATTGTTTTTGAGGGTGACCGCTTATTTACGATCGACGAACACGATGTGCTGGAAAAGAGCAACCGGATTATCAAGCGGGTATACAACAGGGCGGGGATTAATTAATCATGGAGAAAGTAAAAGTTGAAGATGCGGTAGGAATGGTGTTGGCCCATGATTTGACCAAGATTGTGCCGGGTTCCTTTAAAGGGGCGGCCTTTAAAAAAGGACATGTAATTCGGGCCGAGGACATCGAGGAATTAAAGAATATCGGCAAGGATCATATTTTTATTGTACCGTTGACAGCGGATGACATTCAAGAAAATGACGCGGCTTACCGGGTCGCTAAAACTGCCGCCTGCGGCGGATTAGCGGTTTTGGAGCCGCTGGAAGGCAAAGCGAATATCCAAGCGACGATTGCGGGAGTGTTAAGGGTTAACTGTGAGGCCTTGAATGAAATCAATCAATCCGGTGATATTGCGTTAGTAACCCTTCATGATCATTCGATGGTGGCAAAGGATCAAATCGTGGCAGCGGCCAAGGTTATTCCGCTGGTGATGACCAAACGAAGCGTGGAGCAAGCCGAGACGGTTTGCTTGTGCCACCGGCCATTGCTAGAAGTGAAGCCGCTGGCGCCCTTAAAGACGGGAATTATTGTAAGTGGTTCGGAAGTTTATTATGGAAGGATTCAGGACCGCTTCGGCGAAGTCTTGAAAGAAAAGATCCATCATTATGGGGGTATGTTTTTCGATCTGCAATATGCGCCGGATGATTCGGATTTTCTTTATCAACAAATCATGCGTATGGTGGAACAGGGTGCCGAGATGGTTTTAATCTCAGGAGGTATGGCAGTTGATGCCGATGATGTTACGCCCGCAGCCATACGAAGGGCAGCTACCGAAGTAGTAACTTATGGGGTGCCGGTTTTACCCGGTTCCATGTGCATGGTTGCCTACCATCAGGAGATACCGATTATTGGAATTCCTGCTTGCGCTATGTTTAATAAAACCACTATTTTCGACTTGATTCTGCCGAGACTGCTGACCAAGGAAAAGATCCAAAGGAATGAATTACTCGCCTTGGCTCATGGGGGGTTATGCCTGCAATGTGAGGAATGTCACTACCCGAACTGCTCGTTTGGAAAGTAAGCAACGACCGAACGGAGGAAGCCATTGAACCTATTTCTAGAAGCCGGAAATTTACAGGATAGTGGGGCTGCCTTTGCCATTGCCACTATTATTGCAGCTAAAGGTTCAACCCCGCGAAATATCGCCAAAATGATTGTGAAGAGTGACGGCAGTATTAGCGGAACTATCGGAGGCGGGTTGGCGGAGCTTTATGTGATTAGGGAAGCAACGGCTGCTATCCGTGATAATCTTTCACGGGTCGTGACCTATAACTT
>DNPP01000110.1:9558-9995 GCA_003501365.1 Bacillota bacterium
ATGGCTATCGCCAGATTAACGGAGGTTTTGGATTATCACTTAGTGGTGGTGGATGACCGGCCGGAGTTTGCCAGCCGTGAAAAATATCCGCAAGCTACCGAAATAGTTTGTGATTCCGATTTTAAGCAAGGGCTGGCAACCCTAAAAATTGACGGGAACTCATATATCGTGATTGCCACAGCGGACGCCGACTATCCGGCCATTCAAGCAGTGATTAATTCAGGAGCCGCCTATATTGGCATGATCGGCAGCAAGCGCAAGGTCAAGCTAATTAAGGAAAAATTGCTAGCGGAAGGCGTTTCCGAGGAGCGGTTGCAATGTATTTACGCTCCGGTAGGCCTCGATATCGGTTCCGAGACTCCGGCCGAAATCGCAATCAGCATTATGGCGGAGATTTTGAAAGTTAAGAATGACAAGAGCGGAGAATCGTTGAGAGA
>DNPP01000110.1:10297-14793 GCA_003501365.1 Bacillota bacterium
GGAGGCCTTTTGGATGATTGATCTGATTATTAAAAATGGTACGATTATTACGGCATCCGAGTCTTACCTGGCGGATCTGGCGATCCGTGGCGGTAAGATCGTTACAATCGGGCAGGGACTGGAACATCCCGGCGCCGAAACTGTGGATGCTTTGGGTAAGTATGTTTTACCGGGAGCTATTGATGCGCATGTCCATTTGGAAACTCCGGTTGGCGCGGCCGTATCCGCCGACACCTATGAAACGGGGACCCTGGCTGCAGCTTGCGGCGGGGTGACTACTGTTTTTGATTTTGCGGTTCAGGGCAAAGGCCAGGGATTGGTGGAAGCCGTAGAAGAGCGGGTAAAGATTTTTAAGCCCCAGGCTTGTGTAGATTTTGCCTTTCACACGGCCATTACCGATCTAACCCCGGCAGTGCTGGCTGAGTTTGAGAAGTCGGTTACTTATGGAGTGCCTAGCTTTAAATTGTATATGGTATACAAAGATCTGATGGTGGATGATGGAGTTTTGGCCGATGCCCTGGAAAAATCGAAGGAGAGCGGGGCTTTAATCGCGGTTCATGCTGAAAATCCGGCTTTGATTGAACGGCGTACTCAGCGATTACTGGCCGCCGGGAAGACATCCGCATGGTATCACTATGAAAGCCGTCCCGAATTCGTGGAAGCGGAAGCAATTAAGCGGGCAATCCATTTGGCTAAGGCTTTCAATGCGCCCTTATATATCGTTCATCTGGCCTGTAAAGAAGGTTTGGCCGAAGTCACCAAGGCTCGGGATGAAGGGTATAAAATTTATGCCGAGACTTGCCCGCAGTATTTGAATTTTACCAATGAAGTATATCAACGTAAAGATGGGCGAAATTTCGTCTGTTCGCCTCCGATCAAAGGTCAGGAGAGCCAAGATGCGCTTTGGGATGGTATCAGACGGGGCGATATCCAGACCGTGGCAACGGATCATTGCCCGTTTCAATCCTTTGAGAAAGATTGGGGCAAAGATGATTTTACCAAGATTCCTAACGGCTGTATGGGGATTGAAAATTTATACCCATATATGTTGGGTGCGGCTAACCGGGGTAAGCTTTCGTTTAATAAAGCAGTTGAAATTTGCGCCACCAATCCGGCCAAGATATTTGGTTGCGCCCCGGAAAAAGGGACGATTGCGGTTGGTAGTGATGCCGACATTGTGATTTACGACCCCGCGAAAAAAGTGACCATTTCCCAACAGAATATGCATTCTGCGGTGGATTATACCATTTGGGAAGGGGTAACTTTAACGGGCTATCCGGTACTGACATTTAGCCGTGGTCAGTTGGTTTATAAGGAAGGACAATTTGTCGGCCAGCCGGGTTGGGGGAAATTTGTCAAATGCCGCGGCCGCAATGAATTAAGCAATTAAGTTATCCGGAGCAAGAGAACTCGACAATGGTATTATCATGAGACTATCATCAAAGGAGGGAATTAGCCGTTTCATTACTACGGCGGAGAAACAAATGCAACTTTTAAAAGACGCGATATTAGCCAAAGGCCGAGTTGATAGTGAAGATATCTTGAAAGTAGACAGTTTCTTGAATCATCAAATTGATATTCAGCTCATGAATGAGATCGGGAAGGAATTTAAAGAACGTTATAAAGACGAGATCGTTACTAAAATTCTAACCATCGAGGCATCGGGAATTGCCGTCGCTTGCATTACAGCCCAGTATTTTGGAATACCGGTACTATTTGCCAAGAAAACCGAGTCCAAGAATCTTGATGCGGAAACCTATGAAAGTCGGGTTTTCTCGTTTACCAAGGATAAGTACTATCAGATTAGGGTCTCTAAAAGATATCTCAATGAAACGGATCGCGTTTTAATCATTGATGATTTTTTGGCAAACGGCAGTGCGGCTTTGGGGCTAAAAGAGATTGTGGTTCAGGCTAATGCCAAGTTAGTGGGAGTAGGCATTGTAATCGAAAAAGGATTTCAACAAGGCGGGAAGATTTTGAAAGATCAGGGGATAAGGCTGGATTCACTGGCAGTTATTGAATCGATGAAGCCGGGGAGTATTGTTTTTAAACCATAATCAGGTTGTTCGAGTGGAAATCATATAATTCATCTATTTAATTTAAAAAAATTAGATTGACTAGTCAATCTAATTTTGGATAAATCAGGGTAAGTATAAATCATAGAGGAGCGACGATATGACAGAGAGCAACGATTCATTGCAAAGATTGGCAAAGCTTGATTATCGGCAAATGTATAATCATGATTTTTTATTAACTTGGGAAAAAACCGTCCAGGAATTACAAGCCGTATTTACGGTTGCGGATATTCTGGGCGCTATGCGTGAAAAGAATATTTCACCCCGTATTTTCGATAGTGGATTGGCGATTTCAGTGTTTCGCGACAATTCGACCAGGACCCGATTTAGTTTTGCCAGCGCCAGCAATTTGCTGGGACTGACCGTGCAGGATCTGGACGAAGGGAAATCGCAGATTGCTCATGGTGAGACCATCCGTGAAACGTCCAATATGATTTCATTCATGGCTGATGTCATCGGTATTCGCGATGATATGTATATCGGCAAGGGGAATGCTTATATGCGTCAAGTAGCTGCCGCCGTTCAAGAAGGTTTTGATGACGGAGTCTTACAACAGCGGCCGACTTTGGTTAATTTACAATGCGACATTGATCATCCGACCCAAAGTATGGCTGATTTATTGCATTTGATTCATCATTTTGGCGGAGTGGAACAGCTTAAGGGAAAAAAGATCGCAATGAGCTGGGCATATTCCCCCAGTTACGGTAAACCGTTATCAGTGCCTCAAGGTATTATCGGTTTGATGACTCGCATGGGGATGGAAGTATCCTTGGCTTACCCTGAAGGCTATGATCTTATGGAAGATGTTGAAGAGATTGCCGGAAAGAATGCCGCTGCCAGCGGCGGTAAGTTCAGTAAAACCCATTCGATGGCCGAAGCATTTCAGGATGCCGATATTGTTTATCCTAAGAGCTGGGCTTCTTATGCGGCGATGGAGAGAAGAACGGCCATGTACGGTGAGGGTGACTTTAACGGAATCAAGGCCTTGGAGGCCGAATTGTTGGCGGAGAATGCCAAGCATAAGGATTGGGAATGTACTGAGGCGATGATGAAGAATACCCGAGGGGGTAAGGGTTTATATTTGCACTGCCTGCCCGCGGATATTAGCGGTGTCAGTTGCCAGCAGGGTGAAGTTGCCGCTTCGGTATTTGATCGTTATCGGGCGCCGCTTTATAAACAAGCCGGCTATAAACCTTATATCATTGCAGCCATGATTTTTCTGAGCAAAGTGAAAAACCCGGTTCAGACGCTGGAATCATTGATAAACGCCAATGTGAAAAGGTCGTATACTTTTTCCGGGCGATAGATAAGAAATTAGTCTCGAGGTATTGATTATGCCTAAGGATATTAGCAAAAAAATTCTGGCAGCGACTTTAGAGGTGATTGCCAAGGAAAAGATCAGCGGTACCCGAATGCATCTAATCGCCGAAGAAGCGGATATGACTCAATCCAATCTGCATTATTATTTTCCGACCAAGAACGATCTATTGATCGCCTTATTGAACGATATTCAACATTGGTTTTCGGAAAACCGGCAGCAGCAGGTGGACTTGGAACACAAGTCATCTGCCGAAAACCTGCACGCCCTCTTTAGCGAAAAAAGAGATGTAATTCTTAACCATAAAAAGCTGGATTACGTCCAGTTTGATTATTGGGTTCAAGGTACGGTTGATCCGGAGGTGCGGTCCACGTTTCAACGGACTTTTGATACCTGGCGTAAAGATATCCAAAAAGTATTGAACGAGCGGTCCCGATCCAAAACCGGAGATGTACGATATCAGCGGATGATTCCCTACTTGATGGTCTCATTAATGATGGGAGCATCGATGCAGTATTTGATCGATGAAGCTGAATTTGATTTAGATGAATATTTTGAGGTGGCCGAAGCCGTAATTTTGAGTTTACTGGCTGAGGAAAAAATTGAATCGGAGGCAATAAAATGACGATGCGAAAAATCCCGTTTGGACCTACCTATACCGAGATGCTTCATCCTGAAACGATGGATGTAAATATCAGGAGCAAGGCATTAAAATCCTTAAAAGGCAATGAATTGGACCCCATCAACTTGTTTAATATTAGCTGGAAAGACGCTCAGAACCAGGTCCGTAAGATTGTATTGCCCAAGGAACTAACCGGTGTGGATGCCAATATCGTAGTAATGCTGGGTAAGGAGTTTCCATCCGGATCGCATAAGGTGGGACCTGCTTATGCAACTTTGATCGAGGGTTGTGTAGATGGAGAGATTATCCCGGGTGAACATACCATTTTGGGACCTTCCACTGGAAATTTCGGGATTGGAGTTTCGTATATCTGTAATCTAATGGGTTATAAAGCAGTTGTAATTATGCCGGATAATATGAGCAAAGAACGGTATGAAAGGATCCGTAAATACGGCGCGGAGTTGGATCTGACTCCGGGGAC
>DNPP01000231.1:0-1626 GCA_003501365.1 Bacillota bacterium
AGATGGTTACATCCCACTTAATCGGTTATCTGACTTTCAATAAAAGGTAATTTTTATAATTATTAAATGACCATTAGAGGACTAATTTAAACCCACATACCTTAGCATCACAGTAACAACGCTTATGAAAGATACCGGACACATATATGATTTAAAAAACAGCTAACAAATACCACGTAAATGCTATATATCATAAGATGATATTGCAAATCCAAATCGTAAAAAGTTGATGATAAAAAGGAACTTCCCAACCGCAGCAACTTATTTGAACCTGCACCCGTCGCTCAGGGATGGCGACGGCGCGGCTTTAAGACAGGAAGTCTTTAGCCGTCGGCATTCAAAACAGCTCAAGAAGACGTTGCCACGGACGGCAGCGTCGGTTCAATCAAAAACACCTACTTCGAACATGGAGGTAAGAAGAAATGAAGGAGAGACCGAGAAATATGGGTTCTCGGCGACTTTGCCTACTTTTTGGTCGCTCAAAAAGTAGGCAAGCCGGTGGAATCCGTGGGCCATCAAAACCGCCATTCTTTTATAGTATTCTCATCAATAACAACCAAAAAAAATAGCCGGAATAAATTTCCCGCTATTTTCAAAATGTCTATTTAAGAAGCTTTTTTAATTTATCCATCCCCGCTTGAATCGATTTGCCAGATCCCCCGCTGGATTGAATCACTTTAACTCCCGGCGGTTGTTTCTTCTGTGAAAACCCCAAAAAAATACCCCCTTATAACTTTTAAGAGGTATCTTTCACCATATCAGGAATAAATATACTATTTCCTCTTTTTTTCATAAGAAGCCGCTATCTCCCGTAAAGTCTGAATCCCGGAGGAGACATTTTTCGGTACCGGCTTATTACTTTCAATTTTAAACGGTCTTTTGGATATGATAGCCATCCGGCAAGTATTCACAGCCATCTAGTTGCCTCCTTCTTCTACTTCAATGGGTCCCAATAGAGTTAAACAATCGTGATGAGCCCCAGCCCACGTCATAATCGTCGATATGGATAAATACAAATTGGAAGCGGCGCTTAATTCGCCTTCGGTTAGTAAACAACCGGCATTTCCGGCATCAAGGACGATAATCGTTTCATCATCTGCAAGATTACCGCGAAAAACCGCAATTCCGAGCATATCATCATAAACATTGCCCACATTAATATTCTTACGGCAATCCAATCGGATGTGAGCTGCGATATGCTCATCTAAAGCATCAATAGCCTGATCGGTAATGGAGATGACCTGAATTGTCACCTTTGATTGGGAATTATATATTGATAATAAAATATCTTTTACGATCGAACGAATTTCTTCCCCAATACTTTTGGGACTTTTTAATATTTGATCCTCGAAAGACGGTGCGATAAATTCAACTGTTGCTTTATTGAGGGCCGTCATATATTCAATCTGTTTTTGAGCTTGTTCGAAGTCTTTCAGGGCGTTTTTGACTTCTTTGGCTTTTTTAACCGATAACTCCAATCCGAAAATTTTCGCTACAAACTCAGTCAGATCGTCCGGATGAAGCATTAGTTGAATCAGAATAAATATCAAAAATGCCAGTAATACTTTTAAAAAAATCGAAAGGAACAGGAAAGATGTAATATCAATGATACCCCAAAAGATCTGT